>JAUVKW010000070.1 GCA_030596025.1 Bacteroidota bacterium | reverse complement strand
ATTGTTCTGATAGACATACTATAAATATACTTTGCATGACCCAAATTGCGATTTATTAAAATTTAATGCGCTGATAATCAGAGGTGAGCCTTGAGGTCGTTCACGTTGTGCACAAAACAGGAAGAGGGTTTACTATCTGGTGAATTACCTTATGACTATTAGACCTTTCGCCCCCTTAGACTCTTTGACCTCTTAAACTTTCAAAAGAGCCTCATTCAAAGATTCAAATCTTAACTGATAATCTTTTATAGAAAGATTAATTACCTCATAGGCCTCCTCAATATCGTATGTGTGAGTAATTTCACAGTCTCTTTTATTCCCGGGAAGGTCTTTGTAAGTAAGGAAATAGTGCTTCAACCTGGCCAATATCATTTCCGGAATGTCGGCAATATTTTTATATGCCCCGTAGACAGCATCATTATTCAGTATAGCAATGATCTTATCATCTGCCTCATTATTATCAATCATCCTAAACCCACCAATCGGCCTGGCTTTAACCAGTATATCTCCATGAGTAATTTCTTTTTCCGTAAGGATCAGTATATCAATGGGGTCATTATCTCCGGTTATGTTCTTATCACCGGTTTTCTTGCGACTAAATTCAGCAACATTCTCTCCACTAAAGGTTTGAGGAATAAAACCATAAAGGGCAGGAACAATATTTGAATACTTTTGCGGCCTGTCTATCTTTAAATAACCGCTTACCTTATCCACCTCATATTTTACCGTATCTGTAGGTACCATTTCTATAAAACAGGTTAGCACCTCAGGAGCCTCATCTCCTATTTCCACTCCATGCCAGGGATGAGATTTATATCTCAGTCCCATCAAACGGCCAATCGGATCCATTATTTTACTCATTTCCAAAGGTTTTATGTTCGTTATTCGTGTATTAAGATACAATTATATTACATTTCCTTTCCATGCCTTCAAATAAAGAATAATATAGAAGACTTATAAACTTACAAAACAGAAACCAGGGATTCCAGGATCATCATTCTGGATCCTTTAAGCAGTATTAAGGAACCTTCCAATGGATTTTTCTTTAGATATTTGAAACATTCATCTGTGGAGGAAAAACATTGAAAAGAAGTATTGCCAGCAGCTTTCTCAAAACTCTTACCCACAAGAATCACCTTCATATCCTTGATTCCTTCTAAAACATGAACCAGCTTGACATGCTCATCCTGAGAATTTGGACCAAGTTCAAACATGTCTCCTAAGATAAGTACCTTTCCCTTCCCGCTTAAATTCAAAAAACTATCAATTGCCACAGTCATGCTTGAGGGGTTGGCATTGTATGAATCAAGTACCAAAACATTCTTTTTTTCAGTCCGCCGAATCTGTGATCGATTATTCTCTGGAGAATAAGATTCAATAGCTTCAATTATTTTTGCCCGGGCAATACCAAAATATATCCCTACAGAAATAGCTGCTACAATATTTAACAGGTTATAGCTCCCAAATAGCTGAGTATTGAGCTCAAGCTTCTCACCTTCATTCTCCCACACTAACTGCAAAAACGGATCGGCTCCAAACACCTCAAAATTACCCAGTCCGGATTCATTTAAAGAATAAGGGACTATCTGAGATCCGGGAGGAGAAACTTCATTCAGTATTTGGTCATCACTATTCCTAAAAATAACTCCCTTGTTTTTACCAAGCCATGCATAAAGCTCAGATTTTGCCTTAATCACTCCTTCTTCAGAACCAAAACCTTCAATATGGGCATATCCGATATTGGTAATCAAGCCATGTGTTGGTTTTGAAATTTCACACAAACGGGCAATTTCTCCAATATGATTAGCCCCCATTTCAATCACAGCGATCTCTGTTCCTGTATTCAGTTTTAACAATGTAAGTGGCAGGCCAATATGATTATTCAGGTTTCCATGGGTGGATAATACCTTTTTGCCTGTACCAAGCACAGCACTAATAAGCTCCCTTGTGGTAGTTTTTCCATTCGAACCTGTAATCGCAATAAGTTCAACTGGAAATTTCCTCCTGTGATATTCAGCCAACGCCTGGAGTGTGGTAAGACTATTCTCAACCAGGATAGTACGATTATCTTTCAGATATTGCCTTTCATCAATTACAGAATAGGCACATCCCCGCGTAAGGGCATCAGAAGCATACTCATTTCCATTGAAATTTTTTCCTTTCAGGGCAAAAAACAAACTACCTGGTTGTACTTCCCTGGAATCTGTACAAATAGATCCCGCATCTAAGAATAATTTGTATATATCCTGAATTCTCATTTAGCCGGACTAAAAAAAAACCTCATTCAAAAAAATGAGGTTTTTTGGTTTCATTTGAAAAATATCGATTAATATCCGCCTGGAGAACCAACGCGGATCATAGCACATCTAAAGCCAAGATCATCTCTGGATGACGTCTGGTCAAGGTAACGTCTGGAACCCGGGCTGAGCCAATATGGCTTATCTCTCCATGATCCGCCCTTAAACACTCTTGAATTATCATTGATCAAGGTATTAAAATCACCTACATTCTGTGTGTACATAGATCCCTTGACATCATCACCATCCCAGTTGGTATCATCATCTCCCAGGAGAGATGATCTTTTATCCCCATCTTTAAAATTCCGGTAGTCTGCTTTTGAATAATTATTTCTTCCAGCCATTCTTGAAGGGTTCATCTGTACATACTTCAATCTTCCAAGGCTGTCTTTTTCAACCAGAGTTCCATCTTCACTTCTTTCAAGATCCATAAAAACATTTCCCCTATAAGGATTAAATTCATCCACATCTTCAAAACTCATATCCCTGTATACATCGGCCACCCACTCATTTACATTCCCGGCCATACAAAACAGGTTGTTGTCATTTTTCCAATAAGATTCCACCGGTGCAGTAACACTTGCATTGTCATTTAAATGTCCGGCTACACCCATAAGGTCTCCACGTCCACGTGTCAGGTTAGCCATAAATTTACCACGATTCTTCCTGTCGGCATTTCTCAGGTAATGTCCATCCCAGGGATATACCCTCCTGCCATAAACTCTTTCTTCAAAGGTATTACCAATCAATGCCACTGCAGCATATTCCCATTCTGCTTCGGTTGGGAGCCTGTATCTTGGCAACAGTAATCCATCTTCCATCATTACCCTTCTTTCTTCAATATTTGGATCCATACTGAGAAGGTTCTGGTTTACAATACCTTCATATTGTCCGGCAAGATAAGCTTCAGTATTAAAATTATTCTCATTTAACTGATTGGGGTCATAATCAAGAATTCCTTCCTGGATCATGATCATCTCATTCACCCTGTCGCTTCTCCATGCACAATAATCATTTGCCTGTTCCCATGAAACACCCACAACAGGATATTCGTTGTAAGAAGGATAACGGAAATAATACTTTACATAAGGCTCATTATAACCAAGAGGACTTCTCCAGACAAGAGTGTCAGGTAAAGCCTTTACAAACACTTCCGGATAATCTGCATACACCCTTCTAACCCAATGCAGATATTCACGATAATCCACATTTCGTACCTCTGTTTCATCAATATAAAAAGAAGATACGGTAACCCGCCTGGGAACGTTATTCCAATCAAACATCACATCCTGCTCTACCCTTCCCATGGTGAAGGTTCCACCTTCAATCAGTACGAGGCCGGGACCTGTTAACTGTTCGTGTTCCGGTATTACCTCATAACCACCCCATTCCGGATCATTATAAGTCCATCCGGTTGTAGATGATTCATTTGCTCCACCTCCACCTCCCAATAAGCTACAAGAGGTAATCATAGAGAATCCAATAAGAATTATGGAAAGCACTCTGAGATTTTTAAGATTCATGATATTCCGGTTTTTATTGTGGATTTAGTACTATTTTTCAAATATAATTAAAAAATATTCAAAGACTCATATTTTATTTATCCAAATAACTAATTTGCAGGTAATTTTATTGTGCGAACCAATCTGGTTTTGCTAAATTCTTTCAATCTAATGATAACATTAAGTTCATGAGTCCCTCCAGGAGCCTTATACAATGTAGAATTACTTAATAATACATCATAACTATACGAAAATTTCACTAAAGGGTTTGAAAATCCAAGCGAAAAACTCAAAAAGGAAGAATCGAACTGAAGATCATTGTGTAGCTGTATGCCCACAGAAACGGGAGAATTGCTCAGAATAAATCCGATGTTAAAATAACTGAAAGGCCTTTGATTATAATATTGAATCCCCGGACTTATTATCCATGTATCTTCACGCCTGGAACGCTTATTCAGTAGCAGGTTACGGGTTAAATGAAACCCGAATTTCCGGGAAAGCTGAAATTCATCCCTCTCTGATTCAGAAATTGCCGGTTTTGTCAGGTGATGAATAGCAAAGCCTCCAAACCATTCCCCGGAATAAGCAAGAAACCCGGCACTGTAGTCCATGTAAAATTTTTGGCTATTAGTAATACTTTCCTTGGTTTCCTGGAATATTCCCCTTGCCGGATCAATCATATCAGGAAAAATCAAACCATCTGTTCGCAAATTTCTTTGGTTTGCAGATACCTGAAATCCTGCCTGCATAAATAATGTATTGCTAATCTGAAGGTTATAGGCATATATTATTGAGAGATGAACCATATTCAACACACTTCCCGACCTGTCATTCATGGCAACAACCCCAATGCCTCCATGCAAAACTTCAATTGGCTGGTCATAAGAAGCATAAAAAGTCTCAAATTTTGTCGAGCTTCCAGGCCACTGATTTCTGTATGTTAGGGATAAATTACTTTTCGCCTGGGCTCCGGCAAAGGCCGGATTTGTATAAATAGTGTTGCTATATACCTGGGAAAAATAAGGATCTTGTGCTTCTGAAAACCCTGTATTTAAAGAGAATATGATCAGAAGGAAGAGAACCCCTGACAAGCTGCACTGAGAAATATATATTTTGATCTTTTTATTCACAAAAAAGCAAAACAATTAACATTCCTGAGAATGAACGAAATTAACAATAAATAAAAAAAAACATCGTTTAAATTTGGAAACAGATAATTATGAGTTTTATTGCTGAAATTTACACAAATTCAGCAAACATAGTCACTGTACTTAATTAGAAATTAATAAGCTAATTGAAGTTTTTTCTCCAAATATCTCTTTCCCTATGCCTGCTATCAATTCCTAATGAAGGAAATGCACAGCACTTATCTCTTTCCCGCAAGATTGAGGGCCTGTCCTTAAAGCGTATTGAGGATGTCTTTGTTGAGCCACCTTTATCAAATGGAACAAACTACTTACTGCATTTCAACAATTGCTCATACAATTCCGGCTTATTACCGGTGTACAATGAATTAGTTGAGCTGCCAGGGCACATATTATTACCTGAAGTCAATATCCAAATAACAAAGATTAAAACTATAGATCCTGCTATTGTATCCATAACAGACCTCCAAAACTTAACAGGAACTGAGCTGATAGTTAATGCTGATTTTAATAAGATCCGTAAGAACAATTACCTTGAATTGAGTTTTGTCCCTTTTTTGAAAGATGAAGCTACCGGGATGATCCAGCAGGTGGTGGCTTTTGATATTCTTATTCACTCCAAATCTGAAAATATTCAAAAATCAATAAAAAAATCTTCTGTTCCGCAAAGTTCTGTGCTAAATACAGGCGATTGGGTAAAACTTAAGATTCAGGAAACAGGTATCTACAAATTGAGTTATGCAGAACTTGCAGGACTGCTAAGCGATCCAACCACACCCCAAATATTTGGAAACGGAGGTAAAATGCTACCTGTAATGAACTATGAATCACGAGATACCGGTTTGATTAAAAATGCAATCTGGCTGGAAAAAGGAGGAGATGGAATTTTTAATGAGGGGGATTACATGCTTTTTTACGGACAGGGGCCTGTTAGCTGGGAGTACAATGCAACAGACTCCATGTTTTTGCATAAAATACACTTCTACGATGATGCATCCTACTACTTTTTAACTTCCGGAAATGGAGCTTCAAATACTATTCAGGATGTTGAAATCCCTGTTGGTCCACCCGATCAGGAGATTCATCAATACGATCAATACTATATGCATGAATTGGAAACCGAGAACCTGATCCGATCAGGAATTCAATGGTTTGAGCCCTTACCACCATTCCCCCCTACCGAGATAGTTTTTCCCGGAGAAAATGTTTCTCCAGGATCGGTTGGGAAACTAAAAATACGCGTGGCTGCAAGATCAGCATCCTCCTCAAATTTTTACATTGGACTAAATAGCCAGAGCATTACAAGCTTAACAGTTTCTTCAGTTATACTTGACAGTTATACTTCAAACTACGCGAGAACTAAAGAAAAAACGACATCGTTTTCACCTAATCCCGGAACTTTAACATTTGAAGTGGAGCCCTATAACATAAACCCATCATCATCGAAATTCTGGCTTGATTTCCTGACAATAAACCTGAGGAAAGACCTTGTTTTTGAGGGGGCACAAATGCATTTCAGGGATATTGAATCAATACAAGCAAACTCAACCGGGAGATTTCATTTGAAACACAATGAAAGTGATCTTCAAATCTGGGATATTACGGACATACATAATATTGGAAACATACCCCTCCAGTCCGAGTCTGCCGGATCTTATTTTATTGCGTCCACAGATTCACTCAGAGAATACCTTGCGTTTCGCCAGCAAAGTTTCCTGGTCCCTGAGGTCACTGATAACAACCTGCCTAACCAAAATCTCAGGTCACTTGTAAACCAGGATATGATAATTGTTGCGCCGGCCATTTTTAAAGAACAGGCTGAGCGGGTTGCAGCATTTCACAGGGAGAAAGACCAGCTGACTGTAGTGGTTGTGGAACCGGAAGAAGTATATAATGAATTTTCATCGGGAACCAGGGATGCTGCAGCCATTCGCGACTTCATGAAAAATATATACGATAACTCTGATTCAGAAAGTTTGCTTAAATACCTCCTGCTATACGGAGATGGTTCTTTTGACAACAGGTCTGATCATGAAAATAACTCCAACTTTATTCCCACATACCAGTCATGGAATTCATTGAGCCCTGTTCTTTCCTATGTCACTGATGATTTCTACGGATTGCTTGATGATTCAGAAGGTGGTGCAAGCGGCCTGATAGATATTGGGATTGGAAGAATTCCATCGAACACCCTCTCGGAAGCAAGCTCGGTAGCAGATAAAATTCTTAGTTATTATGACACCAACTCTTATAGTGGCTGGAGAAACCAGCTTTGTTTCGTTGGTGATGATGGGGATAACAACATACATATGAGAGATGCCAATACTCTTTGTGAGAATTTAGATACTCTCTATCCATCTTTCAACATACAAAAGATCTTCCTGGATGCATATGAACAGGTTTCCACTCCTGCCGGCGAGTCATACCCAGATGTTAACAGGGCAATCAATGAAGCAATTGAATCAGGAATACTGATTTTTAATTATACCGGACATGGAAACGAAAGAGGATTGGCACATGAAGATATCCTTGGGCTGAATGATATACAATCATGGACCAATAGAAAGAAACTTCCTCTGTTTATCACTGCAACTTGTGAATTCAGTAGATTTGATGATATTAACAAGAACATATATGGGGAGATTACCAAAAAAACTTCGGCAGGAGAACATGTTTTATTGAACCCTGAAGGAGGAGGTATTGCGCTTCTTACCACTACCAGGCTGGTTTATTCCAGTCCGAATTTCATTCTCAATCAGAATTTCTACAAATTTGTATTTGAAAACGATGCCAATGGTAAACAGCGGAGTCTTGGAGATGTTTTGCGCCTTACCAAAAATGAATCCGGTGCCGGCATCAATAAAAGAAATTTCACTCTCCTTGGAGACCCGGCATTAAAACTGGCATATCCAAAACAATTTGTCTTTACCGATTCAATCAATGGTGTTCCGGCAAGCTCTTTTCATGACACACTTAAAGGTTTAAGCCTGTACAGCATATCCGGACATATTGAAAACCACCATGGAGATACTCTTCATAATATGGAAGGCTCTGTAATCCCCAGCGTGTACGATAAGAAAAGCACTGTGAAAACCTTGAGCAACAATGGCACAGCCATCATGGAATTCGAGGTTCAGAATAAAATTATTTATAAAGGAAGGGCAAGTATACATAAGGGGCAATTTAATTTCACCTTTCAGGTTCCCAAGGATATTTCTTTTCAGACAGGCCCCGGGAAAATTAGTTACTATGCACAAGACCGGGAGAACGAGACTGATGCCAGGGGTTATTTGCAGGATCTAATGATCGGGGGGATCTCAGATACTATTGAAGCCGATACCCTTGGACCGGAAATCAAACTTTACCTGAATGACGAGCATTTTATATCCGGGGGAATTACCGATAACAGCCCCATTCTTTTTGCCCTGGTTTCTGACGAATCAGGAATAAACACCATTGGCACAGGTATCGGACATGACATAATCGCCATACTGGATGATGAATTTTCTAATCCGTTTATCCTGAATAATTATTTTGAATCTGACCTTGATACCTATAAGAGTGGAAGTATCTGGTTCCCATTCTCTAAGCTGTCAAAAGGGGAGCATACCCTAAGTCTAAAAGTATGGGATGTTTACAACAATTCCTCAACCGCCAGCATTTACTTCAAGGTATCTTCAGAAGAGCCTGTCATACAAAACATTATGAACTATCCAAATCCTTTTTCATTTGGAACCAGTTTTAGTCTGGAACACAATTTACCTGACACCGATCTTCTTGTTACCATACATATTTATAACCTTTCCGGAAGAATAATAAAAACCATTCAGGAACGTTTTTATACAACAGGCTACCGAATTGATCCCATTTACTGGGATGGTAAGAATGAAAATGGCAACTATGTGGAAAGTGGTTTCTTTATCTACAGGGCGATTATAAGCAGCCAGGAAGGACAGATCAATGAGATTACAGGAAAAATGATTAAAATTAGATAAGCACACTCCAAAATAAACTATATTTGTAGCACGAATTTCCAATTAGAAATGATAAGAAAGATCAGAGTTAATTTACTCCTTTTAGTTACAGCCTTGCTTCTGACCCAGGCTCTCAATGCTCAAATTTCGAGAGGAGAGGTTACGGGCCAGCTCAATGCGATTCAAACGGCTGTCCCTTTTTTAACAATAGCCCCTGATTCAAGGGCAGGAGCTATGGGTGATGCCGGGGTTGCCACCTCACCTGATATCAATTCCCAACATTGGAATCCTGCAAAATATGCCTTTATTGAGGGTTCAGGAGGATTTTCTCTTTCTTATTCCCCCTGGTTGCGGAACCTGGTATCAGACATTAACCTTGCCTACCTTTCAGGATACTACAGAATTGATAAAAGACAAACAGTAAGTGCATCCCTCTTATATTTTTCACTGGGAAATATTGTCTTTACTGATATGTTTGCGAATGTTACAAGAAATTTCAATCCCAATGAATTTGCCATAGATCTGGCCTATTCCAGAGCTTTCAGCGATTATATTTCAGGAGGAATTGCCTTCCGCTGGATCTATTCCAACCTTGCCGGTGGAGTAACCGTAAACGGAGCAGAAAGTAAACCTGGAAATTCTTTTGCTGCAGATATTTCGACCTATTACAATAGAGATATTGAATTGTTTGGACTGAATGGGAATGCCGGTTTTGGAGTAAATATTTCCAACATTGGAACAAAAGTATCCTATACAGATGATAAAGATCCCGATTTTATACCCACAAACCTCAGGATTGGAGGAATAATCGGTCTTGACATCGATGAATTTAATTCAATTGCCCTGACAGTAGACTTGAATAAACTATTAGTCCCTACACCTCCCATTTACTGGGAAGACGGTGACACAATGGATGACGGGACTGAAATCACTGAAAATGAGACCTTTATTAAATACGGAATGGATCCCAATGTATCTGTTCCTGTAGGAATGTTACACTCTTTTTACGATGCCCCAGGTGGCATTTCCGAAGAGTTTCATGAAATTACTTATTCTGTTGGTTTAGAATACTGGTATAACAAACAATTTGCTGTTCGGGGAGGCTATTTTCATGAACATTCTACCAAAGGAAACCGGAAATTCTTTACCATGGGAGTGGGACTTAAGCTAAATGTGCTGGATATCGACTTTTCATATTTATTACCGCTGCACCAGAACCATCCCCTTTCCAATACACTCAGGTTCTCACTATTATTTTCTTTTGATCCTCCAAAAAAATAATACCTAACAATGCCCTACCGAATTGGAATCGGATATGATGTACATAGATTAGGTACGGGTCAGAGCTTAAACCTGGGAGGTATTGTTATCCCTAATGATACAGGCACTATAGGTCATTCCGATGCTGATGTGCTTATCCATGCCATTATTGATGCCTTGCTGGGTGCCGCCAATCTTGGAGATATAGGAACACATTTCCCTGATAATAATTCAGATTATAAGGAAATTGATAGTAAAATACTATTAAGAGAAACCAATGAGCTAATCCGGAAATCGGGTTATTCAATTGTGAATATTGATAGCACCCTTTGCCTTCAAACACCGAAAATTAAAGATTATATCCCGGGTATGAAAAAGAAGCTGTCTTCGGTTCTGGCAATCCAGGAGGAGCAGTTGTCTGTTAAGGCCACTACAACAGAAAAATTAGGATTCGTAGGGCGCCAGGAAGGAGTTTCCGCACAGGCAGTGGTTCTATTAGAGAAGAAATAAAAGATGAATAATTCGGCTTAACTTTCCACCTTCTATTTACCCTGATTTATATACTCCTCAATGATTAAGAAAACTATAGTTGTAGGTGCCAGTCCAAAAGCAGCAAGATTTTCATTTAAAGCCGTGAAGGAACTTAGGCTTTATAAGCATCCTGTTGTTGCTCTGGGTTTTCGTGAAGGAATGATTGAAGATGTTATAATCCAAAAGGGGAAACCCCATATTGAGGAAGTACATACCATTTCACTATACATGGGAAAGGAAAGACAAAAAGAATACTATAGCTATCTCATTGGATTAAAGCCTAAGAGAATTATATTTAACCCTGGTACTCATAATCCTGAATTTGTAGCTCTTGCTCGACAAAACAAGATTGAGGTTGTGGAAGATTGTATGCTGGTTATGTTGCAGATGGGAGAATTTTAGAAAGAAATAGAAGAATGTCCCGAAAATCTTTCGGCAAAGCCGAATTAGATTTTCGAGGATCCTCGAACATTTACGCAAATCATAGATTTGCTAATGTTCGGGAGAATGATGGAAGAGTGGAATGATATTATATTAAAACATAAAAGAAAAATATAAATCAGTACAGTGATGAATCTACCGGGAATAAAATCAGAAGCAGAATATTTGGAGATTAGTGGTAATACTCCAGCTTCCCTGTTTTACTTTTCACATGACGATTGTAATGTATGCAAAGTTCTGAAACCAAAAGTTTTTGAGCTGCTGCAGGAAAAATGCCCGAAAATTCCAATGTACTATGTAAATATTCATAAAATCCCGGAAATCTCAGGGCAAAGATCAATATTTGCAGTCCCAACAATACTGGTTTACTTGGATGGCCAGGAAATAATCCGAAAAAGCAGGAACATCGGACTGGCCGAACTGGATGACCTCATTGCCAAACCTTATTCCATATTCTTTTATTAAAAATTCATACATTGCAAGTATTATATATGTAGATACTATTAGAATATGAAATCACTAATTCTGGTCATTACAATTGTCTTAATTAAGTTTAATACATTTGGGCAGCCAGGTTCTGGTTTAAAAAGCTACGATCCTTCATTATTAGAAGAAGAATGCACCATTGGTGTTGCCAATGGAACTGCCACCAGCGATAATCGGCCCCTGCTATGGAAAACACGTGATTATTCCTCTGCCCCCGACAATGAGGTAAAATATAATACTTCTAATCCTATTAAGTTTATTAGTGTTTCAAATGCAGGAACATCTACCTATCCATGGATGGGTGTGAATGAGCGTGGTTTTGCTATCCTGAATTCCTTATCCACTGACCTGGAACAAGCAAGTAGTGGCCCGGGTAATGGAGAAGTAATGGAATATGCACTTGGTAATTGTCGTACTGTGGCTGAATTTCAGAATTATCTGGATGCCACAAATATTACGGGACGTCAGACTCATGCAAATTTTGCAGTAATTGATACAACAGGAGTTGCGGCAATATTTGAAACCGGAGGCAATGACTACTGGAAATATGATGCAGCAAATTCCCCGAATGGATATGTGGTAAGAACAAATTTCGCCTTAAACGGAGGAGGAGATGGTGGAATTGAAAGATATGACAGATCGAGGATACTAATCAATAACTTTTACAGTGGTGACAGCCTGAACTATAAAAGCATTCTCAGGCATCAGATGAGAGATTTTTCAGACTTTGACAGTGAACCGGTTCCGGTTCCTTATCCACATATTTGGATTCCTGGAAGACCTTATGGATATATCTATTGTAATGTTAGCATCTGCCGCCCATCATCGGTTTCTGCAGCTGTTTTTCATGGGGTATTGCCAACTGAACTGGCAGGCTATACTACCATGTGGACCATTCTTGGGCAACCTGCTTCCTCAATTGCAGTTCCATATTGGCCCGTTGGTAATACACCTGAAGAAGCGGATGGACCTGTGACTTCCCCCCTATGCGATAAGTCCCTGGAAATACGGGGAAAATTGTTTGACTATTATGAAAATACAAACTATATAGATTCTTATAAACTGCTTAATGGATTGGGTGGCGGACTGTGGACCTGCATATTCCCTTTTGAAGATGAAATTTTCACTGATGTAAATCTTTTTATGGATACCATACGGACAAAGTCCCCATTGCCTGCTGCAACCTTGTTAAGTAAGGAATCAGAAATTGCAACTTCCGTTCTTGCGAAACTTCAGGATTGTTATTATTGGCAATTTGTTGGAATTGGAGAAAATGAACAGGATAATGTAATTGATGTGTATCCAAATCCCTTCGGGAATGAAATAAATATTTCTTACAATCTGACTGAGAGATCCTTTATAATAATTGACGTATTCTCTATTACTGGTAAGAAAATTGAAACTGTATTTAATGGATATCAAAATGCTGGAGACTATAGTTATCGAATAAATTCCGAAAACTCTCTTTATCCCAATGGGCTCTATTTATTGAATATTCGTATGGATGGCAGGAGCCAAACATATAAGATGGTAAAGATCAATGGGAAGGATTGATGATGTTGAACTAAATTGCAGAAAACCTGCCAGTATCTGAAGGTCCGGGAATTATTTTCCCTCTATTAAGCCAGATGCTGCGGACTTCTTGTTTTTCGGTTTTGTCACAAATTTTGCAGCCTTCAATAAACCTTTCGCCCGGACATATCTATAGGTTTAGCACAAGGCAAAATTTGCGCCAAAACCTGACTCATACTTATGCCTTAACACCAGGCTGAAGCCTGGTGCTGTTTTTCCAACTTACCTCTCCTGTTTTCAATAGTTTTCGAGATATTAACCCGCTTTATTCATACAAAAACGAAGTGCATTGTATGAATGCGCGAAGGATAGGGGGAAGCAAAGCGGGAAATCCCGATTTAGACATACCCAAATTTGGGGTAATGAAATGATCCAAATTTGTTGGTATAGTCTTAATCGTAGAAAATGTATGCATTTTCCGGGTTAAGTCCCGATAGGGACGAAATATTAGTAGGTTTAGTTAATGATACACAAATTAGAACTCCCCTGCGCCTTTAGCCTCATTCTTCTCTTTCGCCCAGTCGCCCCATCTCCCATTCACCTCTTCTCTCTCCCCCTCCTAAACACCTCTTTCACAGTTCTGGTCAGAAGTTCATCTTCAGATATATTTGGCAGTGTTACTTTGAGATTTGGTGTTTTTTCCATTTCCCTCTTTATTGAAAATACTGCCTCCTCATTCCTGGCCCAGCTTCTGCGTGCAATTCCATTATTCACATCCCAGTGAAGCATCATCCTGAGCCTCCTGTCTGCATCTTCAGTACCATCCAGCAACATTCCAAAACCACCATTGATGACCTCCCCCCATCCCACTCCACCTCCATTATGAATAGACACCCAGGTAGCACCCCTGAATGAATCTCCTATCACATTCTGAATGGCCATATCTGCTGTAAAACTGGAACCATCATAGATGTTTGAAGTCTCGCGATAAGGAGAATCTGTGCCGGATACATCATGATGATCACGTCCCAATACAATGGGAGCTTTGACCAGTCCATCACGAACGGCCTGGTTAAACTTTTCGGCAATTTTTACACGTCCCTCACAATCGGCATATAATATCCGTGCCTGGGAGCCGACAACCAGATTATTCTTTCTCGCTTCCTTAATCCAAAGGATATTGTCTTCTAACTGGCCTTTGATTTCAGCCGGTGCATTCCTCAGTATATCCATCAGCACTTCACTTGCAATTTTATCTGTTACTTCAAGGTCGTTTTTATCTGAAGAAGTGCACACCCAGCGAAACGGACCAAATCCATAATCAAAAAACATCGGTCCCATAATATCCTGCACATAAGAGTTGTATTTATAGCTTTTATCCCTGGTAAAAATATCAGCCCCTGCCCTTCCTGACTCCAAAAGAAAGGCATTTCCATAATCAAAAAAATACATTCCTTTTGACGCAAGGGTATTGATTGCAGCAACCTGCCGACGGAGTGACTCCTGAACCTTCTTCTTAAATAGCTCCGGGTTTTCAGCCAGCATTTTGTTAGACTCTTCAAAACTAAGGCCTGCAGGGTAATATCCACCTGCCCATGGATTATGCAATGAAGTCTGATCGGAACCAAGCTCTACATGAATACTCTCATCAGCCAGTTTCTCCCAGAGATCAACCACATTTCCCTGGTATGCAAGAGAAACCGCTTCCTTATTACTCCTTGCAGTTTCAAGTCGCTCCAACAGTTTATCAAGATTATCATATACCTCATCTACCCATCCCTGTTCAAATCTCTTTTGGGTAGCCTGGGGATTCAACTCCGCCACTATACAAATTGCTCCTGAAATTACAGTAGCCTTTGGTTGGGCACCCGACATTCCACCCAGGCCTGAGGTTACAAATACTTTTCCTGCGAGGCTTTTTTCGTCCTCCTTCATAATCCTCCTTCCGGCATTCAGCACCGTGATTGTAGTACCATGTACAATTCCCTGGGGACCAATATACATAAAGGAACCGGCTGTCATTTGTCCATACTGACTCACTCCCAGCGCATTAAATCTCTCCCAATGATCCTTTGATGAATAATTTGGCACGAGCATTCCGTTGCTTACAACCACCCTGGGGGCATCTTTATGAGATGGGAACAATCCATGGGGATGTCCTGAGTTCAATACCAGGGTTTGTTCAGAAGTCATCTCTGACAAGTATTTCATAGTTAGCAGATACTGGGCCCAATTTTGAAATACCGCTCCGTTTCCACCATAGGTAATTAACTCATGAGGATGCTGTGCTATGGTATCATCCAGGTTATTGCTTAACATAAGCATAATAGCAGCCGCCTGAATTGACTGATACGGAAAATCATTAATTGACCTCGCGTTAATGGTGTATTCAGGGCGAAACCGGTACATATATATTCTTCCATACTTCTTTAGCTCTCCGGCAAATTCAGGTGCCAGAACTGAATGATGTTTTTTATCAAAATAGCGCAGTGCATTTGCAATCGCCAGCTTTTTCTCATCCTCAGATAAAAGATCTGCTCTTACAGGGGCATGACTGATCTTTTCATCTCTTGGTTTCAATTCGGGCAATTCATTCGGAATTCCCTGTCTTATAGCTCTTCTAAATTCATTCATTTTTAAGACCATTTAAGTTTCTACAGGATTATTTTAGAACAATACCTGAAATAAATTAGCATCTGTAAAATTACTTTTTGGCAAACAAATATCAATGAAATTTATCAGAATTCTATCAATCCTCTCAAAAGCATGGCAATACAGGCCGAAGGCCTGACACATGGCAGCGCCATGTGTAATATCATTATCGCAGCATTGAGCCCCGTAGTGGGCGAAACAACAACATTAACGATTAAATTTGATTGTCTCATAGATTTTAAACAATATGTTAATATCTTTCACTTGGTGAACCTCTGTCTACCGACAGGTTGGTGGTAAAAAATAGGAGTAGCTATTTAATAATAGTAGGGCACTAATGATTTTCTAACAAAAAAGTAAAGGTCCCAGGAAACACCAAGAATTTGGATTGCTAATTGAGGATCGTGACACCTTTGCTTTGAAAAGAATAAGGGAATTATTATACTTTTGCAGTCAGATTCAACGAAGCTGTATATGAAACTCTCTTTCAGAATATATTTACTGGCAGGCATCCTTCTTATTTCGGCACTCTTCTCAGCAAGAAC
>JAUVKW010000076.1 GCA_030596025.1 Bacteroidota bacterium | reverse complement strand
TGGTGAAGTGCATATGGTAATTGAGCCCTACAAAGAAGATGCACCTGATCCCACTTTTTATAAGGTAAACGGGAAAGATCTAAAAGTATCTGTAAGGAATAAAGATATTCATGACCTTCCCTGGGGAGGGAAACTGGTATTCTACAATTGCATTGTGGGAGGGTCTATTGACGCCCGCTTTCTTCCTGCTATATTAAAAGGTATAATGGAAAAAATTGAAGAGGGCCCATTGACAGGATCCTATGCAAGAGATATCAGGGTGGCAGTATATGATGGAAAAATGCATCCGGTTGATTCAAATGAAATTTCCTTTAAGCTTGCCGGAAGAAATGCATTCAGTGCTGCTTTTAAAATTGCCGGACCAAAAATCATGGAGCCTATCTATGAAGTTGATATTCTTGTTCCTTCCGACAGGATGGGAGATGTTATGAGTGATTTACAAGGTAGAAGGGGAATTGTTTTGGGAATGAGCAGTGAAAAAGGCTTTGAAAAGATTTCAGCCAAAGTGCCCCTGGCCGAGATGAATAAATATTCCACAGCCCTTAGTTCCCTTACAAACGGGCGTGCCATGTATGGCATGAAATTCTCAGAATACACCCAGGTACCGGGAGATCTTCAGGAAGAACTTCTAAAAGCATATGCGGCGGAGCAAGAAGAAGAATAAAGAGAAGGATGAACGATGAAGGTTGATCGTTGAATGTTGGAGGTATTCTTTTTCTGCCGACTGCTAACTGGGTACTGGGTGCTGGATGCTGGGTGCTGGAAAAAAGAAGGATGAAGGTTGAAGGTTTGACCCACCCCTAACCCCTCCCAGGAGGGGAATGAAGAGGGTAAGGATTTATTCTTTCGATTTTCTTATAAAAATAAAATAAGCCGGGATGCCTGCAGCTATGGTTCCCAGTGCGATGGATGACTCAAGTGGTCGCTCAAAAAAAGCCAGGCATAGTATTACTACGCCTACAGTTATATAGATTGCCGGAATAACAGGGTATCCCCTCATAACAAACTTACTGCGCCCACTCTTTCTGAGTTTAAACACTCCAATCACTGAAAGAATCGGGAAAATTCCAAGAGAAAAACCCATGAAGGTTAATATCTGGTCAAAAGTGCCTGACATTACCAATATTATGGCTATAAGACTCTGAATCATTACAGCCATATAAGGTACCTTGGTTTTGGGATTTACCCGGGATGCAAAACGAAAGAAATGTCCGTTTTTTGCCATTGCATAGTAAATCCTTGGTCCCAGTATGATAAATGCACTGATAGAGGAAAAAAGCGCAAATGAAACAAGCAGGGAAAAAATGCTTTCCCAGCCAGAACCAAACAATTTTCCCATTGCCAGGCCTCCAACAGAAATTACTCCCTGCATTTCATCATTAGGAATGGCATAGACGAACAAAATATTCATTAACACATAGAAAAAAATAACCATTCCCGTACCGAGCAACAATGAAAGAGGTAGGTTCCTGGTGGGGTTTTTTATTTCTGATCCTATATAGGTAGATGCATTCCAACCACTATATGCAAAGCTTATCCACAAAAAAGAAAGTCCAATGGTTTTCCAACCTGAGAAACTAAAATCAAAATCAGGAGCCTGATGAAAATGAGCCATATCTCCCTTTCCAAACAAAAAACCAATAATCAGAATTCCAATAATTAATATAATCTTATAGAGAGTAAGTCCGTTTTGTACCCTTGATCCAAATTCAATCCCCCGTAGATGAATAAGGGTAAAGATCAGTATGATAAGAATAGAAACAATCCTTTTAATATTTTGAGGGTCAGAGATACCAACTGCTTCACCCAGGATATAAATCCCCGGCAGGGCACGAAAAAAATATTCACTGAACCCAATTGATGCAGCAGCAATGGGTGCTGAAAAACCAACAATAAAAGAGACCCATCCACTCAGGAAACCAGCCATAGGATGGAATAATTTAGAAAGAAAGATATACTCTCCGCCTGCTTGAGGGAAGGCTGCACCAAGCTCACCATAACACATTGCTCCGAAAAAAGCCATGATGCCGGCAGCAAGCCAAAGAAAGATCATTAAAACGGGGCTTACCAGATCGGCCAAAAGTAAACCCGAAGTCACAAAAATCCCTGTACCAATCATATTGGCTACCACGATATTTGTAACCGGGAAGAGGCCCAATTTTCTTTTTAGGCCTTCATTGTGTTCAGCCTGTATCATTGCCTAAATTTCAATAAGTTCCAATGGTCAAACCAGTTTCTATATATTTCCAGTATCTAACAAAACTGGCGCCGATTGATCATCTTCATAAGTAAACTCAGGTACTTTAATAATGCTTGTAGAACTTTGAATATACCTGATTGTGTCTAAGTAAAAAATCTCCTTAATTGCAGCATGATTTATGTCTCTATCAATAACAAAATTAAAAATAGCCGTATCAGCATTAAACCAATTCTCATTTGCCACATGATAATATTTTGTCAGACTACTATATACAGCATACACTCTAACATTTTGTTTTGAGAACATAGTTATAAATTTCGCATCCCAGTAATTACCAATCCCTTTTAGTAAACCTTCTTCCCGGGCAATTCTATCAATACTTTTTACTTTATCAGGATAATACTCTGAAAAAGCTTTTAATCTGGTTATGGAGAAACTATTAATAATCAGAATAATATAATACACCGCTAAAACAGAAATAGCTAAAGCACTTACTCTATTAAGCCATGGTTTTGATCTGATAATAAGTAATGGCAAATTTAGAATACCTAAATAATAAGGGTAAATATTATACCTGAAGCAGTCTATTCCGGTAAAATTCCCATTAACTATAGGGGCAACTATCATCAAAAGTGAAAATAGAGTAGAAAACAAAATATAAAAGGATAAATCATTAAATTTCTTCTTTTGTATAACATTATAGCTGCTTATAACAATGCCCAGGATTAATGAAAAAATTGCTGCCAGAAGAATAAATGAATTCAGATTAAATTGGGAAATAATACTTAATATATAATTTATATAAAGCTGGGTGGAATTGAATATACCATCAAATGCAAACATCTTATGATCAGAACCAAAGCTTATGGCATCAAGATTCCTCAATAAAATAAAGGCCAGCATCCCTAAAACCGATGACAATGCTGTCAATCCTCCGGCAAGCAATATTTTTTTCTTATCATAAGGTGATTTTTTCAAGAAAAAAGATAAAATCAAAATTGGAAACGTAATGGAAATAAACATTAATTGATCAGATAATACTCCTAGTAAACTTATTAGAAACAATAAAGCAAGATATATCCTTTCACTACTTTTCATATAAAGAATAAACAACAAATAACATAATAATGATAGAGTGAAAACACTTGTATGATATGAATTTATCAACAAATAAAAAGACTGGTACAAATCATGGTTAATTATAGTTATTACCAGATACATAGCTAATAACAGATTTGACATAACTGCCATATTATTTACCAATCTTTTATCGAGTATTTGAACTAAAATTGCTCTGAAAAGAATAATTATTGATACATATTGAATTACTGCAAAAAATGCTGTGCTCAATAAAAAACTACCTGTAAAAAGCATCAAAATAAAATAGATAAGCATATCAGGGAAGAAATTGGGTGCTGGATTAAAATGCCACCCGGCTATTGATCCTCCATCCATAAACAAATCTTTGTAGATAGAAGGTAAATACAAAGTATCTGAAGAAAAAAACCAGTTGTATGAATTTTCATCAAGTGTGCAAAAAACTGAAAGCACTAAAAATACAACTATTAATAAACTGCTATAATACAGGTAATTACCATAAAGAATATGACTAATGATCTGTCTTTTGCTCATATGACACTAGTATTGCCTGTGTTATAAATACATTTAGAATCGTATCAGGATTTTACTTTTTAATAATACTTATAGAAAGTCCGGCATTACTATTTCGTACGATTTTCGTTTCAAGACCCTGATCTGTTTTCAGTGCATCCAAAAAATCCTGCATTTCCCTTCCGGCATTTAATACATTATGGGCGGTAATGAGTCCTCCTGGCTTTACCCTATGCCTTACAAGTTGCAGAAACTCCATGTAATCGGGTTTCCATGCATCTATAAATACAAAGTCAAATTCCCCTTCAATTTCAGGAATTTCTTTAAAGGCATCACATATTCTTGCATCAATTACCTGGTCAAGGCCGGCCTTTATAAAATTTCCCTGTGCTTCTTCTGCCCTTTTTCTTTCTATCTCCAGTGTAATTAGTTTACCTCCCGTTTCCTGAAATGCGAGGCCCAACCACAAGCCTGAGTAGCCATTTGATGTTCCAATTTCAAGTCCCCGCTGATATTTATTTTCAATTATCAGGTCATGCAGGAAACGGCCATCTGCAGCAGGAATATTCATTCCTCCATAGGTACGGGGGAGGCTCTTCAGCATGGGCAGTACCCTGTTGTTGTCAATATCTGCAAAGGGACTTTTGTCTGTCTGAGAAAAGCTCAAAGTCTGTAATAAGACAAAGAACAAAATACCCATTCCTGTAGCTTTCCATCCAATAAATTTTCTCATAATTCTTGTATTAAATTGAAACCGGGTTAAACAGCCTACCCTTTTATTATTTCGGGCCAATAAATTCACTTTTTAAGATATGATCCAGGGTCCCTGGAAAAATATCTTCAATATCCTTAATACTCTTATATCCAAAAACAAAAGAAATAGCGATTGGATCTGCTCGATAATCAGTATGTCCCTCGTAAAAACCATATCTCATAATATAATATGGAATCATTTCACTTGTATGAATAAAAGAAAGTTTTTTTATTAGCTGTGAAAACTCTTCCTCTGTAAGCCCTGGATATGCTTTCTTCAAATACTTCACTTCATGCTCAGTCAGATTCCGGCTCATTTCAATCTGCCAATATCCAAGAATTTCATCATTGAAAATTGAATTTTGCCATCCTTTTGCACCCCAGAACTTAAGATCAACAATTTTATTGTTGTATTTAATTGCCTTAACATTTCCCCTGTCTGAGTCTTTTTTCACAATAAGAATTAGATTGAACACATGATAAAGTGGCTGGGCAAACTCCGGATGAGTTAATCCCATTTTTGCAACTAATATATTATCGCCTTTTAAAACGGATATCAAATTTTCATTCTCACTTATAAACCCAGCTCCGGAAAACTGCCCGGGGCGACCATCTCTGGTAATTTCTGACACAGGTTTGCCGGTCACAGTTTTAATTTGATTAAGTTCCTCTAATGAGTGAAGTCCTGTTTTGGCAAGGGTAGGAAAATCAATGGAATCAACTTCTAACTGGTTCCCTTTCCCATACCATTGACGATGAAGATAATCTTGAGGTTCTCCATTTTCAATAGTTACAGGAATAATTGTATGCATATTATCCGGGGTAAGACATATTACATATTCTAAACCTGACCGGGCAACCAGGGGTGAAGGTATGTCCGGACATTCATCATACAAATAGGGATAAAGAAAATAACTTCTGCCTTCATGATTTAGCAGGGAAACCGGGTTCTGAGAGTATAAGGCCTGCACTAAAATTTGTGCAGCCAAAATCCATATGGTCAATTTTTTTATTTTCATTATCCTGTTTTTACTTAATTGGATGTACCATGGAAGTTTTAGATTAGAAATCACTTTGCTTTTTGTAAGTCTAAAATTACAATTTTCTATCTTGCAATCAATATGAAAATAATTAACATTGAAATAAAGGCCAGATGTATTAATCCTGAAGAGATTGAGACGATTCTACTAAATAATAATGCCAGATTTGAAGGGATTGATCACCAGGTTGACACCTATTTCAATTCAGATTCAGGCCGGGTAAAACTAAGAGAAGGGAATATTGAAAATTCACTGATCTATTATCAAAGGAAAGAAAGAAAGGGGCAAAAAAAATCTGAAGTAAGTCTCTACAAAACTACAGGAGACTCCAAAGCGCTTAAAGAGATTCTTGCCAAAACTCTGGGAATAAAGATTGTGGTAGAAAAAACCAGGAAGATATTTTTCATTGGGAATGTTAAGTTTCACATTGACCAGGTTAAAGGTCTTGGTTCTTTTGTTGAAATTGAAGCGATTGATTTAAACGGAAAAGTTGGGGAAGAAAAACTCAGAAAACAATGTGATAGTTTTATACGCTTATTGGGATTAGAGAAAGTCGAATTTTTAGATCAATCCTATAGTGATATGGTAGCAGGCTCCTGAAAAATTCCGAATCACAATCTTAAATACAAATTGCAGTTCTGAATTTTGGATTTTCACTTTTATCCATTTCCTTTTAGACTTTGGACTTGAATTTTTACTCGCACCCAAAGGGCCACCTCTAAAAAGCCGCTTGTGAGGGATTCGCTCACAAGTTCGCTCACCGTTCCCATATAATTTGGAGTGAACCCCTGTAAACCTTACTCTTATATTTCACATCATCCCAACCAAGGGCCTCGATGACATAATAATAAACTCCGGGGCTGGCTTTTCTTGATCCACCAATATATCCATCCCATCCCTCCCATTCTTTCAAAGCATCTCCTTCTCCCTCAAAATCATAAATCTTTCTCCCATTACGGGTCAGCACCTTTACATGCAGGTAGCGAAGAGATTTGGCAGATACAATAAAATAATCATTGTAGCCATCTCCATTGGGTGTAAAAACATTGGGAATATCCAGCCTGGAAGGTTCAACCTTAATATATCTGAAGCTGATGCTATCTGTACAATTCTCTTCACTTGTGGCAAACATAATAACTTCATATTCATCTAATTCACTGGGGATATAGTAGATATGATTTTCGGGCAATTCAAGAATGGAGGTTTCCTCATCTCCAAAATCCCAGTAATAAGAAACAGCATTTATCGATTTATTATCAAAAACAACCTCCAGAGGAGCTTCCCCCTCTGTTGGAGATGGCTCCATATCGGCCCTTACATGAATGGTAGTATAATCAAAAGCAGCCACATCGGTGCATCCAAGCCTGTCAGTAACAGTAAGATAGAATCGTGTATCTACAACCGGAGGATCGTAAAAAAATCTGGGGGTCAGGACTATGGTATCCCATAGTATCTCTGTATCCGGATCATCCACTTTCCATTTAAAACTTATTTTGTTATTCAAAAATATCTCACTATTGTCAGCCGGATCATAATAAGTAAAAAATACAGATGCTGTATCTCCAAAAAGAGTGAGCCTTGGACAAGATTCATGTTGTACACCACTTATTACATAAGGAACATCTATAAACAACCAGGCATAAAAAAGTGTGTCGAGTGAGCCACCATCATAAACTCTTAGCCTGTATCCACCGGAAGATAAATCCGCTGCTTCCGAGAGATCAACACTAGTTTCTGTGAAAAATGGGGAATCGTATCCTGGTATTAACTCGTTATATTTACTCCATTCAAAATCAACATTCGAAAATCCACCAGGGGCTGCTGCCTGAAGCCTGCCGGTAATAGGATCACCATTTGCGCTTGAGCTGCAAACTACAAATATATCATCTGCTCTGGGGAAACCACTTGGGTATTCCGCCTGCCGGGTAGTACTTGCATCAGGGGCAATGATCTGGCCATATGATATAGCAGACCACGGCTGCAAAAATAACAAGCCGCACACAAATAGTATTTGAAACCGCATACCCATTTCTTAAAGTTGGGACAAAAATAATATTGTAAGTAAGAATATAACCTAATTTTTACCGGATTATTTTAATTATGCTGTTAAAAACTTTATTGCAGATAATTCAAAACAATTTCCCGGGGTAAAGAAACAAGTATTATTTTTACCGGAAATTTTTTGAAAACAATTATACGTGGATTACCTGAATGATTTGAATGAAGCCCAACGTGAGGCTGTAGTAAATGTGGACGGACCCTCCCTTGTGATTGCAGGAGCAGGGTCGGGAAAGACAAGGGTATTAACCAGCCGTGTTACCCACCTGATAAAAAAAGGGGCACCTGCTGATACAATCCTTGCACTTACCTTCACAAACAAGGCTGCCCGGGAGATGAAGGAAAGGATCATTCAAATTGCAGGATTTGAAGCTACCAGGTATTTATGGATGGGGACCTTTCACTCCATGTTTGCCCGTATCCTAAGGGTGGAGGCAGCAAGTCTCGGCTATCCTAAAGACTTTACTATTTATGATACTCAAGACTCCAGGAATCTGGTTAAGACTATCATCAAAGAACTTGAGTTGGATGATAAAATTTACAAAGTTGCAGATGTTTGGAGAAGAATTTCCTCTGCCAAGAACAACCTGATAACAGCCAGGGCCTATAGTTCAAATAATGAAATAATTGAACAGGACAAAAGGCACCGGAAGGAAAGAATCCAGGATATTTTCAAAATCTATTCTAGTCGCTGTTACCGATCAGGGGCAATGGATTTCGACGATATTCTTCTGAACATCAACGTTCTTTTTCGTGACTTTAAAGATATCCTGAGTAAATACCAGAAGCAGTTCCAGTATGTTTTGGTAGATGAATACCAGGACACAAATTTCGCCCAGTATCTAATCGTAAAAAGTCTCTCTGAAAAGCATAGAAATTTATTTGTAGTTGGAGACGATGCCCAGAGTATTTATTCATTTCGTGGGGCAAGAATAGAAAATATATTGAATTTCAAGAATGATTATCCCGATTATAAGCTTTACAAACTGGAACAAAACTACAGATCTACACGGAATATAGTGGATGCTGCCAATAGTCTCATATCAAGGAATACGGGGCAAATCCCGAAAAAGATATTTTCAAAAAATGAATCTGGAAATAAAATTAAAATAATCAGGGCTGAAACTGATATCGAAGAAGGATTTCTTACTTCCAATTCTATTTTTGACACAGCCCTGGGAAGGCAACTTAAGTATAGCGATTTCGCAATTCTTTACCGGACAAACGCTCAATCCAGAATTTTTGAAGCGGCTCTCAGAAAAAGGAATATCCCTTACAGGGTATATGGGAGTCTGTCATTCTACCAGAGAAAAGAGATAAAAGACATGCTGGCCTATTGCAGGTTTGTGATCAATCCGAATGATGATGAAGCATTAAAACGGATTGTTAATTATCCTGCCCGTGGTATTGGAAAAACCAGCATGCTTAGAGTTGAAAAATGTGCGAATGAGAAAGATCTGAGCATGTGGGAGATCATTATGGATATTGAAAACTTCGAGACAGGGCTCAACAGGGGGGCCAAGGGGAAATTGAAAATTTTCAGTTCTTTAATTGAAAGCTTTGCTATGGATCTGGAAAAATCTGATGCCTATGACCTGGCTTTCAGGATTGCTACGGAAACTGGTATTCTTAAAGAATTATACAACTCAGATTCCCCGGAAGAATTAAGCAAATATGAAAATATACAGGAACTCTTAAACGGAATTCGGGAATTTGTTTCAGGCCAGGAAGAAGAAGACGGCTTTGCAGGTCTTGGAGAATTTCTTCAGGATGTGGCTCTTCTTACCGACGCCGACACCAATCTCAAAGACGACAGGAACAAAGTATCTGTAATGACGGTTCATGCAGCAAAGGGACTGGAATTTAAATGCGTCTATATATCTGGTATGGAAGAGGAGCTGTTTCCTTCAGTGATGTCGTCAGCAAGTTTAAAGGAATTAGAGGAAGAACGCAGGCTGTTTTATGTAGCCCTTACCCGGGCAGAAACGCAAATAACTATTTCCTTCACCGAAACCCGATTTCGATGGGGTGTACTGAACTATTGTAAGCCCAGCAGGTTCATAAAAGAAATTGAAGATATGTACCTGGATTGGCCTATCGGTTACATGTCTAATGGTATAACAAACCAGCTTGACAAATTATCCACCAAATCAGTTCCTTCATGGAAAAAAGGCCGGACTACAGTTTCCACTCCCAAACAAATTGTTCCTCCAGGAGGCAAAAAATGGATTAAATTAGGACAGGCAGAGAAAGCACATAGAATTGATCCGGATTTTATAGCAAGTGATCCGGAAAAGATTCAGGCCGGAATGGAAGTTGAGCATATCAGGTTTGGAAAAGGCAAAGTTTTAAATGTGGAGAACTCGGGAACTAACAGAAAAGCTACAGTTTTTTTTAACTCTCACGGACAAAAACAACTACTGCTCAAATTTGCGAAACTAAAACTGCTTAAGCAGTTTTGAGAAGATTTTCTATTTACTAAAAAATAATAGTTTCACTAGTCTCCTGCCATAAAATAGCAACTCGTCTGACCACTTCTGGTTGCGACCAGCAGATAGACTTAATCTTTTTTTTTGTAAGCTAGGAGATTTCCTTTAGATTTGCACCAAATATAAAATTGATGCAATACAACTACAATACCTCACAGAAAAAATTGGTTCTTCCAGAATATGGAAGGAATGTTCAAAAAATGATTAATCACTTGCATGATATTAAAGACAAAGAAGAAAGAAATAAAGCTGCCAAAACCATTATTTCAATCATGCAGAGTATGGCCCCCTATGGGAAGGATCTGGGTGAGTCTAAACACAAATTATGGGATCACATGGCTCTGATTTCTGATTTTGAGTTGGATCTGGAAACTCCTTTTGAGTTACCTACACGTGAGTCCATGACGATCAAGCCAAAACAAATACCCTACAATACCAATAAAATTACGAAAAAACATTATGGCAGGGGGATTGAGTTGCTTATAGAATATGCCGTGAAGCTGGAGGATGGGGAGGAAAAAGAAAGGTTGATAGAGCTTATTGCCAATCACATGAAAAGGTCATTTCTTGCCTGGAACAAGAATGTAGTAAATGACGATACAATATTTGAAGATTTAAAAAAACTATCTCAGGGAAAACTGAAAATTAAAGAAGGATTAACTCTGACTGAATCCAGAGATATTCTATTCAAAAGCAGAAAAAAAAGAATCCGAAAAAAATAACTTTCCTTTAATTATATCAGAACAAAATCACTATCCGAAATATTTCGGTGATCCGGGATATTCTAGGCCTGATAAAACTATTTAAACCTTACCGCTTAACCCGGGAAATGCATGCATTTTCTACGATTTCTATAAGCCAAGTTTTCTTATTTAGAATAATTCTATATATTTGCGGATAATTTATTTGACAAAACATAAAGGACGGATGAAAAAACAATTAACACCTTTATTTGCATTACTTATACTTACAGGGATTCTTAGCTCATACAGGAATACCACTGAGGGCGATAAAATAAAGATTGGGTTGGAAATTGGGAATCAGGCTCCCGAGCTTATATTTATGGATCCTAATGAACATCCCATAAAATTATCTTCTTTAAAAGGCAAAATGGTTCTTATAGATTTCTGGGCTTCCTGGTGTCCCCCATGTAGAAGAGAAAACCCGAATCTGGTTGAATCTTATATGCTCTATAAGGACCGGAAATTTCAAAATGGGACTGGTTTTACTATCTATAGTGTATCTCTTGACAAATCTAAAAACGGCTGGATGTCAGCCATAGATCAGGATAAGCTTTCCTGGGAATATCATGTGAGTGAGCTAAAAGGATGGAATTCACAAGCTGCAGAGACTTATGGTGTTCATGCTATCCCTGCTAATTTTCTGATTGATGGTAACGGAATCATTGTAGCAAGAGATCTTCGTGGCTCCTTCCTTATACAAAAGCTTCAAAATCTGGCAATATAAAATGTTGTGCCATGAAGTCGTATCTCTCTACCTTGGTTTTGCGGTCCGAAACAGCATCTAATTATTATATTGCGTTTCGATCCGGACCTCTTTTGGGATATTCCCTTTTTACACCAGGCTAAAGCCCGGTGCTGTTTTTCCTGGGACATTCTCTTCTTCACTCATCTTTCAGAATACAACACTTCCATATCCTTCGGACTCTGAAAGGTTTCCTGTCCTTACTCATCTCCCCCATCTCATTTCTTCTTTCTGCCTTCTTCGTCCACCATATCCGCCGCAGTCGGAGAAGGTGGGAGCCTCAGCCTTTATTATCATCCTGCCAATTTGTCTGAATTTATGATTTGGCAAGTAATTTGAATAAAAAGAAAAAAGACGGATAGATTTGAATTAATGTTAAGATATGACTGAAAAAAGCAAGACCGAAAAAACGGCAAATTCTAAAACAAAGGCTGCTGCCAAAAAAACATATAGCAAAAGCTCTAAAAAAACCAGCGGAAAAACTTCTCCTAAATCACCAACTAAGGAAAAAAAAGAACAACAGGACTGGAAAGATAAGTACTTGAGGCTTTCAGCCGACTTTGACAATTACAGAAAAAGGACCCTGAAAGAAAAAGCAGATTTAACAAAATTTGCCGGTGAGGAGATATTGCGGGATTTCCTGCCTGTGGCAGATGACATGGACCGTGCCATTCAATCAATGGAAACTACCAGGGATCTTCAATCTTTGGAAAAAGGGATCTTGCTTATATCCAGCAAACTATCAGACTTCCTGACTAAAGAAGGGATTCAGGAAATAGAATGCCTGCATAAAAGCTTTGATCCGGAAAGTCATGAAGCGCTTACCAAAATACCTGCGCCCAAGAAAAACTTAAAAGGGAAAGTGATTGATGTAATAGAGAAGGGTTATTATTTAAAGGGGAAAATTATCAGGTACCCAAAAGTAGTAGTTGGTGAATAACTAATTATCAGTGGAATCTTTTCATTAGGTTTCCATTAATCAAATCTGCAATATGGCCAAAAGAGATTATTATGAAATACTAGAGGTTTCTAAAAATGCTTCTAAAGAAGAGATCAAGAAATCTTATAGAAAGAAAGCTCTGAAGTACCATCCGGATAAGAATCCTGATGACAAAGCTGCAGAGCAAAAATTTAAGGAAGCTGCTGAAGCATATGAAGTACTTAGCAATGATGACAAGAAGGCCAGGTATGATCGCTTTGGTCATGCAGGTATGAGTGGTGCTGCAGGAGGGCAGGGATTTGGTGGATTTACAGACATAGAAGATATATTCTCTCAATTTGGGGATATTTTTGGGGGTCATTTTGGCGGAGGAGGGTTTGGTGGATTTGGTGGCGGTGGTCAATCTCGCCGAAGGGTTAACAAAGGAAGTAATCTCAGGGTGAAAGTGAAGCTCAATCTTTCGGAAATTGCAAATGGTGTTGAAAAAAAACTGAAGGTTACTAAATACGTGGCATGCGAAACATGTGGAGGAGATGGAGCCGAAAAATCATCCGGGTTTTCAACATGTTCAACCTGTCATGGAAGCGGACAGGTTACCAGGGTGTCCAATACCTTCCTGGGTCAGATGCAAACTACCACTACTTGTCCTGGTTGTGGTGGGGAAGGAAAGATTATCAGCAAGAAATGTACTTCCTGTCATGGTGAAGGAATTGTAAAGGGAAGCGAGGTTATTAAGATTAAAATCCCAGCCGGAGTTGCAGAAGGAATGCAACTAAATGTTTCAGGAAAAGGAAATGCCGCTCGCAGGGGAGGAATCAACGGAGACCTTATGGTAATGATAGAGGAGGAAAAAAACACTGAATTACTTCGAGATGGCAATGATCTGATCTATTCTCTGTTTATTAGTATTTCCGATGCTGCTCTTGGAAGCAATTCGGAAATTCCAACTGTTGGCAATCCCGTAAAAATAAAAATAGATCCCGGGACCCAACCAGGCAAAATACTCCGGTTGCGTGGAAAAGGATTACCTGAAGTAAATGGTTATGGAAAAGGTGACCTTCTTGTGAATATAAATGTCTGGATCCCAAAAAGTCTCACAAAAGAAGAAAAACGAATTTTGGAAAAGCTCAATGAATCTGATAGCTTTACACCAAAACCTTCCAGTCACGATAAAAACTTCTTTGAAAGGATGAGAGGTTATTTTGAATAAGTAAGAATAAAACTTAATCTAATGGCATTTTTTGAAGCAAACAAGATAGTTAAGAATTTTTCAAACCACCTTGCCCTTGATGAGGTAAGTATGTCTATTCCTAAAGGAAGCATTTATGGCTTGCTTGGTCCAAACGGAGCCGGAAAAACAACCCTGATTCGTATTATTAATCAAATCACAGCACCTGACAGCGGAGAACTCAAATACAAAGGAAAAGCTTTAAAGGCTGAAGATATGCATAGTATAGGTTATCTGCCTGAGGAGAGAGGCCTGTATAAGAAAATGAAGGTTGGAGAGCAGGCCTTATATCTTGCCCAATTGAAAGGACTGAAGAAAAAAGATGCGTCAGAGCGATTGAACAAATGGTTTAAAAAATTTGAAATTGATGCATGGTGGGATAAGAAGGTGGAAGAATTATCAAAGGGAATGCAGCAAAAAATACAGTTCATAGTAACTGTGGTTCATGAGCCCAAATTCCTCATCTTTGATGAACCCTTCAGTGGTTTTGATCCCATAAATACCAATTTGTTAAAGCAGGAAATTTTAAAGCTACAGAAGAAAGGAGCCACAATTATCTTTTCAACCCATGATATGGGCTCAGTTGAAGAACTTTGTGACCACATAAGTCTGATTAATGATTCCAAAACAATCCTGCAGGGCCCCGTGGACGAGGTTAGAAAAAAATATGATTCAAACCGTTATGAAATTAAATTTGCAGGCGAGGCAAATCTATTAACCGCCTCTCTTACACATTCATATAAAATTATAGAAAACCTGGCTGTGAACGGGCACACCAAACTTATTATCGAACTAATGGAGGGAACAGAAACAAATGACGTTTTATCTATATTGCTCCAGGCTGGAAACGTTATTTCCTTTAATAAAGTGCTGCCCAGCATGAATGACATTTTCATACAGGCTGTAGAAGAAGCCAATGCTTATCACAAGAAAAATTAATACGCAGATCCTCTTTAATTAACAGACCTTAAACAAACAATTTAAGAAACCAGATCCTCAGTTGCTATGAATAAAATATTGCTGGTAATAAAAAGAGAATACCTCACCAGGGTTAAGAAGAAATCTTTTATTGTAATGACCATTCTTGCTCCCATATTGTTGGCAGGTTTGATACTCGTACCAGCCTGGATCATGTCCAGGGAAGACACAACAGAAAAGAAAATTGCGGTTGAAGGCGAGGGTGCAAAGCAGTATTATGCAGAAATACCTTCTACCAAATCTTAAAAATTAGAATATCTTCCGGAAACAACTACT
>JAUVKW010000095.1 GCA_030596025.1 Bacteroidota bacterium | reverse complement strand
ATTTTTTAGTTTCCCTCTCATAAATCCAGTCTTCCCATCAAAATGATTCATATAATTCTTTGCCCTTAAACTGAAAATCTCAAATTCTTCTTTCTTCTCTAATTTATTTGCCATAGCAGCAATACACCAGTCATCAAAAGCATATTCAAGAGCCTTTGAAACAGATTCATTCTCAAGATCAGCTGGGATATATCCCATATCTCTGTAATAGTTTAGTCCATTTTTATCTTGCATTGCAGATTTTTTCATAGCCTGAAAAGCAAGTTCCGGATCAAAATCCACAAACCCTTTCAGAAAGGCATCCACTATTACGGGGATACTATGATAGCCAATCATGGTATTTGTTTCATTACACATAAGCTCCCAAACCGGTAACAGTCCTGATTCTGCGTAAAAAGACAAAATTGAATTAATCAGATCAGGAACCAGATCAGGAAATACCAGTGTATATAAGGGATGAGCTGCACGAAATGTATCCCAAAGTGAAAAAACTGTGTATTGCTTCCCATTCCCGATCGTATTTACATTACCTCCCGGACCATGGTACTCACCATTCAGATCAGAGAATAAAATGGGAGCCATCATCGTGTGGTAGAATGAGGTATAAAAAATCACCTTATCTTCATAGCTTGAAGTCTGTATCCTTATTTTTGAAAGTTCCTTTTCCCATCTTTTTTGAGTTTTTATCTTTACCTCATTAAAATTCCAATGAGGTATCTCCTCTTTCAGGCTCCTTACAGCCCCATCGACACTGGCGGAAGACAGGCCCATTTTTAGCTGAATGGTATCTGCTGAAAACTCAAAAATCCCCTGTACAGTCTTATTCTTAACTTCCTGAATGCCACTATTTATTCCACTTTCAATCAAATCATAAGCAACCACAGGCTGATCAAACATAGCTGCAAAATAAATTATCTGGTCACGAGCCCAGCCTTTAGATCTTCTATAGCCTGTAATCATACCATCCTCATGAACCTTCATAGAAGCTTCTGTTGCCTGATCCCAGTTAATGCTAAATCCAAGGTCAAAAACAATCACTGGCTCCTTCGCCTCCCTGAATATATACCTATGAAAACCAGTTCTGGGCGAAGTAGTTAACTCTACCATAACCTGTGGATCTTCAAGGAATACTGAATAATATCCAGGCTCTGCTGTTTCGGTGTTATGCGAAAAAGCAGACCAGTATTTTTTCATATATGCTAATCCTCCCCTGGAAGTATCAGGCAAAACAGGCATATTTACCGGAAGAACTGAAATATCAGCAAGGTCTCCAATCCCGGTACCACTTAAGTGAAGGTGGCTGAATCCGGCAATAGTTGAATCACTGTAATGATAACCCGAACACCAGTCCCAGCCAGAAGTTCCATTGTCAGGACTAAGTTGAACCATCCCAAAGGGGGAAGCTACACCCGGGAAAGTGTGACCATGCCCTCCTGTACCAATAAATGGATCAACATAGGACAGCAAATTTTCCTTCTCAGGTGCCGAGCAGGAATTAATAATTAATCCTGCTATGAGAAGCCAACTAAAAAGTTTAAATTTCATCCGTTCGGGTGTATTTTTCATGGTAATTCATTGTTTTGAATAAAATGCGTTTTAATGACTTTAATTTATTTTATCATAAGTCTCTTTGCACCTGCTAAAAGTAGAATAGCGCCATTAATTTACCAATTTTATTACCTAAGTCATATGGATTCAGGGAATCTTTTTATATTTAATCTTTCCTATTCCAGCATATGCAAAGAAAAATATTTATATCCATTCTTATTTTCCTCCCAGGGTTGTTGTTTGCACAAGGCTATAGCAAATTTGAAAATATTCCTTTGCCCTTTACTGAGCCTTATTTGATATTTGTAAATGAGTATAGTATAAAAAGTCCAGAATCTTATTTAGAACCTGGAATAGTAAAACTCAAAAACAGACACAAAACAAAATCCTATCGCAATAAAAATGGTCCAAGAGAATTGAAACCATTTGGCGTCAATATTATAGCAGGAGGGCCATCACTAATTGGGGCCAGTTTTGAATATTTTATAACTCCATTTCTTAACATTGAGTTGGGAGGAGGGTATTACGGAGTTTATTTTGGTCCAAAATACCACATTGCAGCATACAGAAAAGACCCATGGACCCCGTATTTTGGAATACAGGGTACCTATGCCTTTGAAGAGAAAGCCGGCATATACATTCCGGGAGGATTCCAATATATAGGGAAATATGGGTTTTCTTTCTCCTTTGAATTTGCTCTTTGGATGGAAATGCAGGAATTGGAGACTGATCCCATTGGAAGTCTTGAATACCTGGGCATGCTCGGTTTAAAAGCTGGTTATAGGTTCTAATGTTCCACAATAGCTTAACCCGGTAAATGCAGACATTTATTTTCTACGATAAAGACTATATCCTATTTCTTCTTTGAGGGTTTATACCCCTTTTGTTTTGCGGCAGATTCCAGTCTTTGCTGCCATTTAGATTTTTGTACAGGTTTGGACTTTTTTGCATCCAGCTTTTTTAGAACAGCCTCTTCATTTACAAATTGTTTGGATATCATATTTTGAGCAAATGTTATAAGATTTGCAAGGAAATAATAATAAGTCAGTCCGGCAGAAAAATTATTCAAAATAAGCATGAACATGACAGGCATCATATACATCATTCCTTTCATGCCTGGCATCTGTGCTCCCCCGGTTTGAGCCGGAGTATTAATTTTCATTGTCAATATTGTGGAGACAGTCATCAAAAGGGTAAATAAACTAACGTGATCTCCATACATTGGAAGGTCCCATGGAAGACTTAATATAGAATCATAGGTTGACAAATCGTGGGCCCAAAGAAAACTTTCCTGCCTGAGTTCAATTGAGGTAGGGAAAAAACGAAACATGGCAAAAAGAATAGGCATTTGCAGCATCATAGGCAGGCATCCTCCAACCGGGCTAACACCTACTTTCTTATAAAGAGCCATGGTAGCCTGTTGCTTCTTCATTGCATCTTCCTTCTTAGGAAACTTATCATTTATTGCATCTACCTGTGGCTTCAGAACTCTCATTTTAGCCTGGGACTGATAAGATTTAAAGGTTAGTGGAAACAAAGCCATTTTTATAATAACAGTAAGTACCAGGATAATTAACCCATAGTTACCTATGAACCCGTTCAGCCAATTAAATAATTGAATAATAACAAATTCGTTAATGATGCGGATGACATTCTTGCCAAGAAAAACAAGTTTTTCCAGGTCTAAGTTATATTTCTTAAGAAGCTTAAAATTATTTGGACCAAGATAAATATGCATTTTATAAGCTTCATCTGAATCACCCTTATATGACATACTCAGTTTTGCCTGCAAAAACCTTATGTACCTCTCAGATTCTTCAGTTTTTGTAGATTGCACCCATCCATTCAGGAATGGTTCGTCTGATATCAATACAGTAGAAAAAAACTGGTCTTTATAGGCAAGCCATTCTAATTTGGTGCTTACATCAAACTCTTCAATATCCTTATTTGCCCTGATTCCGGATCCGTCAACCTCGTCCTGATAATACTTAAACTTAATTCCTGCATAGTTGTTCTCATTTATTCTTCCTTTTTCCTGCTGGGGCATATACATTTCCCAGCTTAAATCCAGAGCACTTAAATTCCTCGCCAGAGTTTCTTTCAACCCAACAATCTTAAGATCAAAGTCAAGCATATATTCATCCGGCTTCAGGCTGTATGTATATTCAATATATTTGCCATCCCCTGCTTCAAGTCGCATTGCAAAACTCACTGGCTGATCTTCAACAAGCATTGTTTGCTTTTCTGTTTCGATGGTAAAAAATAGATTGTTAGTTTCAATTGGATGATTATCAACAGTAAAAAACTGAAATCCAAAAACCGTGGAATCTCCCTCAAATAACAATAGAGGTAAGGTATCATGGGTCTGAAACTCCTTAAGTTCAGCAGAATACAGCTTGCCACCCTTATTGGTAAATACCAGTTTTACAAGATTATTCTCAAGCGTAATAAACTTCTCCTCTCCAATAGAGGCTTTATAAAAGGCCCCATATTGGCTCTCCCTTTCCTTGTCAGACTGATAAGTTTTATTGCCTTCAAGCGAAACATCTGTAGATATATTTTCCTTTTTATCTTGCTCCTGTGTTGTATCCGGAGACTGAGTATTCAAATCGGGGCTGTTATCATATAAGCCCATAGTCTGATTTATTTCAGAAATCTGGGTTTGGGGATATTGCTCCCTTGGTTTAAATGACTGGGCCTTACGGTAAGCGAGGATGGCTTGAGCATAATCTTCCGCAATAAACAATGAATCAGCATATGAGATCTCCTTATCATATGCCTTATCAAGCTTGTTGTTGTTGTAATAACTATATCCAATAAAGATTACCCCTATTAGCAAAATTCCAATAATAGTGTTTCTATCCATAATATATTATTCTCAAAATGATTTATTTAAGGCATTAAATATTACATGCAGCCTTAACAAATGCAACAAACAGAGGATGGGGATGAATAACAGTGCTGTGGTATTCAGGATGAAATTGAACACCAACAAACCATTTATGATCAGCAATTTCCATAATCTCCACCAACTCCGAATCTGGATTTATTCCAACGGCTTTCATTCCTTTTTCCTCAAAATTATTTAAAAACTTGTTATTAAATTCATATCTGTGCCTGTGTCTTTCTGAAATACTTGTTTGATTGTAAGCGTCAAAGCATTTGCTATTTTCTTTTATCTTACATGAATAAGCACCTAAACGCATGGTCCCTCCCATTTTGGTCAGACCCTTTTGCTCCTCCATAAGGTCAATAACCGGGTAGGCTGTTTCAGGATTCATTTCTGTGGAATCAGCAGCTTTCAGTTGAAGTACATTCCTCGCAAATTCAATTACTGCGCATTGCATACCCAGGCAAATACCTAAATAGGGGACATTGTTTTCCCGTGCAAATTTCGCTGCAATGATCTTCCCCTCTATGCCCCTGTGTCCAAACCCGGGAGCTACAAGAATCCCCTGTAAACCATTCAATATCTTATCAACATTACCTTCCTGAATTGTCTCTGAATGTATGAAGTCCAGAATGACCTTACATTCATTCATGGCTCCCGCATGAACAAAGGATTCAGAAATAGACTTATAGGCATCCTTTAATTCAATATATTTACCTATAAGTCCGATTCGAACCTCATATTTTGGAGATTTCAGTTTCTCTAAAAATACCTCCCATGGTTTAAGGTTAGAGTTACCTCCCTCCGGAACACCTAATTTAGCAAGAGCTACAAGGTCAAGCTTTTCATTTTTCATCCTGAGGGGAACCTCATAGATAGTAGAAACATTTATCGACTCAATAACCGATTGACGATCCACATTACAAAAAAGGGCAACTTTATTCCTTAAATCTTCAGACAATGCTCTTTCCGTACGTAATACAAGAATGTCTGGTTGAATTCCATTCTCCTGAAGAACCTTTACCGAGTGTTGAGTTGGCTTAGTTTTCAACTCACCGGTAGCTGCAAGATAGGGAACCAGTGTAAGGTGAATCACAAGACAATTTTCAGGTCCCAATTCCCATTTCATTTGCCGTACAGATTCAATATATGGAAGTGATTCTATGTCCCCGACAGTACCACCTATCTCTGTAATTACAATATCAAAATCTTTCTTTTCCGCCAGGTACCTGATACGTCTTTTAATCTCATCGGTTATATGGGGAATCACCTGAACTGTTTTCCCTAAATAATCTCCTCTTCTCTCCTTATTAATAACAGACTGATATACTTTACCTGTAGTTACATTATTCGCCTTGGAAGTGGGAATATCAAGAAAGCGTTCGTAATGTCCCAGATCAAGATCTGTTTCAGCACCATCTTCAGTTACGTAGCATTCTCCATGTTCGTATGGATTCAAGGTTCCGGGATCAACATTGATATAAGGATCAAGTTTCTGTATGGTTACATTATACCCACGAGACTGCAATAACTTTGCAAGGGAAGCAGAAATAATTCCTTTGCCCAGTGATGAGGTAACACCACCGGTAACAAAAATATATTTGGTTGGTTGAAGCTTCAAAATAGCTTAGGTCTTATTAGTTTAAAACTGTTTATCCCGGTTTATAAGTTCAGGTCGTCAATCATTCTTATTTTCTTCTCAAGCACCCTTAAATTTTCCTTTGCCTGGTCAATTTTCTGACTTACCTCCTTAATCATAGAATCGGCATTCTTAGATTTTGCGAAAAACCCAATATTATTCTCCCAAAGGATAATATCACTTTCAAGCTGTTTTAATCTGCTTACAAATTTTTCTCTTTCTCCTTCAAGTTTATCTTTGCCTCTGGAAACAGACTTAAGGCCTTCAAGCTTATTCTTATATCTCAGAACACTTTTCTTTTCATCGTCAACTTCAAGCCTGTCGAAAAGTTTATCTATAGACTTTCGATATCTTTGAGATATTTCTTCCTTCTTTTTGATTGGGACAAAACCTATTTCTGACCACTGTTTTTGAAAATCCTTAAGATCTTCAAAACTTTTTTTCACATCCTCACCAAACTGATGTTTATCAATTTTCTCAATTAATTCATTCTTAGCCACAAGATTAAGATCATATTTTTGATCTATGGTCGAGTAGTATTCAGATTTTTTATTGAAAAAATTATCGCAGGCTGTCCTGAATCTCCTCCATACTTTTTCAGAATACTTTTTTGGTATCGGACCTATCTCTTTCCATTTTTTCTGCAAAAGTATTAATTCTTCAGTTGTCTTTTTCCACTCCTCACTTCCCTGGATTCCCTCTGCCTGAATACATAAATCCATTTTCAGCTGAAGATTATTCTTCTGTAACTCCTTGTTTTCAGCGTAGAAATCCCTTTTCTGACTAAAAAATCCATCACAGGCTTTCCTAAACCTCTCGTATATCTGATTATTAAATTTCTTAGGGGCAAAACCTATTGTCTTCCAGGTTTTCTGAATATCAATTACTTCTTTTGACTTTCTTACCCAGATTTTATGATCCGGTGTTTCCTCCTCAAGCATTTTTTCCACCTTTTCGCACAATTCTGTTTTTGCTTCCAGATTCTTTTTTAAAGTAGATTTAAGATCTTCATAATATTGCTGGTGCTTTTTATTAATTTTAGCTGTAGCTATCTTAAATCTCTCCCATAATTGTTCCTTAATATCGATATGTACCGGACCTATCTCCCGCCATTGCCCATGGTATTTCTGCAATACCCTGAAATTGGACACAGAATCATCTTTTAGCAATAAGGTCTCAGTTTTTTCACACAGGAGCATCTTTGCCTCCATGTTTTTCCTCAAATCAAGATCTCTGAGTTCTTTATTGATTTTAATAAAATCATAGAACTTCTCAACATGATAATGATAATTCTCCCAAAGATCTTTGAGTTTACTTTGAGGAACCAGGCCAATTGATCTCCATTTATTTTGATATTCCCAAAACTCCTGAAAAGTTTTGTTAATAGACTCTTCTTTATTTATGAGACCTTTAAGTCCTTCGATAATTTTATACTTCTCCTCCAGATTGGTCTGCTTTTCTAATTCAAGCTGCTTATTATGTTCATATTTCCTGGATTTGTACTTATTTAGCAGACCCTTGAAATCTTCTTCTCTTGGGTCAGGTTCAGGTTTAAAATCTTCCGCAACACCTCCATCATCAATAAACTTTTTCCTGAGAGTTTCGCTTTCGATTCTAAGCTTCTTATAAAAAAAGGTTTTAATATGGTCTACATCATTCCTAATCTCATGTACAGGTCTTCCGGCAATCAGAATAGACAAAGTACTAACAAGCTCATCTACAGAAAACTTACCATAATCTACTGCCTTAATATCATTTTCCACAGCTTCGGTCTTTCCTGTTGATTCCTCATTCTTTGAATCAGTTTTTTGATCCCCTGAATCATTCACTAAATCATTCTCTTCTGCACTTTCAATAACACTCTCCGGGGAATCCTGATTCTCATTTTTCATGGAATTTCCTTCTCCCTCAATTTTATCTTCCTTGCTTTTTTTTGTTTCCTTTTTCATAACACTCCAAAAATCAAATTATTCCTGCCTGGTAACAGGATGTAAGAACATTTAGATATTCATTTTTACTCAAGCTACGAAAATATACAATTCACTGGGAATACTCAAAGAAAATTGACATTTATTGGATGTTTTCACTCTGACTGGCTCTGGCAGAAAATGCATATCAACTCTACAGAAGCTTTTCCAGGGAAAAGGAATATGTCAATTACCACCCTGAATAGATACCAATTAAACCAACAATCAGAGCCATTACCATATTGATAAACTTCATCAGGAAAAAACTTTTTTTCGATTCTGCCAATAAGGGAAGGCTTCCATGTCCATCCTGAACAATTGAATTTACTATTAAAACACTTAATGGGATTGTTCCTGCAACAAATAAAGAAATAAATACCATATGAGGCCCTGATTCCGGAATCAGACCAACAAGAATGGCCAGGATTAAAATAATATGCAAATTCCCCTGAACCCAATTAGCCAAATCCACTTGTCCTTCAAGAATATGTATAACTAACATTGTGCCAAAACTCCACAAGAATATCTTTACAAAGTGCTTCTTAATTACATGTTCCCAAAGGTGTTCTTCAAGAAAATGCCCGGACATAGTGGTGATAATAAACAGAGCGAATAACAAAGTAAGTAATAAAGAAATCCTTATCCAATTCCACTCCTCAGGTCCAATTATCCCAATAAAAATAAGTACAAGCAAAGATAATACCACTCCACTGGATAAAGCCCGAAGTAAAGATGGTTTCTTAAAATGATTTATTATTCTGATACTACCAGGACTGACACTACCATTCTCAGATTGATGCAGGCTGAATTTGTGATGCGGATCAAAGGGCTGAAAATTAGCAATTCGAGGTATTAAATTTAACAAAAGACCCGTAAGGATAGCTACACCAAAAATTATGATAGTGATTTTTACAAAACTGCCAGGAATAATGGCAAGCATCACAAATGCCTCATCCCCTGAACTTGCAATCATCACTGTTACAAGAGCGGCAAAATTCATCAGTCTGTGAGAAAACAAAGATACCGCAGTAAAAGTTCCCAGGCAGCCAGGAATAATTCCCAAAAGGCCTGCTATTAATACCTGCATCCATGGAGATGTCTTAAGCTTCTTACTCCAGGTACCCCTTGTTTGTACATTCAGGTATTCAATAATCAACATTACCAGCATAACAAAGCCAGTAATCATGAATGTATGACGAAGTACCTCAAAACAATTTCTAAATTCATAGTCCGATTCCGGTTTATTAATTAAGCGACAAAAATACAATAATTTACATTACTGTATCTTAATCAAAAAAAAATAGATTTGCTGTTTGAGGAATTAAATTTTGTTGCTTTTAATCTGCCTTAAAACCAAATATTAAAAACAGATCCCTGAAGAAAGTTTATAATGAACAGGGAAAAGAACCAGAACAACGGTCCAACTTCTTCAGGGATCATTTTTTGATGTCTAATAACTTACTTTGTCTTGTCCTGATATTTATCTATAGATAAGACAATAATTTATTTAGCATTAATGACTATCCATAATAACAGACGTTGTTTATTTACCATAGTTGCAGTATTTTAAGAAAAAAGTATTAAAAATTTTGTTGTTCCAAAATAACAGCTACTTTTACACGCTTAAAGTTGAAAAATGTACATAAAGAATTTATCCATATTTATCTCCATTATTCTCATTCTTGCCTTAAAGGAAGATACCCGGAGATAAGATATGCCTAATAAAATGGTATAAAGCTTTCCGGAAAACCGGGAAGCTTTTTTTTATATTTTTTTCAAACTATGAAAATCAAATTAAGGAGTGCAACTACTACGGTTGGCAGAAATATGGCAGGAGCTCGCAGTCTGTGGCGGGCCAATGGCATGAAAGAAGAACACTTCGGAAAACCTGTGATTGCGGTTGTGAACTCCTTCTCTCAATTTGTTCCCGGTCATACTCATTTGCATGAAATTGGCCAATTGGTTAAATCCTGGATAGAAGAAAAAGGCTTTTTTGCAGCAGAATTTAATACCATAGCTATTGATGATGGAATTGCCATGGGACATGATGGAATGCTGTATTCTCTTCCATCGAGAGATATGATTGCAGATAGTGTTGAATATGTTTGTAATGCACATCAGGTAGATGCTATGATATGCATCAGTAATTGTGATAAAATTACTCCAGGGATGATGATGGCAGCCATGAGGTTAAACATCCCTACAGTTTTTGTTTCCGGTGGGCCCATGGAAGCAGGAGTTTTGAATAATGATCATCTGGATCTTGTGGATGCAATGGTTATGGCAGCTGATCCTGATGTAAGTGATGATCATCTTGCCCGGGTAGAAAAAAATGCCTGTCCAACCTGTGGTTCCTGTTCAGGAATGTTTACAGCAAATTCTATGAATTGTTTGAATGAAGCTTTAGGACTTGCTCTGCCAGGGAATGGTACAATTGTAGCAACCCACCGGAACCGTCTTAAGCTATTTGAACAAGCTTCCAGGCTGATTGTAGAAATTACAAAGCAATACTATGAACATGGTAAGGTTTCTGTGCTTCCAAGATCCATTGCTACCAGGCCGGCTTTCCTGAATGCAATGTCTCTGGATATCGCCATGGGAGGTTCTACAAATACTGTCCTTCATCTTTTGGCTATTGCTTATGAAGCGGGAGTAGAATTTGATATGAAAGACATTGATGAGCTTTCCAAAAAAGTTCCTACTCTTTGTAAGGTATCCCCAAGCTCAAACTATCACATCCAGGATGTAAACCGGGCAGGGGGAGTAATTTCCATCCTCGGAGAACTCAACCGGACAGGATTGATTGATACAACTGTGAAAAGAGTGGATTTTCCGGATCTGAAAACTGCAATTCGAAAATTTGATATTAAAAACGCCAGTATTAGTAGTGAAGCCCTGGATGTTTTTGGATCTGCACCCGGATTTATTAAAAATCTGAAAATGGCATCCCAGGATAGGACATATGAAGATCTTGACACAGACCGCCAAAATGGATGTATAAGAAATATAGAAAATTCTTTTAGCAAGGATGGTGGTCTTGCGGTCCTGTTTGGTAATATCGCAAGAAAAGGTTGTATTGTTAAAACTGCCGGTGTTGATCCGTCCATGTTTATCTTTAAAGGAAAAGCCCGGATATATGAATCACAGGACAGTGCAATGAATGGAATCCTCAAGGGGGAAGTTGTTGAGGGGGAAGTTGTTGTAATAAGGTACGAAGGACCAAAGGGAGGTCCCGGCATGCAGGAAATGCTATATCCTACATCTTATATCAAGGCGAAAGGTTTGGATAAGAAATGTGCTTTGATTACAGATGGAAGATTCTCAGGCGGTACTTCCGGTCTCTCAATTGGTCATATTTCTCCTGAAGCTGCTGCAGGTGGCGGACTTGCATTAATAAAGGATGGAGATATAATTGAGATTAACTTACATGAAAGAAAAATTAATGTATTGTTGAGTAATGAAGAACTTTCAAACAGAAATGATAAAGAAAAGTCAAAAGGAAATCGTGCTTTTTCTGCACACAACAGAGAGAGAAATATTTCAAAAGCCTTGCAGATCTACGCTCAACATGTTAGTTCTGCTGATAAGGGGGCAATTAGGGAATTATAAAACTAAAACAATATGAAATCAGATAGTTCAAAAAAAATGAATGGAGCCAGTGCATTTATCCATTCACTCCTGGCTGAAGGTGTAGACACCATATTTGGCTACCCCGGTGGAGCAATTATGCCCATATATAATGAATTGATGAATTATGAAGATCGGTTAAATCATATTCTCGTCAGGCATGAACAGGGTGGTGCACATGCGGCCCAGGCATACTCTATGGTTACAGGAAAAACGGGTGTATGCCTGGCAACATCAGGGCCGGGTGCCACCAACCTTGTCACTGGGATTGCCAATGCAAATCTTGATTCAGTACCTGTTGTGTTTATTACAGCCCAGGTGTTTTCTCAACTGATAGGCACCGATGCGTTCCAGGAAACTGATATCCTTGGCATCTCTATGCCTGTAACCAAGTGGAACTATCAGGTAAAAACCGCTGAGGAGCTACCTGAAGTTATGGCAAAAGCATTTTATATTGCCTCCACCGGCAGGCCTGGTCCAGTGCTCATAGATATTACAAAAGATGCTCAATTACAAGAGCTGGATTTTAAATATAAAAAATGCACTAATATAAGAAGTTATAATCCCATTGTTCCGCTGAACAATTCCGACCTGGAATCTGCTGCTATATTAATAAACAATTCCCGGAAACCTCTGATTCTTGCCGGACATGGCATTTTACTTTCAAAGGCAGAAAACGAGCTTCTTAGCTTCGCAGAAAAAACCGGAACCCCTGTGGCTGCAACCATGCTCGGCCTTTCTGCATTTCCTTCAAATAATCCTCTTTTTGTGGGATTACTTGGGATGCATGGGAATTACGGACCAAATGTGAAAACCAATGAAGCTGACCTGATCATTGCAATGGGTATGCGCTTCGACGACCGTGTCACAGGAGACTTAAA
>JAUVKW010000056.1 GCA_030596025.1 Bacteroidota bacterium | reverse complement strand
AGTATTTATCGCGGTAGATGATTTACGTCCCGATTTGGGATGTTATGGTAATACTGTTGTGCAGTCACCCAATTTAGATAAGTTAGCAGCAGAAGGTACGCTTTTTGAAAATGCATTAAAAAGTGTATTAATTATTAAGGTCCCTAAGAATTATAAATCCAAATCAATTTCATCGATAATAGAGACTGTTGATATTTACCCTAGTTTATTGGAATTATGTAACATTGATTTGCCGCACCCAATTGATGGGGAGAGTTTTGTAAACCTATTAAATGACAACAATTTGCAAAAAAATAAAGTTGCGTATGGTTATTTTAAAGAAGGAATATCATTAAGGACAGATAGATACCGACTTACCCGTTACTATAGAGAAGAGGAACCTAAAATTGAATTATATGACCATGAAAATGACCCATATGAAACAACGAATATTGCTTTGGAATACCCTGAGGTTGTTGATAAACTGATACCATTATTGGAAAATGGTAATAACGGGCTCTATCACTAACCGCACCATCTATATAAATTTGTCATTGACAACCAGTTGATTTATATTTATATATCCAAACCTAACCACAATGCCTGAAAAATCCAACAACCCATTCCAATTCTGGAAGGAACTTAAGAGACGCAAAGTCTTCAGGATAATTGCCATGTATGCGGCTACTGCCTTTATTATAATGGAGGCTGGGGATATCATGTTGCCAAGGTTGGGTTTGCCTGATTGGACAGTTACCTTTATCATTGTTCTGCTCATCATTGGCTTTCCAATATCTATAATTCTTTCATGGATATTTGATCTTACACCTGAGGGAGTAGTAAAAACAGAACCGGCAAAGCTTGCAAAAAAGAAAGAGATAGTTTTAAGTCCTGCAAAACGCAAACCAGGAGTTAGTGATTTAATTATAGCTGTGTTAATTGTTACTGTTGGGATACTTGCTTATCCAAAAATATTCAATAAAGATAAGTTTGAAGATATCAGGGATACAGATGGAAGGATATCAGTTGCTGTGATGCCTTTTGAGAACCAGACAGGGGATACTACTCTAAACTGGTTTCAGAGAGGGATGTCCTCTCTTATCGTTAATGGGCTTGGCAGTTCAACAGAACTTGCTGTCCGTGATGATCATACTATGTATGAAGTAATTGAAAGTATGGGCCAGGTTTTTACCGCTGGATTTTCACCATCACAGGCCAAAGAGGTTGCTAAAAATGTCAGGGCAGAAACATATATATCAGGAAGTTGTCAGGGAAGAGATGGTAAATACTGGATCCTTGCTAATTTAGTTGAGACTGAAAGCGGAGATATTATCTGGACAAATAAGATTGAAGGTGATTTGAAATCTTCAGAATACCTGGACCTGGCAGATTCATTATGCAATGAAATAAAAAACTTTCTTGAAATCAAGGTGCTTGAACAAGAGGCGGATTATGACTTTCGCGAAGCATATACAAATTCAGCTGAAGCATACAGGTATTTTATTGAGGGAATGAACCTTTTCTTAACCAAGGATTACTTGCCTGCGGTTGAATCTTTGAAAAAGGCACATGAAATTGATTCAACTTTCACTTTTGCTTCTTTCTATATTGCCATGTCATATAATTTTGTTTCTCCCATTCAGATGAAGCAGACTGAAATCTGGACACAAAAAGCGTATAACACGAAAGATAGGCTTCCTTTAAAATATCAATATTGGCTGGAATTATGGTATGCTTGTTATATTAATAAAAATCTGCCGGATATTATCAAGTATTGTGATTTGCTTGAAAAGTCTGGAATAGAATCCAGATTATTATGGTTTGACCTGGGTGTAACCAATGGGGCATTCACAAAGCAATATGATAAGGCAATTAAGGCATTTGAAAAAGTTGAGGAAATAAGCCTGGAAATGGGAGGTCTCTGGGAATATGAAGATTTTTACTACAGGTATGGACAGGCTCTACATGATGCTGGAAAACATGAGAAAGAAAAAGAAATATTTGAGCTGGGTTTAAGATTATTTCCTAATAATATTAATAAGAGAGATATTTTATGGCATCAAGCTATATGTGCCTTGTCACGCAAGGACACAATGGAGGCAAATGAATATATAGAAAAATATATATCTGTTAAGAAAGAGATTGGTGCATCCTTAAGTAACATAGAACACCAGCTAGGGAATATACACTTTTATGCAAATATGATGGTTGAAGCAGAAGTACATTTCAGAAATGCATGTGAATTGAACCCCCAAGGGAAAAATTATATTTTTAATTTGGCCAGAATACTTATAATCGGAGACATCGATGTAAATGAAGGAATGGTATTGTTTGAAAAAATACTTGAGCAATATCCTAAATCAATAAATAGTCAATATTATAAAGGATTGGGTTATTACAAGCTTGGCAAGCTTGAAGAATCATTACAACTTTTAAAAAGGGCAGAAGAATTAGGAAGGGCAGCAGGTTTTTATTTTGCTGCCGGTAATGACTCATTGATTCTTGCACAAATCCGGGAAGTAGAACAAGCCCTTGCCAGTCAAAATCAATGATCAGCAACAATCCTTTAGATTACAATAGGATGTAAAAGAAATAAGCGCTAATCCTTTATGTATTAGGAAAAGCGCTTAATGTTCTGTTGTCCGACCAGGGCTCGAACCTGGACTCTTCTGAACCAAAATCAGATGTGTTGCCAATTACACCATCGGACAAGAAATGCTTTATGATTTGAGTTTCACGAATAAAGCGGTGCAAATTTACAAAAATTTCATTCTCTGTACAATATCCATGTGAAAACTTCTGTGTTTTATTGCTACTGTTCAGTTAAAAATAATTATTATGGTCAAAAGTCCTAAACTGTTAAACCTCTACGAGGTAACAATGTTATTTTCTTTGAAAAACCAGGATAGTGATATCATCTTCCTGTTGTTCCCTCTCCGAAAACTTCTTTACAGAAGAAAAAACTGCCAAACAGGTTTCTTTTGCTGACTTCTCATAAATCGCAGATTCCTCAAATAAATCTCTTATCCCCGACTTTCCAAACAAGACTTCATCCTTATTACTGGCCTCTGTTACCCCATCAGTAAAACCAATGAATTTATCTCCAGGCTCAAGAATCATTTGACTCGAATTATAATTCTGCTTTAGCATTAATCCCAGTGGACTCCCATGTTGTTCGTGAATTTTTATTACTGATCCATCTTTCTTTATGAGTCTCGGAAGATTATGCCCGGCATTGCAATATTCAAGTTGCCAGGTCTCAAGATCCAGAATACCGCAAAACAGGGTAACAAATATTGACTCTGTATTAGTTTGACACAAATCCTGATTTACCTTGTTCATAAGCTCCTTAACTGACTTGCTATATTTCCCCTCCACACGAAAATAAGTCCTGGTCATACCCATGAAAAATGAGGCGGGAATTCCCTTCCCCGTAACATCGCCAATAATAAAGTAAAGCTGCTTATCTTCTGAAACAAAATAGTCAAATAGATCTCCCCCTACTTTTTTTGCCGGTTGTAGCAATCCAAATATATCGATTCCTGATTTTTTTAAAAATTCCGGTGTTTCCTTGGGAAGTATACTATTCTGTATCCTGGCAGCAAAATCAATTTGTGTTTCAATTTTCTGCCTTTCTTCTGTGCTCTCCTCCAGTAAAAGTTCATTCTTTATTAAATTATTTTTCATCCGGATAAAAGATTGTGAAAGCATTCCCACCTCATCCAAAACATTTGGTTCAGGGAAATGCACATCAAATTCTCCCTCTCCAAATAGTTTTACCGATGTATTTAATTTTTTCAGAGGATTGAGAAATTTCCGCACAACAATAAAAACAAAAGCTCCAATAAGCAAAATTGCCAACAGAGAAACTGTAAATAGCTCCAGGGTCAAGGTTTTTAAATCTCCAAGGACCTCACTGGCAGGGACTACTACTAAAAGTGTTCCTCCTAGTAATTCCATAGGATGATGCATCACAAATAAAGACTCATCCAGAACATCGGGTTCATTTATCAGTATGGTTCCGCTCAAACCCAAATCAACGTCATTGAGAAATGTCTTTAATTCATCCTCGTCTAAACTTAAAGTAAGATCTTCAAGCTTACGTGTCATTATATAATCTTTCTTTAAATAGGTCAATAAAGTGTGTTCTTTAGAAATCAAAAAGGCAAAGCCAGAATCAAACACTTTTATAGAAGAAACCAGCTGATCAAGCCAGTCGAGAGAAATTCTTACACCTACAATCCCTGATGCTTTACCATTCATAAAAATTGGGACTGAAACTGTAATCATTTTTAAATCTTTGCCAATCAAACCAAAATGAGGTTCAGACCAAAATATTTCCCCGGTTTCTATGGGGCTTTTAAACCATCCTTTTTCTGAATATCTATTTGTTTCTGCAATAAATACGGTATCATAAATTTTATTATACCCAATAAGATATTGTTCTGGTCCATGCCCAACTGTAACAACACAAACCGACACTCCATCCAATCCCCCGACAAAAGTTTTCAACAATTCTCCCACCCCTTCATTTCCTCCCGGATAATTTTCAAGAGATATTTCAGATAACTCTACACTCCTGCTGGTAATATTAATCAATCGGGTTTCAACACTCTCATGCACTCTTTCTTGTACCAATTGACCTGAAATCCTTGTCTTGTCAATTAAGATCCTTCTTGAAACAGTGTAATTTATACTGGTAAAAACAACAAACACCATTGCTACGATAATTAAAACATAAATGGAAATCCTTGATGCTATTTTCTTTGTTTTCATAACTATGAGTTGGGATATATACGGATACTAAATTAAAGCAAATATAAGTTGTTCATAAAAACTATAAGATAATTTTCTTTCTTATAAATAATTATTTAATTTCACAACGCCTGTAATAACCGACCCTGATTCACCCTAAAGAATTGATTAATAGTAGTATAGATTACAGCTGGGAAGAAAAGGTAATACTCATCGTTGAGGATGACAGTCCTAATTATCTTTATTTTAAATCACTCCTTAAGAAAACAAAGGCCCGTATAGTATGGAAAAAAAACGGGACTGAAGCATTGGATTTTATAAAAGATCCTGAAAATATCTTCGACCTTATTATCATGGATGTATTGATTCCATTCATAAACGGAATTGAAGTTACACGTGAATCAAAAAAATTAAGAAAAAATATTCCTGTCCTGGTGGTTACTGCCTATACTTCGAAAGAAGTAAGAGAAAAATGTTTTTTAGCCGGCTGCGATGAATTTATTACAAAGCCTGTTTTACCTGCACGCCTGATTGAGCTGCTGGCTGAATATTTCCATGAAAAGAAGGATGTTTCATCCTATCAAATGTATTAAGAAAGCAATACCTTTTTATATTACATCATTCATTAGGAAAGGAATTTCGATAATACACCCCGAATGGGGTGTAACTTTGAATAACCACTGGTGAAACCGGTGGTTACAAATACAATAAGTTACCAGCCCTAAAAGGGTTGAACTTTTATGCTACACTTTTTATAATTCAACCCCTTTCGGGGCTGCATTATATTTCTCATTTCCAGCCCGGCACTGCGCCAAAGACAAATCTTTGGTTTGTACCGGGTTATTAGTAGTTGAATCCCGTTGGGATTCAAAGGTTCTCGCAAAGTGTTAAACCTATTTTACCCTTTGGCTTTCCCACCATTACCTGGTGACCTCTCAACATTTATTATACTTAAAAAATATTTGGCTTTTTAAAAACTTATGTATAGTTTTGATCCGATGAAAGCAATAAATCTTAATAATTGGTGGTGGTGCAGTAATAAACAAATGCTGTAAACCACGCTGTTATGTAGATCATAAAAAATATTTTTAACCATAAAAGCCCGCTGTTTACAGCGGGCTTTTTTTTGTAACCCTATCTAAAAATTAAATCATGGAAAAAACAAGAAAAATTTTATTAAGCGAAAAAGAAATGCCAACAAAATGGTATAATATAATGGCCGATATGCCTAACAAGCCAATGCCTCCACTGCATCCTGCAACAAAAAAACCAATAGGACCAGAGGATCTTGCTCCGATCTTTCCAATGGAACTAATAAAACAGGAAGTTGCAACGGACAGGTATATAGAAATTCCTGAGGAGGTTCAGGATTTGTATAAGACCTATAGGCCATCTCCACTTTTCAGGGCCTATAACCTGGAAAAAAGCCTGGGAACAAAAAGTAAAATATACTATAAGCATGAAGGACTCAGCTATGCCGGATCTCACAAAGCAAATACTGCAATTCCTCAAGCTTATTATAACAAACTGGAAGGTGTAAAAAGAATAATCACAGAAACCGGAGCGGGACAATGGGGAAGTGCTCTGAGTTTTGCCTGCCAGTATTTTGGAATCGATTTGGAAGTATTTATGGTCAGAATTAGCTATGACCAGAAACCATCCAGAAAATTAATGATGAACACTTATGGTGCCCAGGTAACTGCTTCACCAAGTGACAGAACTAAATTCGGCAGGGAAATTCTTGAAAAGCACCCTGATTCTCCGGGAAGTCTTGGCATTGCAATTTCAGAAGCTATGGAAATAGCCGTCCAGGATTCGGATACTAAATATGCTCTTGGGAGTGTTTTGAACCATGTATTGTTGCATCAAACTATAATTGGGCAGGAAGCTGTACTTCAAATGGAAATAGCAGGTGAACTGCCTGATGTGATTGTAGGTTGTTTTGGTGGGGGATCAAACTTTGCAGGTATCTCCTTTCCTTTTTTAAAACTTAATTTCACTGAAGGGAAAAACATTCGGTTTATTGCCGTTGAGCCGGCATCCTGTCCCAAACTTACGCGTGGTAAATTTATGTATGATTTTGGCGATACTTCCGGTATGACTCCATTGCTTCCCATGTATACACTGGGTCATAATTTTATTCCTGCAGCTATTCATGCAGGCGGGCTCAGGTATCATGGTGCAGGTGTTCTTGTTAGCCAGTTGCTAAAAGATAATCTGATAGAGGCAAGGTCTAAAAAACAAAAAGAATGCTTTGAGGCCGGAGTACTATTTGCCCGCACAGAAGCTATTATTCCTGCTCCGGAATCTAATTATGCTATTGCAACAGCTATTGAAGAGGCAAAGATGGCTGATGAAGAGGGAGTTTCGAAAACTATTTTATTTAACCTGAGTGGTCATGGCCATTTTGATCTTACATCATACGATAAGTATTTTGGCGGTAATCTTGAAGATCATGAATTAACAAATGAAGAAATAGAAAAAAGTTTATCTGAAATTTCATAATCCGGGTTTATAAATGTTGGAAGGAGCTGTCTGGCAGATTCATAGCTGTTGGGCAGCTTCATTTTATACAATAAAATGTAATGAGAAAATGAGTGAAGAAAAGATGAGTATGAAGAGGCGTAGAGCGCAGGGCACAGAGCATAGGGAAAGGGCAGGAGAGTGCAAATTACAAATCTCAAATAATAAAAATCAACCGAACGAAGTGAGCTCATAGCCTGTCCCGAGTATCAGGAAACACCTTTAATAATTAATTCTATTGTGAATAAATAATGCCCAATACTCAAACTGCGTAGCTGTTGTTGTTTGAAATTTGAACATTGATATTTAAGATTTATTTGTGTTTTGTAATTTGGAATTTATATCAAGAATATGTCCACACTTCTGTAGAATAAATTATTGTTAAACCTGTAGAAATATATCAGGACTTGACATGTTATTTCTTCCTAAGGAGGGAGATGTCGGCAGGTTTTTTTTTAGAGATTAAATGATCTATGGCCATTAGAGGGTTAACATAGATCATTCTGGGACCGGCGTAACGCATTACCTGTTTTATCTTGTCTCGTTCTCTTTTCTGATAACAATGTACCCTACATATAGAACATGCCGGCTTATTTTCTTCAAATGGACAATCATCAGACTTGCTTTTTGCATAAACAAGTAATTCTGAACATTCTTTGCACAAAAATGTTTCTGGATTATGCTTTGCCTTGCAATAAAGCCGGATCATCCGTTCAAGGCTTGCCTCTTCCCTTTCTTTCCGGTTTTTAAGAAGATAGGCCATCCCTGAGTAATTTTATTAAAATGCGTCTGCGACTTTTAAAATCAACAAACTATACTTTCTTTAGATCCCGACGAACTGCGTTGTCGGGATAAGTTCGACTTAATGATTTTAATGCGTCTGCGACTTTTAAAATCATAGTCTCACTTACTTACTTTAGCATTGTAAGAATCATCTTAAAGCGCTCCGGAGCAGATATTGCATGTGCTATATTAGCAGGCATTATGATGCTTTCCCCGGAGGACAGTAAGTGCTCTTCTCCTCCGATCCGGATGCTTGCTGATCCTTCAACAACCTGTACCAGGGCATCAAAAGGAGCAGTATGCTCACTCAAACTTTCTCCCCTGTCAAAAGCAAAAAGAGAAATATTTCCTTTCTCCGTTTTCAGTACAGTTTTACTCACAATCCCTCTTGAAGAATATTGTATATCCTTTGAGAATTCAAAGGATTCTCCTTTGGTAAATCCTACTTTGTCTTCTTCTCTTTTTTCCATTAATTTATAATATTATAATATATTCCCATCAAACTACTAAAAAACACCCTATCTCCCGGGTGCTGTGCTGCTTATAAATAGCTGATAATATTTATCAAGTGCCTGCTGCAACTTCGCGTTTAGTTCCACTTGCTTAAATTCTCCCGTTACCATACTCAGGTCCTGAAGTGACTGCAAATCCATTCTTCTTTCCAGATCAGTGGCTTTTCCTATTTCCGGTCTTAGTGAGAAATAATAATTAAGTTGTTTTTCAAGCTGTGAATAAAAGCTTTCCACTTCTTCATTTGCCTTTTCAATTTCTCCTGCTTTATAATAGGCTTCAATTAACCTGGTTGTATAAAGATCATATCGCATTCGGTCCTGAGGAAGTAATTCAAAACAACGATCGACAACTGCTATTGCTGAATCTTTCTTGCCTTCCTCAACCAGTGTTATTGCCAGTCGGGCAAAATTGCTTCTCATACGAATAACTGAAATAGTTCTCCGGGTATAATAATCAAGGTAAACATCAGGTTCATTCATTCTTCCCCACCTGAAATTCTCCATATAGTTTTTATACATCGCATCTGTATTGATTCTGCCATATTCAAAAGCTCTTTCGTTATCAGTTCGCAGAGGCACTATTCTGTTGGCAAAACCCTCCTGCAGGAAATATGGCTCTAATCCCAAAGCATCGGCATGTCCTCCTGCAACAAAATATACCGGGCGCTCCCAATTGTTTGTTGCCAGCAAATCGAGCATCATCATCTGGCTTTTCAACAGGTAGTTCCCTTTGAGATTGATTTCTATTTCAGAAAGAGGTTTTTCTGTGTTTCCTAATACTATCGGGGTGTTTTCAGTAAACTTTGAGCTATCAAATGGGAGTCTTAAGGTCCTGGATGGGAAATAATCAATCATTTCACCATTCTGGACTCTAAGCTTGGTATTCGGATTTTCATCGGCAACAAAATCCAGAACCATTTTCAGATCCTGGGGGCCTTTTACCCGTTCCAGTATATAAACCTGTCCATTAACCCCATCTAAATACTTTTCCCGTTGCATGGATAAAGGCAAAGCTTCTGAATCATATGCCTTTTTCTTCATCTGTTCGATATACCATTCTGTATTAAACAACATGGTATTTACCACTCTTACATCAGTTCGTATGCCCTCAACTTCCTGTGCATACCAAAGAGGAAAAGTGTCATTATCTCCGTTGGTAACAATAATTGAATTGGGTTCACAGGAATTCAGATAATTAAAGGCAATATCCCTTGCTGTATATCTTCCCGAACGATCATGATCATCCCAGTTTTCCATTCCCATAATTCCGGGAACCAGGGCAAGTAGAACCACTCCGGCAAGAGGGGCCCCGAATTTCTCAGGAATAATTTTCTTTAAGCCTTCAACTACTGTTACCATGCCTAATCCAATCCATATAGCAAATGCATAAAACGATCCCACATAGGCATAATCACGTTCACGGGGCTGATTTGGATATTGGTTCAAATAAACAACAATGGCAAACCCGGTAAGAACAAACAATAATAATACTACCCAGAAATCTTTAGGATTCTTTTGAGCCTGGAATAAAAGTCCCAGCATTCCAAGAATAAACGGGAGTAGGTAATATTTATTCCTTCCTTTATTATTCGCCAGGTAATCCGGCAAGTCTTTTTGTGGTCCCAACCGCATCTGGTCTATAAAATCTATTCCGCTAAGCCAGTTTCCTTTTAAGGGGCCTCCCGCTCCCTGAATATCATTCTGTCTGCCTGCAAAATTCCACATAAAATACCTACCATACATAAAACCTATCTGGTAGGTCACGAAAAATCTTATGTTCTCTGCAAATGTAGGGACCTTCAGGCTTCTGGCATTTTCCCCACTACCAACCGTAACCTGCCTTCCACCATTTCCTGCCCATTGTTTGTAAACTTCTGCATGCCCTGCCTGACTGCTCCACATCCTGGGAAACACCGTAACAAACCTGGAGTCATAAACCACTTCCTGCTTTCTGTTTGATATTACATATTTACCATCTTTAGGCATATAGGTGGCTTTCCCTTCCAGGACGGCTTCAGCAGGAGCATTGTAATGTTGTCCTTTAACCAGTGGTCTGTCTCCATACTGCTCCCTGTTGATGTAGGACAATAAAGAAAAAACATTGGATGGATCATTTTCATTGATAGGGGGTTCAGCATGTGATCGAATCACTATAAGGGTAAAAGAGGAATAGCCAATAAGAATCATGGTTATAGCCAAAAAAATGGTATTCAGTGCAACTATGTTATTATGTGCCAGGTAATATACCAGCCACACAAGTCCCCCGATAAGTATCAGTGAGAAAAATACAGAACTGGTCATAAATGGGACTCCTGCAAGAATAAGAGCAAGGCTTCCAACTATTGTTGTTTTTATTGGATCGCTTTTTACCAGGGTAAAGTAAATTCCCAAAATCAATAAAGCAATTAACAAAAACATGTGAAAAAGAAAACCAGAATTATATGGCAGTCCAAGGCTATTCACAAAAAACAATTCAGCCTTTGCTGAAACCTGGAATACGCCAAGGATAATTCCATACATAACAACTGCCAGGACAACAAATGAAATCGCCGTTGTAATTGCAATGCCCCGTAAATCTATTTTATCAAATTTCTTAAAATAATAAACAAAGATAATTGCAGGAATGGCAAGAAGGTTTAAGAGGTGAATTCCGATAGACAATCCCATCAGGTAAGCAATGAGAATTATCCATCTGTCTGAGTGTTTTTCATTAGCAACATTCTCCCATTTCAGTATTGCCCAGAAAACCATTGCTGTAAATAAAGAAGAAGTTGCATATACTTCCCCTTCCCCCGCAGAGAACCAAAAGGTATCTGAAAACATAAAAGCAAATGCCCCAATAAGACCGGCAGAAACAACCGTAATGGTTTGTCCCAGATTCAGGGAATTATCAGTACTTACCATTTTCTTTGCCAGGTGAACGATAGTCCAGTATAGGAACATAATTGTAAATGCACTTGCAATTGCTGACAGGGCATTTACCATCTTTGCTGCATTGCTTAGATCGCTGCCGGCAAACAGGGTTGCAACCCTTCCTAAAAGTAAAAATAATGGAGCTCCCGGAGGATGGCCCACCTGCAGTTTAAAGGCCGTGGCAATATATTCACCGCAATCCCAAAGGCTTGCTGTAGGCTCAATGGTGGAGAGATAAACTATGGAGGCTATCAAAAAGCTCAACCAGCCCAGCATATTATTTAATGATCTGAATTTTTTCATATAATAATCTTTTATTCTCAAAGATCCTTTTCGGAGTCTGTTTTCCTGTTAAAACTATTCTTGTATTCCAATTTCACGAATAAGGAGCGAATTTACTATTTTTCTGGCGTATGTATATAATTTTCAATTTTATTAAGATCTTTTCTGCTTTAATGGCGAAGGCAAAACGTATATTTGCTTTAATAGACACTTTTAATATCTCGTCCCTGACGGGACTTGTATTCTATTTTCAACATTTTATCTATAAATATTCATGTCGAAAAAAAATAAAAAACCTGTAAACATAGTTTATTCCACGAACCCGGATTTTGAATATAAATACAATGAAGAGGAAGAAATGGAAAGCATATCTCCATCTGAACAAGTACTTTATGTTTCCATCGATAGAAAAAACAGGAAAGGGAAGGTAGTAAGTCTTGTTTCAGGATTTCAGGGGCCTCATGAAGATTTGAAATCTCTTGAAAAGAAATTGAAGAGCCTGTGTGGAACCGGTGGCTCGACAAAAGATAGGGAAATTTTAATCCAGGGAGATTTTCGCGACCGGATAATTGAAACCTTGAAGAAGGATGGGTACCAGACGAAGAGAAAGGGAGGTGATTGAAGATAAAAGATTAAAGTAAAAAGATAAAAGGGAAGAGAAGAGGCGCAGGGTGAATGCACTAATAAATTTCACCTGCCTGGCAGGCCGGCAGGTGGAAATTGAGATTTATTTAATCATGCGGAAAATTCATGGAGATCGCTTCGTTTCACTCGCGATGACCATTTTTTAGCATGAAAAATGCTGAAGAAAGAAAAGAACTACGTAGTATACTACGTAGTAAAATCTTTTAGATCCCTGTGTAATTCGGGGCTCCAGCTTATGCAAAAAAAAGATTTGAAATGATTGTTATGCTAATCAGGAGATATTGTATTATTGTTCTGCTTGCTCTAATTAGCATTCCTGCATTTACGCAGTATTATGAGAGCGGGCAGGATCCTGCATCCATTAAATGGAAACAGATCCATACGGAACACTTCCATATTATATATCCTGAAAGTTTTTTAAATGAGGGTCAGAGGCTGGCTAATATTTTGGAATATGCTTATACCCTGGTTCCATATACCCTGAATCATCAACCAAAAAAAATACCGGTAATAGTACATAACTATTCTTCCAGAAGCAATGGTTTTGTTGCCTGGGCACCCAAACGAATAGAATTATTTCCTGTACCTTCTGCTGATTCTTATCCACAGGATGAACTTGAACAACTTGTCCTTCACGAGTTAAGGCATGTTGTTCAATTAGACAAACTCAACCAGGGTTTTTCAAAAGGTCTGTCTATTGTTTTTGGTGAACAGGCAGTTGGAGCTTTATCGGCTATGCTCCCCCTATGGTACCTGGAAGGAGATGCAGTGGCTACCGAAACAGCTTTATCTCTTTCGGGAAGAGGACGTTTGCCCTCTTTTGAAATGGAATTAAGAGCCCTTTCTCTTGAACAGGGTTCGGTTTTTAAATATGACAAGGCAATTTTTGGTTCTTATAAAGATCATACACCGAGCTACTATAATTTGGGTTACCAGCTTGTAGCTTCAGGAATGAAAGAATATGGACCTGATTTATGGAGCCAGTCCCTGGATAAAATCGCGAAACAACCTTACACGCTAAATCCCATGAATCTCAGCCTGAAGAAGAATTCGGGTAAAACCAAGAAGGGAATATATGAAAATAGTTTTAAAGATCTTCACAATTTATGGTTAGAGCAGGACAAAAAAACATTATTGATTCCCTTTGATACTATAAATCATAAGTCCGGGAAATTCTATACCAGCTACCGCCTGCCACAATACTTGAATGATAGTTCAATAATTGTTGAAAAATCAGGAATCGACCAGGTCAGACAATTGGTGCAAATTGACATGAATGGTAATGAAAAACTCATTCATGTTCCAGGTTTTTATTATCCAATTCGTTTTTCCTTATCAAAAAACTTTCTGGTATGGGCAGAGGCTTATGATGATGTAAGGTGGCAAAACCGAAGCTATTCAATACTTAAAAAGCTGAACCTTGAAGATGGAACTGAAACTACCCTGACAATAAAAAGTCGCTACTATGCTCCAGCCCTGTCAGAAGATGCTTCAAAAATTGCCTGTATTGAAGTCGGGCTTGCAAATGTAGTTTCTCTGGTTATACTGGATTCAGGGACGGGAGAAATTTCAGAAACACATCGGCTTCCCGGAAATAATTCATTGCATATGCCTGAATGGACAAGTGATCACTCCGTCTTAGTATTACTTGTGAATGAAAAGGGAAAAAGCATTCAGGAATTTGATTTACATACAGGTAAATGGGAAGAAATTCTGGAACCATCATATTATGACATTCAAAGAGCAATTCCCTGGAAAAATTATATTCTATATCATTGCACATATTCAGGAATAGACAACATATATGCGTTGGATAGAAATAGCGGAGAAAAGTTTCAGCTTACTTCTTCCCGTTTTGGGGTATTTGATCATTGCCTGGCTCCTTCTGAAGACAAGATTGCCTTATCTGAATACACCTCAAGCGGTTATAATCTGGTTGAGCTGCAGTTAAAACCGGAAGATTGGACTCCATTGGATAAAATTGAAAACCTTTCTGTAAAAATGGATGAAGTCCTTGCCAGACAACAATCAGGGAAACTTATAAGTTCCGAAACCCCTGATAGCCTCTATGAGATAAAATCATACAGAAAATGGAGTAATCCTTTTTCATTTCATAGCTGGATGCCATTTTACTTTGATTATGACAATTTTTCTCTTGAAGAGCTTCCTGTCAGTCTTGGTGTAACTATCTTATCTCAAAACAGGTTAAGTACAGCAATAAGTTCACTGGGCTATACATACAGAGATGGTGAACATTTTTTTATTACCCGATTTACATTTAAAGGATGGTATCCGGTAATAGACCTGGACTACAGCCTGGGGGGTTCGCCTTACATGAGAAAACCAGGTTCTGTTGGAGAGCCTTCAGAATATGCAATTCGCTCTGTTTTAAATGCACAGATCTATATTCCCTTTCACCTCACAAGGAACAAATATATTAAAGGGTTTTATCCTTCCTTAAATTTTCAATACAACAACTCTTATATCTATAACGAAAAAACCGGGTATTATGAAGTAGGGGAAATAATGATGTCTTCCCAATTATATTTCTACAATTACCTGAAGCTTGCAAATAAAGACATTAAACCCCGCCTGGGACAGGTAATAGATATTGATTTCAGGGCTGCTCCTTTTAATGCTGAAACTTTTGGGAATTCTGCTTCTATTCTTTTCGGTTTATACCTTCCCGGCATAGGGAAACACCATAGTTTATATCTGCAGGCAGGTTCAGAAAATCAAAATCCCACAAAGCTTGAATACCCCTATTATAATAACCTGGCATTTCCACGGGGCTATAATCCCAGAATTGCTAAAAAATTGAAAATTGTAAAGCTTGATTACTATTTACCTTTATTCTATCCTGAAATTAATCTTGGATCTTTCCTGTATATCCCTCGTTTTTATGCAAATGCATTTTATGACTATGCTAAAGGGGAGGGAAATTATGATCTCGCAGGACACTACAATGAAGACAAAGAAACATTTTCAAGTCTTGGAGGACGAATTGTTATGGATTTCAATTTTCTGCGTATTCCCTTTCCTTTTAATGTAGGAGTCAGATATTCTTATATACCCGATTTGCAGCAATATGATCTTAATTTTTCCTTTGGAGTTGATTTTTCCGGGTTTCAAATTAATAATAAAGTCAGGACTCCATAGTTGGTATGTAAACTAATAAAAAAGAAATAATATTTGTTAGACTTCTAATTACTTCACTCCCACAGGCTATTCCAAATTCCTCCTGTGCACTTAAGTTCGTGTATTAGTCTTAAATTAGTGAATTAGTGGCCTTCTTTTCTTATAGTTTTTTTCATTAAACCAGGCAAATAAGATTAACAGAACAAGGGAGGCTATTGTATAATACACGAATTTAGGAATTGGAACTGCATCGCCCTGGGCGTAAGAATGAAGGCCTGCCAGGTAATAATTCACTCCAAAATACGTCATTAAAACTGAGAAAAAACCAACTACCGAAGCAAGGTTAAAGGCAAAGTTCCCCTTTATTCCCGGAACATATTTCATGTGAGTAATAAATATGTATACAAGGACGGTAATCAGTGCCCAGGTTTCTTTAGGATCCCAGCCCCAGTAGCGGCCCCACGATTCATTCGCCCAGACTCCACCAAGGAATGTTCCTACAGAAATGAAATATACTCCAAGAATCAGAGCCATTTCATTGATCCCGGTCAGAATTTCTATTTGCTTCTGAAGTTTAGCCTGATTCTTTTCTGTTTTCATTATATACAAAAGCAGATTAAACAAGCCCAGAACCATTCCTGTCCCAAGGAATCCATAACTGGCGGTAATAACAGATACGTGTATGGTAAGCCAGTAAGACTTAAGAACAGGCACCAGGTTAGTAATTTCGGGATTCATCCAGCTCATGTGGGCAACCATAAGTGTTAAGGCAGAAAGTAAGGAGGCTGCAACCAGGGTAAATGCAGATTTTCTTACAAAAATCAATCCCGTAAGCATGGCCGCCCAGGCAATATAGATCATAGATTCATAGCCATTGCTCCATGGTGCATGCTCAGACACATACCATCTTACTCCAAGTCCGAATGTGTGCATTACAAATCCAAACATCAGGAAAAATGTTGCTAAGAGAATAATTTTATTAATCCCCTTCTTTTCACTCAAAACAGACGCCAGGAGTAGGAATAATAAAATAAAGCCAATGATTCCATAGTATTTTGCAAGCTTATCAAAAATATGAGCCTTGTTGTAAAAAATTTCAAAAGATGTTTTTGTCCTGGAAGGATAAATCTCTCCGGCATTTAATTCCTGAAATTTCTTGATTCCGTTAACAATTTCTGATAAATTGTAGGTATCTCCTTCCGCCATCAGGGAGTTTCTATAGAGAGAAAGAACTCCGCTAACAAACAGTGAATCCTCTGAAGAAGGCATTTGGCCGGCATCATCCGGACTATACCATTTTTGACCGGGTTCATTTTTGGCAGGAAAAATACGAAGCAAACTTCCGGAGTAAACCATATAGCAGACATTTACCCTTTCATCTACTTTCATTACCTCCTGGTCATATTTTGTTCTCAAGCCGGGTTTCTTCTGATAAGCTTGCTGAACATGGCTGGCAAGTTTATATTCTCCCCTGGAAGTCATATTAAAAAAATCAACATAAGAAGCATTTTTATTATTTACTCCCAGCACTTTCCTGATTTCTTCATTGGGCACCCTGATCATCGGAACCCTTTGCCAGCTTTCGGGGAAAAAATACATCCCCATTACTACCTGTACTGAATTCAGACCTTTAACAGATTCTTTCTTGGCAACTTTGCGAAGAACATCGGAAGTCATTGATTGAAGAGGTTTAATACGGCCTCCCTGGTCCTGAACCAGGATAGATGCAAGCTCAGCAGCCTGGCTGGTTGATATTATATCATTCCCTCCCCCAGTATCTTGTCGGGCATTTGCAGATATTGGAAAAACTGCCGTAAGGGTAAACAGAAGTAGCACTGCAATTACAGGAATCTTGTTTTTATTCTTGTTTTCAGCTCTTGCAAGACTTCTGAATCGACTGTTTTTGTTAAACAAAGAAAGCAGCATACCAAGGGTCATTAAAAAATAGCCGATATAGGTAACTGCAGTTCCCAATGCATCATGATTAACTGATAAAATTGTTCCCTTTTCGTCATTGTCATAAGAAGACTGAAAAAATCTATAGCCTTTGTAATCCAATATATTGTTCATGAAAATTCGATACTGTTTTTCGAGTCCATTATCATTGTCTATGAGTGTTACTTCACTGGCATAGGAGGCCGGACTGTTTGATCCGGGATATTTTTCCAATTGAAAGTCTCTAAGAAACAAAGCAAATGGAAGCTGTATTGATCTTGGACCATATATCAATGAAAGTCTGGCTCCATCCAGCTTATAATTATATTGCTTACCAATTCTGTCAGACCTTCCAAAACAGGTAATGATTTCTTTTTGGGATTTATACGAAGCTTCCAGAACAACGGCATCTGGTCGTGCCAAACCATCATTGGGTGCAGTTTCCCATTCAACTCGCCCTTTCTTTAAATAGTCTGTTAGTACCAATTGAATAGATTCAATGGTGTATAAGCTCCTGGTCTGAAATGGGTACAATTCTCCTGCCTTTAAAGTGTCCTGTGTATTTGAGGCCATATCCATAATAAACACATCACTTTTGCATACAAAATACAAGCCTTCTTCCTTACTAAATATAT
>JAUVKW010000043.1 GCA_030596025.1 Bacteroidota bacterium | reverse complement strand
ATTAATCGCCTTGTTCCTGGTATTGGGTATTTCTGCCTGGTATGTTTTCAAAAGTTTTGTTTTTCGAAAAGCATCTTCCCTAAAAAGGGGTGACTGGTATCACAGTCTGATTTATTTGATAATTACCGGATTGATGATCTTCCCTATGCGTGGAGGATTCGGGGAATTCCCTGTCAAGCAGGGGTCGGTTTATTTTAGTAATAAAATTGCTGCAAATCATGCTGCTTTAAATGTGGTGTGGAATTTCACTGAATCTTTGGTAAATATTAAAAAAGGCAGAGTTGTTAAGCCTTTTATGCCTGAAACTGAAGCAGAACAGATTTGGAGCACTTTATATGAGGAAAACCATAAAAAGACAGAGATAGTACTGAATACCCAAAGACCTAATATACTGGTACTTATTTTGGAGAGTTTTAGCTCGAATATTATTGAAACATTTGGGGGTGAAGAGGAAATAACTCCTAATCTTGACAGTTTAACAAAAGAGAGTATATTGTTTGAACATATTTATGCAGCCGGAACCAGAAGTGATAAAGGACTGGTTGGTATTATGGCAGGATGGCCAAGCCCGGAGAAATCATCTATAATGCTCAATGCAAAAAAAAGTGCATCACTTCCCAGCATGGTTAGATTATTGAGAAATAACGGGTATTCCTCAAAGTTTTATTATGGAGGTGATTTGGACTTTGCAAATATGAGGACTTTCATTTTCAATATGGGTTTTGAGGAAAGTCTTTCGGGAGATGATTTTAACAGGGATGACCGGAAGTCAAAGTGGGGAGCCCCTGATCATATTCTATTTGACACATTACTAAATGATATGAAAAATGTAAGAGAACCATTTGTCAGAATGGCTTTTACATTAAGCAGTCACGAGCCTTTTAATGTGCCTTATGAGTCGAGGTTCAGGGGCAATGATCTTCCCGATAAGTTCAGAAATTCTGTTTTGTATACTGATCATTGGCTTGGATGGTTTATTGATGAGGCAAAAAAGCAGCAATGGTGGGATAGTACCCTGGTGGTAATCATTGCCGATCATGGGAGTCGCTTACCAGGTCGCCTGGATGATCATGAAGAAAAGCGGTTTAGAATACCCATGTTATGGACAGGAGGAGCCCTGGCAGTTAGGGATACTGTAATTAGCAGGCTTGGAAATCAAACAGATCTGCCCGCCACAATTTTGGGACAAATGGATTTGGATTATTCAGAATTCAGGTTCAGTAAAAACCTGCTTACAAATTCCCCGGAATTTGCTTTTTACAATTTTGCTAATGGTTTTGGTTTTCTTATGCCAGGGGGATATGTTGTATGGGATCATGGAGCAAAAATGTATTTTGTTGAGGAAGGAGATTTTAAATTAGCCGCAAAATATGGTGAGGCATTGTATCAAATTGCTCACAATGATTATCTGAAAAGATAAACTCGGGGCTGTCTCAAAAGTTAATTGTTCATAGAAAAATGATGTAATTCTACTTTGTGTTACTTAGTGTGTACTTTGTGATCCTTTGTGGTTCAGTTCTTTAAGATTTTACCACAAAGTTACACTAGGGAGCCACAAAGGAACACAAAGGCTTTTGAGACAGCCCCGAGGAAAAATTCAGAACCAGCTTTTTGCTTGCTGCTATAGAGAACCAATCATTTTAGAAGGATCTACCCATTCATCGAACTGTTCTTCTGTAACCAGTTTCAACTCCAGGGCAGCTTCTTTAAGTGTAGTTCCTTCAGCATGAGCTTTTTTAGCGATTTTAGCGGCATTTTCATAACCTATATGGGTATTCAGAGCTGTTACAAGCATTAAAGAATTATAAAGATTATACTTAATTTTTTTGAGATCAGGTTTAATGCCAACAGCACAATTATCGTTAAATGAAACACAAGCATCTCCTAATAATCTTGCTGAATTAAGGAGATTAAGTATCATGACAGGTTTAAAAACATTTAACTGGAAATGCCCCTGCATTCCGGCCATAGTAATCGTCATGTCATTACCAACAATTTGTGTACAAACCTGTGTAAGGGCCTCATTTTGAGTTGGATTAACCTTTCCCGGCATAATAGAAGATCCCGGTTCATTAGCGGGTAGAATTAATTCTCCGATTCCTGACCGGGGACCTGATGCATAGAACCGGATATCATTGACAATCTTTGTAAGGCTGGTGGCTAAAAGCTTAAGTGCACCTGAAATTTCAACTATGGAACAATGAGCAGAAAGAGCGGCAAACTTATTCCCGGCAGTAACAAAAGGGCATCCCGAAATTTCCGCTATTTTTTTTGCCACTAAAACATCAAATCCTTTAGGGGTATTTAGACCGGTCCCAACTGCTGTTCCCCCCAATGCCAATTCATATAAATGTGGTAATGTGCATTCCAGATTCCTTAATCCATGTTCCAGCATAGAAGCATAACCTGAAAATTCCTGGCCCAGAGTAAGAGGAGTTGCATCCATCAAGTGTGTTCTGCCTATTTTAATGATATTTTTGAATTCTAATGACTTTTTTTTAAGGGTATCCAGTAATTTATTAACTCCAGGCTTGGTTATATGAGAAATCAAATGACAGGCAGCAATATGCATTGCTGTTGGGAAGGTGTCATTTGAAGACTGTGATTTATTCACATCATCATTAGGATGTATAAAATAATCCCCTTCTCCAAGTTTACCACCATGAATAACATGAGCGCGGTTAGCTATTACTTCATTCACATTCATATTAGATTGAGTCCCTGACCCTGTTTGCCACACAACCAATGGAAATTGGTCATCCAATTTTCCTTCAATTATTTCATCACAAACCTGGCTTATTAGCTTTGCTTTTTCTTTCGGTAGCACACCCAACTCCGCATTGGTGAGGGCGGCTGCTTTCTTTAGAATTCCGAAAGCCCGGACTATTTCAATGGGCATAGTTTCGCCCCCAATTTTAAAATTGTCTTTTGATCTTTGTGTTTGGGCTCCCCAGTACATGTCAGCAGGTACTTTTACTTCACCCATGGTGTCTTTTTCTATCCTGAAATTCATGGTATAATGATTTAAATTGTAAAAAAATAAAATTACAACAAATTATCTATATTTTCAGGTGGTTGAGCCAATACTGCACTATGTTCTTTAACAACTATTGGGCGTTGAATTAATTTCGGGTTGTTTGCCAGAATTTGCATCCATTCTTCATTATGGCTTTAAAATTGAAAATTCAGTGCTTTTTCAGATCAAGCATTGAGATGGAAGAATAGTATGATAAAATTAGATCTTTCCCCCAAATTCCATGAGGTATGCTTTAATAAAAGCATTGAGATCTCCGTCCAGGACAGCTTGAACATTTGAAGTTTCATGAGAAGTTCGGAGATCCTTTACCATTTTATATGGGTGTAACACATAGCTTCTGATCTGTGATCCCCACTCTATCTTTTTCTTTTCTCCTTCCAGCTTTGCCTGTTCCTCCAATTGTTTTCGGAGTTCCAACTCATAAAGGTGAGATTTAAGTAATTTCATTGCATTATCCCTGTTTTTATGCTGTGAGCGGGTTTCCTGATTCTCCACAACAATCCCGGAGGGAAGATGTCTTAAGCGAACTGCTGTTTCAACTTTATTTACATTCTGTCCTCCTGCACCACTGGCTCTAAAGGTATCCCAACTAATATCTGCGGCATTGATCTCAATATTAATTGTATCGTCAACTACAGGAGCAACAAAAACAGAAGCAAATGTGGTTTGTCTTTTTCCCTGTGCATTAAAAGGAGAAATGCGTACCAATCGATGAACTCCATTTTCACTTTTCAAATAACCATATGCCGAATCTCCTGTAAATTCAAGAGTTACTGATTTTATTCCAGCCTCATCACCAGCCTGATAATCCAGTTCTTTAACTTTATAGTTGTTTCGTTCTCCCCACCTGAGGTACATGCGCATTAACATACCTGCCCAATCGAGGCTCTCTGTACCCCCGGCCCCAGAATTTATTTTAACAATGGCCCCCATTGAGTCCTCTTCTTTGCGGAGCATATTTCGTAACTCCAGGTCTTCAATAAGCTTAAGACTTAATTTATATTGCTCATCAAGATCTTCTTCAGAGGCTTCGCCTTCTTTTAGAAAATCATAAATTACCACTAAATCATCAATTCCCGTTTTAGCCTGGTTATAGGCTGTAATCCAGGATTTAATTGGAGAAATTGTTTTGAGATGGCTTTCTGCTTTTTTGGGATCATTCCAAAAATCAGGAGCTTGAGTTAATTCTTGCTTTTCCTTTAGTACCTTTTCTTTACTATCGATGTCAAAGATGCCTCCTCAGCGCTTCCTGGCGCTTTATAAGATCTTTAAGCTGTTCGGTTGTAATCATTCTTATTGTTTTTTCAAAAGTAGGAAATTGCGTTCAAAAAACTTATTGTTTTAGAATCAAATTGAGTGCACTATGAATTTTATCGGTTTCAAATCCCCTGCTTAAAGCATAATTAATTAGTTTTCCTTTAAGCTGGTATTGACTTTTTGCTTTGGTTGACTGCTTTTTACGCACTAAAAGATCATATAATATTTCCTGGTATTCTGTATCTTTTATTTCATGAAAAGCTTTCAAAATATTTTTTTCTGTGATTTTTTTCTGATTCAAATGATATTTGATTTTTACTTTCCCCCATTTATTCTGAAGAAATTTTTGACGCGTAAAACTTTTTGCAAACCTGGCTTCATCTATGAATTTTTCTTCTACTAGCTTTTCAATAATAATTTTGGTGTCAGAAGGATCTACCCCCCATTCATAAAGTTTTTTTTGAATATCAACAACGCACTTTTCCTGTTTTGAACAGATATTTCTTGCTTTATTCAGGCTGGTATTAAAATGGATTGTTTTCTTTTCCATTATTCGGGTTTTTTGCCTTTTGCCATACGGTATTTCCCAAAAAGATCCTTAACTATTTCAACACCAGTAAAACCATTTCCCAGGTATAATTGTTTTATTTCTTCGGGGAAGTTTTCATTGATTTCCATAAACAAGTATCCTCCAGGTAATAATAAGCGACATGAGCCGGCTATGATTTTTTCATAAAACAACAGGGGATCTGAATCAGGGACAAACAAAGCTAAACCGGGCTCCCAGTTTAGGACATTTGTTTGCATATGTTTTTTCTCGGATTCACGGACATAAGGAGGATTACTGACTATTAAGTGGAACTTTTCTGCTTCAGGAAATTCTATTCCAGTGAGTATATCGTGTTGTAAAAAGTTTATTCTTACATTATTTAGTTCGGCATTTTGACGGGCAATCTCGAGAGCTTCAGGTGAAATGTCGAGAGCTGTTATGATACTTTCTTTAATATGTTTGGAAAGAGCTATAGCCAGACAGCCACTACCGGTTCCCAGATCCAATATGTTACGGTAATTCCAGGTTTTATCCTTGAGTATCCAGTCAATCAGTTCTTCTGATTCGGGTCTCGGAATTAATACATGATTGTTAACTTTTAGCTTACAATTATAAAATTCAGTATAACCCAATATGTATTGAATAGGTTTATATTCTTTTAAGTCATGAACAATATTCTTAATTTTGATTTGATCTTTGAGTTCAACCTGGTTCGATGAATTTAATGAAAGCTGAAATCGTGAATAATTCAGAACATGAGCAAAAATCTGGTGAACCAGGCTTTTTGTCTCATCTTCAGGGTACACCTTGCTTAATTCAAGGTGAAGATTATTATTTAGATCTTTCAGGGTCATTGTCCCAATTAAATATTCAGAAGAGCTTAAATATTTTGATCAAATTTAACTAAAAGTTTGTTTCTAATGAATGAGCAAGGTGTGGATAATCACAGAGTTTTTATGAAGAGATGCCTCTCTCTTGCTTTAAAAGCATTAGGGAGCACCGGTGCGAATCCAATGGTTGGTGCTGTGATTGTTCATGATAATAAAATTATTGGGGAGGCTTATCACCGGAAATATGGAGGAGCTCATGCAGAGGTTCATGCTATTGAATCTGTTAAAAAGAAAGATTTACTAAAAAAAAGCACTCTATACGTAAACCTGGAACCCTGCTCTCATTTTGGCAAAACACCTCCATGTTCAGATTTAATAATTCGTTCAGGAATCCCTCATGTGATTATTGGAACTAAAGACCCGAATTCCCTTGTGGCCGGGAAAGGTATAGAGAAGATGACAGGTGCAGGCTGCAAAGTGGAATTGGGAGAAATGGAAGAGGAATGCCGTTTTTTAAACAGGCGCTTCTTTACATTTCACGAAATGAAGCGCCCTTATATAGTTCTTAAATGGGCACAATCAGCAGATGGGTTTATAGATTTACTTCGTGACCAAAAGACTAAAATCGGACCCCATTGGATTTCTGGTCCTTATGAAAGGATTTTGGTTCATAAATGGCGTTCAGAGGAGTCAGCAATCCTGGTGGGAACGAATACTGCAGAAAAGGATAACCCGGCTCTAAATGTTAGATCCTGGTCTGGCAAGTCTCCAAAAAGGTTGATTATTGATAAAAGATTAAGATTGGCTACTGACTTAAAGATATTTAATAAAGATGTACACACAATTATTTTCAATTATGTAAAGTCAATAGAATCTAAGTCCACTGCTTACGTTCAAATAAATGAAAAGGAAGCTTTCTGGCCCCAGATCCTTGATTATTTGTATGGACAAGAACTTGTATCCCTTTTTGTTGAAGGCGGATCTGTTACCATCAATTCAATGCTGGCAAGTGGGTTGTGGGATGAGGCACGAATTATTATTGGGAATCAGGAATTTCATAGAGGCGTCAGGGCTCCAGTTCCTATGCAGGAAAAAAACTACGAATATAAAACCCATGGAGCAAATCTCCGTATAATGTACAATAAGCAGGTTCATTTTTGAGTATCCAGAGTTTCTTTTTGATAGAGCCTGCTTCATTTCAGATAAAGACAATTTAGAATAATGTCGAAAATGAGTAACTTTGAAATAGTTTGGTTTTAAATAATTTATTATGAGAAAAGGAAAAATCATAGGTATCCTGGCATTAAGTTTATTTCTAACACCGGTATACTCTAATGGACAGAATGCCAAAAAGTTTTATAAGGCAGGTACGGTATTTGTTGAGAAAAATGCTTATGCTGATGCTATCGTTCAGTTTTCAAAATCTGTTGAACTCGATCCGGATTATACAAAAGCATATCTGGCAAGAGCAAAGGCGTTTGAGCTTACCGGAAATGATGTTCAGGCAGCCGAGGATTATAAACGGGCAATTGTTTTCATGCCAAAAAACTCTGATGTACATTACCAGGCCGGTAGAATGCTGAATCGCGTTGGCAACTACGTTGAAGCTCTAAACATGTTGAATCGGGCTACCAGTCTTTCAAGAAAGAATTTGCTTGCATACCAGGAGAAGGTCACAACTTTACTAGCCCTTGAAGATTTTGAGAGAGCTTATCAGGTTGCAGATTCAGCAATTCAGCTTAAGAAAAATCCTTTAAATTATTACAATCGTGGCCTGGTTGCGGAAAAGATGGAAAATTATCCTCAGGCACACAAAGATTTTTCAAGTGCCATAAGTACCAACCCAAATTATATTGATGCTTATTTGTCCAGGGCACGTATTGAAGTACAGCAAAATCGTTTAGATGTGGCAATGAATGATTGTTCAAAGGCACTGGCCAGGGATGATAGAAACATAGAAGCCTACATGATCAGGAGTGAGATTTATGTAAAGCGGCTTGAATATCCAAATGCTATAAATGATGTATCAAGAATCATCCTGATTGATCCGGTAAATGCAGATATGTATGTTCTACGTGGCACTTATTACCAGGATTTTAATCAACATCCTAACGCCATAAATGATTTTAGCAAGGCTATAGACCTTAGTCCGGGGAATCCTGAAATGTATTTTTTACGGGCAAAGTCCTATGAAGAAATACTTGACTATAAAAAAGCAAAACGAGATTATGAGACCATTGGATCTTTATCAAAATATGATGGTGAAGCACTTAGGCTTAAAGATGAAGCAGAACAAAGGCTTTTTGAGATCAACCGAGAATCTGTTAAGCCTGCAATTTCAATAATTGAACCCGAAGTATTGTCTGGATATACCCTGAACCTCCCTCTGGGTAAAGATGAGGTGCTGATTAAAGGCCAGATTAAAGAGGAGAGCAACATAATGAGTTTGCATATAAATGGTTCAGAGGTTCATTATGAAAAAAAGGATGAGCATTATGAGTTCCTTGCAAGTGTTGACATAAGTTCAGCAACAGAAATTGTGATATTGGTAAGTGATATTTATGAAAATGAAAGCAACAAGATATTTACAATAAAGAGAACAGAAATTCTTGGGCCTGAAATAATGATTGTAGCCCCATATTCTTCAGATAATGGAGAGGTATATCTGGATAATAATGAAGATAATGTTTATGTGGAAGGAAAAATTGAAGATGAGAGTTTGTTGAAGTCTATAATGATTGAAGGTGTGACTGCAAGCTATCGTCCCGACATGGAAAATCCTACATTCTCGGCCACAATTAATATCATGAATAAAAACCAGTTCACGGTTATTGCTGAAGATGTTTTTGGGAATGTTTCTTCACGCACCTTTATTTTAAACAGGGCAGGAATTGCCACTCAGGAAAACCCTATGGGGAAAACCTGGGTTGTCTTTATACAAAATTCAAAGTATGAAACATTTGCCAGCCTGGAGGGACCGGTTAAAGATGTAAGTCTCATGAAAGGAGCACTGGCAAATTATCAGATCAACAATGTAATAACTAAGCAGGATATGACAAAAGAAGAATTAGAAAAATTCTTCTCTATTGAGTTGAGAGACCTGGTTCGAAGCAATCAGGTAAATAGTATTATGATCTGGTATGCGGGTCATGGAAAATTCATCAATGATGTTGGTTATTGGATTCCTACAGATGCAAAGAGAGATGATGAGTTTACATATTTCAATATCAGCACACTTAAAGGCTCTCTTCAAACCTATTCTAAATATGTTACACATACTCTTGTTGTTACAGATGCATGTGAGTCAGGACCTACTTTTTATCAGGCCATGAGAAGTGTTCCGGAAGAAAGAAGTTGTGATGACTGGAAAGCTACCCGTTTTAAGTCTTCACAGGTTTTCTCCTCGGCCGGTTATGAATTGGCAACGGATAATTCTCAATTTACAAGAACCTTTGCAAATGCCTTATCAAACAATCCGAATGCTTGTATCCCAATTGAGAGTATTGTTTCCCAGGTAACCCTTGCTGTAGCAAAAAACAATCAGCAACGACCCCAATTTGGAAAAATTGCAGGTATGGAGGATGAAAATGGAACATTCTTTTTTATTGCAAAATAAGATTTTATGAAACTATGAATCAATTAATCTTTCGGTTTGAGAAAGAAGAAATTATTCGCCAATCATGGCGAATAATTTTTTTAGTGCTCCTGTTTAGTTTGCCTGTAATCAGTTTATCACAAAAGTATTATTTCGACACATATGGAGTGGAACAGGGACTGAATTCTTCAAAAGTGTATTTTATTCTGCAGGATCAAAATGATTATTTATGGCTGGGGACAGAAGGTGGAATATCGAAATTTGACGGAATGAGGTTTCATAATTATTCTCCGGAAGATGGTCTGGCTGATGATGGAGTTTATTGCATCTATGAAGAGCCAGGTGGTAATATTTGGTTTGGCCATTTAAATGGAGGACTTTCTTCTTTTAATGGGGAAGAGTTTCATGAAGTGAAGTTTGATAGTATCGAAATAGTTGGAGACATCACCTCCATACAAACTGCCGGAGAACACTCTATCTGGATATCCACCTCAGGTTCAGGCATGTACAAGCTTTCAGGTATAGATATGGCTGATACAGAGATGAAGGTAAAACAATACAAAGGGAGTGAAGGTATAAGTGACCAGGTGTTTGCCACTACCCTTACAAATGAAGGTGTTTATTATTGCCTGACTGATGTAGGTGTCAAAATATATAATCCTTCAGAGGATATTTTTGAAAACTTCAATGTTCCCGGCTTAACACAATATTGGATCAAAACCTGCATGTTTGAAGATTCACAGGGAAATATGTATTTCGGGACATACAATGGGGGTTTGTACCAATACATGAAAGATCAGGACACAATGATTATTTATGATAATCTGGATCTTATAAAGAATAATTTTATTACAAGTATTACAGAAGACCGGAGAGGGAATGTTTGGGTAGGAACCTTTGGTGGAGGAATTACAGTGTTAAAGAAAGAGGGAGCAAGTAATTACGATGTTACAAATGGATTAAATGATAATGAAATTAAGTGTATTGTTGAGGATAAGGAAGGCAATATTATAGTTGGGACTCAGACCCAGGGGATAAGTATTTTCAAAGGAAGTCAATTTACTACTTTGGATACAGACGATGGATTGCAGAATGAAGATATTTGGACGGTTCATCAAACCCGTGAAGGGACTTATTGGTTAGGAACCAATGAGGGAATTGCTGTTTATGATCCCTTAAGACCTGTTGGTGATAAGTTCACAATTTTTGACCAGGAAAATAGCAAAATCCATGGTAAGATCAGATTTATTAAAGAAGATAAAAATGATAATTTATGGATTGGAACAGACGGAGGAGGGGTTATTCAATACGATATCAAAAAGAAGGATTTTATTAATGATAGTTACTTAAACAGGAATCTTTACAGAGATAAAATTGTAAAGGCCCTGGAGGTTGATAGAAATAATAACATCTGGATAGGAACAAATGCTTTTCTTGCTTTTTGGGATCCGGTAAAAAAAGAAGGAGCCGCGTTTACTCAATCCAATGGTCTGGCCGGAAACGGGATAACATCTTTGTTTGTGGATAAATCCGGGAACTTATGGATAGGTTCTGACAGAAGGAAAGGGCTAACATATTACAACATTGAAAAAGATGAGTTTAAAATTATTGAACTTGGGGTCAAAATTGCTCCCACCTCAATAACAGAGGATAATAATGGCAAGATATGGCTTGGAACAACAAGTGGAGTATATGCATGGGATGGGGATACAATAGTTTATCATCTGACAGAAAAGACAGGTTTGCTCACAAATATTATTGAACTGATTGTTATTGATGATAATAATGATGTTTACATCGGGACCAATAAGGGATTGAACAGATACTGCCAGGAGGATAGTGTAATCTACACCTATGGGAGGAAAAATGGTTTCATTGGGATAGAATCAAGGGATAATGCTGTTTTTAAAGATCATGCGGGTATGATTTGGTTTGGTACTGCCAATGGAGTAACTAAATTGAACCCTTCAAAGTTGCGGATCCAGGAGGTTGACCCACTTACTCATATAGCTTCCATGCGTGTAAATTTTCAGAACAGGGCAATGGTTCCAGGATTGAAGCTAACACATAAGGAAAAGTCGATTATCTTTGATTATTATAGCATCTGTTTAACAAATCCGGAAGCTGTTGAATACCAGATTAAGCTGGAGGGTGCAGATGAGGACTGGCAGCCTGTTACTATTCAAACAGAAGCAATTTATTCATCTCTGGCACCGGGAAAATATATATTTAAAGTTAAAGCCAAAAATAGCTTTGGCACCTGGAATGAAGAACCCGCAAGTTATGAATTCACAATACTGCCTCCATTTTATCAAAGATGGTGGTTTATTTTAGCGAGTACCATTGTTTTGGTGTTGATCATAATTGCTTACATTAAGGTCAGGGAGCAAGCCTTAAGGAAAGAAAACCGAATACTGGAAGAAAAGGTGGCTTTAAGAACCGAGCAGGTAGTGCAGAAGAGTGAGGAAATAGAACAAAAAAACAAGGATATTACCGACAGCATACGATATGCAAAGAGAATACAAAATGCAATTCTTCCCCCGGAAGACTCATTAAAAAACTCATTTATATTATTCAAGCCTAAGGATATTGTCAGTGGTGATTTCTACTGGTTGGCAGTGGATGGATCAAAGCAATTTATTGCTGCTGTGGATTGTACCGGACATGGTGTCCCAGGTGCCTTTATGTCGATTATAGGATATAATTCATTGAATAAAATTGTTAAAGAATATGGTTTTACCGATCCCGCGGATATTCTAGATCACTTAAATGATGAGGTAGTAAATACCTTGCAAAAGCAAGCGGAGACAGGCGAAGTTAAGGATGGGATGGATCTTTCTTTAATAGTTTATGATATGAAGAAAAATGAGCTTGAATTTGCCGGGGCTTACAACCCTTTATATTTGATCAGGAATAATGAATTAGTAGTAACCAAAGCAGATAGGTTTGCTATTGGTTGGACCAGTTCAGATTCGGGCCAGAAATTCACCAGTCATAAAATCAAATTGGAAAAAGGAGATACTACATATATCTTTTCTGATGGCTTTGCTGATCAGTTTGGCGGCGAAATAGGAAAAAAGTTTATGATAAGGAACCTGAAGAAGCTTCTACTCGACATTCAGGACTTATCTATGAAGGAGCAAAAAATCAGGCTTGAAGAAACTTTTGAAAAGTGGCGTGGAAATGAAGAGCAGATTGATGATGTTATCATCATCGGAACACGCTATGAGTAATCAAATATGGCATTTACCACTTACACCAAGCTAAAGCATGGTACAAGCAACAAAAAAACGCTGCTTCTTAAGGATTAAATAATTAATAACCAATTGCTTTCCCTCCGCGGCGTTTGTCGGCGGAGCCATAAAACCTGCCATTTTCAGGGTTAACATAGATCATTTGCACCCCTCCAAAGAATAGATCTGTTCCTTCGTATACCCTAATAGTATGTCCCATTTTTTCAAGTTCTGCTCTCACTTCTGGTTGAATTCCAGATTCCATGTAAAGAAAATCCTCATTATCCCTGACAAAAAACCTTGGAGCAAGATTTGCATCCTCCACATTAAAATCAAAATCAATCATATTTATTACGACTTCAATCAGTGTTGATATGATCCTTGCTGCACCAGGGGTCCCGGCAATAAGGAACGGCTTACCATCTTTCAGGATAATAGTAGGCATAATAGTACTTCTCGACTGTTTTCCATCTTTAAATAAATTAACGCTGCTTTTATTAAAATATGAGAAATTGGTCATGGCACAGTTAAACAATACTCCGTTTATTGTCTGACCAGATCCGAAAAACAAGCCAAGGGTTTGTGTTAGTGCTACACAGTTGCCATCTTTATCTATTATTGACATATGCGTAGTATGTCCGTCAAGCAATGAATTTGCTTCATCCTTTGATTGAACTCCTTTATCTTTCCTGAAAGGGAATGGATCTCCTTCTTCAATATCCCGGTATATGGGAGGATCTACTTTTTCCTGATTTATCTGATTGAAACGTTTTTTTGCATATTCCTTTGATATCAATCCGCTAACAGGTACATCTGTCACTCGTGGATCTCCTAAATAAGCTGTTCGATCTGCATATACAAATCGTTCTGTTTCGGCAATAAAGTGTAAAACTTTAGCTGATTCGCTATAGTGAGGAGCATTTTTCAGGTCGTAATTTTCAAGAATATTCAATGCTTCAATCAAACACAAACCTGAATGAGGGGCATTGGCTGAAACAATTTCATAACCCCGGTATGTACCATAGACCGGTCGGGTAAATTGAGCCTCATATGATGCAAAATCATTCAAAGTGAGAACTCCACCCCGTTCAGCTATACCCTGAACCATTGATTTTGCCAGTTCGCCTTTATAAAAACCTTCTCTGCCTTCATTTGCAATTATAGAAAGCGTTTTTGCCAGTTCTTTTTGTACTATTATTTCTCCCTCCATCCTGGGAAATTCATCTTCGCAAAAAATATTTATTGTTTCCTCATCGACCATCACGGTTTCAATGTTATCAAGGATCAGCCTGGCAAGGGTGGCATCTATCTCAAAGCCTTCAGAGGCAAACCTGATAGCAGGTTCAAGAACTTTACTTAAGGGAAGAGTTCCAAATTTCTCATGAGCCATGGTTAATCCTGCAACAGTTCCCGGAACACAAATTGCTTTGGCTGTATGAGCATCCTTACTGCCCGAATATCCTGATTTTGAAGCACGTTCTGATGCTCTGGCATAATAATTAATATAATAGGATTCGTTTTTATCTTTTAAATAAACGACCATTCCGCCGCCACCACCAAGACCTGAACCATCGGGCTCAACAACTCCAATAGCGAAAGCTGCAGCTACAGCTGCATCGATAGCATTGCCTCCGTTTTTCAGTATCTCTATTGCAGCTTCGGAAGCCAAAGGATGAGCCGTGGCAACCATTCCGTTTTCTCCCACAGGAGTATCCTGGGCTATGGAGATTGAAAAGAATCCTGTAAATATCAGGATTAGTAATGTGAAGTGTAATTGTAATTTTTTCATTGTAAAAAATATGTGTATGAATTTCTGCTAATTAAATTTCAAAAGATGTGCCAAAACTTGTATACTCAAGAACGTGAACAAAATGTGAATTGATTCAATGCAAAAATTGAGCTGAAAAGACACAGGCATTAGGTTAGTTTGTCTCATAAGCACAGGTTTGTTTTAAAAATTCAGTATTTTTATAACCACTTGGAAAAATAACAAAAATCCTGCTTGCTAACAACACTCAAAGGATGTAGTTTTGAAAATAGCTTTATTCTGATATGGAGTATTAGTTTATTGGATATATGGCACGTATTTTGGATATTCATCTCACATTATTTATTGTAATGAAATGTACATAAGAAAAGTTGTTCCGGTATTATTCAGTATTTTTTTTATTTCCTCTCAGTTGGTAATGACTCAGGATTTTATTCCTGGGAAAAAATATCATATTGATAGCGACTATGTAGAGTATGTCCATGGAGATCTGCCATTGATTATTTCTGTACCACATGGAGGGTACGAAAAGCCTGATGATATCCCTGAACGAACAGGCAGATTTGCAAAGAATCAGGATATTTATACCATTGAGATTGCTTATGAGATAATCAAAAGAATCAATGAACTGACCGGGAAACATCCTTATGTTATTATCAATCATTTACACCGTACTCGCCTTGACGCCAATCGTAATATTGAAGAAGCTGCAAATGGCAATCTTAAAGCCGAGCAGGTTTGGTATGCATATCATAACCGAATAAGTAGTGTTAAAGGAAAAATAACAGAAGAATATGGAAAAGGCCTTTTTATTGATTTGCATGGACACCGGCATAAAATTGAACGAATGGAGTTAGGGTATTTGTTAACGGGAGAGGAACTTCGTCTTGATAAAGAACTTTTGGATGCGGACTTACTGAATGAATTTTCCAGCATCAGACATCTTTTGGAAAATAACAGGCTCGAATTGTCCTTTACTGAGTTAGTAAGAGGAAATTATAGTTTTGGGTCACTACTAAATGCAAAAGGCCAGGTGTGTGTGCCCTGCAGTAAACTATTATATCCGCAAGCGGATGAGCCTTTTTTTAGCGGTGGATTTAACACTTCAAGATATGGATCTTCAAGTGGAGGGACTATCGATGGGATACAAATAGAGATGGATTTACATACACGTACCGATAAGTATCTACAGAAAAAAGTTGCTAATGATATCGCTCTAAGCTTAATAGAATTCCTGGCAATTCATTATTTCCCTCAAATTCCAGAAATTGCTGCTTATGGAGATTCTGTTCTGGACCAATATTTTGAGAAAAAAAGATAAAAAGAACCAATTTGAAAATATTGAGAAAGATAAAATGGCTGCAATTTCAAATAACATGTCTGAAAAAAACTAAACTAAAATACATTTCACTAATATGAATTTTGAATTAATTATTTTGTTGTTAATGCTTGCAAGTTTTGCAATTAGTGTTTTTGTATTAAAGATGCCTGCAGGGGTTTCTCTTATTCTGGCTGCTGTGGTAGGAGGCCTGGTTGATGGCCATGGAATTCCTGTCAGACAACTTGTTGAAGGCGGGTTTGGCTTTATGGAGGCCATTATGATTATAGCTACGGCTATGATATTTATGAAAATAATGGAATCGAGTGGAGTTTTAGCCCTGATAAGCCTGTGGATTATTAAGACCTTTTACAAAAAGCCAAGCATTTTGATCATCGTAATTGTATTATTTGTAATGTTCCCCGGTATGCTTACTGGCCTTTCTTCTACCTGTGTTCTTACTACAGGGATATTAGTGGCTCCTGTTCTTCTGGCTATTGGTATTCCAAGGTTGGCTACCGGATCGCTGATTGCTATGGCTGCCGTATTTGGAGAAGTTGCTCCTCCAATAAGCATACCGGTAATGATTATTGGAGGTGGGGTTGATATGCCATATATTGGTTTTACTATTCCTTTATTACTGGTTTCTTTGCCGGCAGCACTTTTCACTGCCATATATTTCCGGGTCAGATTTGTGAAAAAAATTGACCTTGACATGGTTTTAGAAAAGCTCAATATAGTTGAAAATAGCAACAGGGGCTTTAAACTATATATCCCGCTTATTTTTGTAATCGGCTATATGATAAGTGAAATTATTTTTCATGAATACTTGCTGCACCTGGGTGTCCCTCTGATTTTTACCATAGGCTCTGTTTTAGGAATCATTATTTCTCCTAAAACCAAAATAATTAAGGTTTCCCGCGAAGCTTTGAGAATGGCATTGCCTGTAATAGTTATTCTTGTTGGAGTAGGGATGTTTCTCCAGATACTTACCCTGACAGGAGTAAGGGGCTACCTGGCTATTTCAGCTCTTCAACTTCCTGATGCCGTAAAATATATGGCTGCAGCAGTAATGCCTTTTATGGGATCTGCCTATGCATCAGCTTCGGTTATTGGTGTTCCTCTTGTTTATGTCTTTATTGGAAAAAGTGCAGTCGTAGTAACAGCTTCATTGGTTATGATGGCAGCTCTGGGAGACCTTATGCCTCCACCTTCATTACTTTGTGCATATGCTGCGCAAACTGTGGGAGTGAAGAATCATTTTAAAATATTGAAGCAAAGTATTATTCCTATAATTTTTTCAATGTTTGTGGCTATTATAGTATTAATATTTGCGGAAGATATTTCCAGGTTCTTTTTTTAATTTTTTATGCTTATGCTTTATATTATTTATACAATCATACTCATCTATGTCACAGTCATTCTTGGCATAGAGTTTTTCCAGGAAAGAAAATGGAAGATGCAGATAGCTATTGCTTTTGTACTTCTGATTTTTATTCTTAGAATTTTACAAGTTAAATAGATGATTCCGATGAAAAAACATCATATTTCAGCAATTGTTATTTCGCTTATTACAATATTAGCAGGCATTATTGCTTCTTTGGAATTTCATAAATTACATGTATCTGAACCTTTATATCCCAGTGAAGAATTGACAAGCGAAGGGATGTTAAGTGATTATTTCCCGGGAATCAAAGACACAAATGGAGATACGAAGATCTATTTTTTCGATAGTGGGAAACCTGGTGCTACCGTTTTTCTTGCGGGTGGAACTCATCCAAACGAGCCGGCAGGATACCTTGCCAGTGTGGTAATTCTCGAAAACCTGATTCCTGAAAAAGGCAGGGTTATTGTTATTCCCAGGCTGAATAACTCTGCATTTACCTGTACCGATCCGATGGAAGCATTTCCTCAATCATTTCATATCAATACAGACAATGGCCCACGAGAATTTCGCTTTGGATCAAGAGCTACAAATCCTCTCGACCAATGGCCCGATCCATTGGTTTATTCGCATAAGCCTTCAGGACAGCAATACTCAGGTCTGGAATCAAGAAATCTGAATAGAGCATATCCTGGTAGTTCTAAAGGATCATTTACTGAAAAGGTAGCTTACGCCATTATGCAAATGATTGAAAAGGAAAAAGTTGATATTTCTTATGATTTGCACGAAGCCGCACCTGAAATTCCTATAATTAATGCAATAGTCTATCACGAAAAATCAGAGGATATTGCAATGTATTCTATCCTTGAACTTGAGATGGAAGAACTTCAGTTTACTCCCGAATTATCACCAAAAAATTTTCACGGACTCAGTCATCGCGAATGGGGAGATTATACAGAAACTTATCCTTTCCTTATGGAAACAAGCAATCCGATTCAAGGCAGGTTAAGAGGAAAAACGAATGAAGAATTAATACTTGATGGTGTTAGTAAAAATTACCAAATTGCAAAAGAAACCGGAGCCCTGCGGATTGTTTACCGTGACGAAGGTGAACAGCTTGAACACAGGGTGGGAAGACATCTTTCAGGTTTTATGGCAATCATTAGCTCTTATAATGAGATCCATTTTGATAATCCTGTGGAGGTTTCGGGCTTACCAGGTTATCAGGAACTGGTAGAAAATGGTATAGGGAAATATCTAAATAATTAAAACATAGTATCATGAAAAAACAGTCATTAAAAATCTTTAGTCTTATCGTAATTTCTGCGATTCTTTTTTCCTTTTCTTCCGAAACCGGGAAATATGAACAACCAATTTTGATCACTTCTGCCGGGCAAAGTGCCGATGTTAAACTGGTTAAGCTACTTGCAAAAAAGCAGGAACTGAGTGCGGAAACTAAACTTATGGCAGATGTATCTGATTTGGATGGTATAAAAACACTTATTATTGTACCCGGTTTTAGTTCAAAAGGACTTGGTGCAGCAGGAATAAGTCAGCAGGATGAAATGACACGAGTGGAAACCCTGGTTAAGGCAGCAAACGAAAAAAATATCCCAATTGTGATGATGCACATAGGAGGCAACGCTCGCCGGGGCGGTCAATCTGATGGATTCTGTCAGCTGATAGCAGAAAACAGTAAGGCCATGATTGTTGTGGCTCAGGGAAATGAAGATGACTTTTTCACTAAAATTTCAAAAGAAAAAGGGATTCCTATGGAATCTGTAGAAAAGATCAGTTTTGCAGCTGAACCAATGGGGAAATTATTTAAGTAGAAATATTCCGGAATATACTTTTTATTACTCCTTTAATATCTATTGTTGAGGAGTATCAGGCTTGTATTATATTGCTATAAAAACGTATGCATTTCCCGGGTTAAGGCATGTAATATGATTTATGCATTTATCCTGATTTGTATTTTATTTGCTTTAATGATTTTTGAGGCAATTCATACAAGGCGTAGTATCAAAAGCATTAGCTTAAAAATTCATGTAAACGGGACCAGGGGAAAATCTACTATTACAAAATACATTTCAACAGCTCTGCGAGCTTCAGATATAAAAACAATAGGTAAAGTTACCGGTGAGATTCCATGCTTAATTCAACCAGACGGAAGCCTTAAACCAATCAGGAGACTCGGACCTGCACGAGTCAATGAACAATTCCGGATCATACGAAAAGCTGCAAAAGTAAAAGTTGAAGCTCTGGTTCTTGAATGCATGTCGATTAATCCAGTCCTGCAAAAGATAGAAAGCCAATTTTATAAACCGGATATTTATGTGATCTCTAATATAAGAGATGATCACAGGGAGAAGGTGGGTACAAACAAAAAGCAGAGGGTGGAATATGCCTGTCAGGCAATTCCTGCGAATTGCATCGTTGTTTCAAATGATACCGAAAGCTTGTCTGCCATAAGGCTGGAAGCAGAGAAGAAAAACTGCAAACTGCTTATTCCTGAAAAACTGGATGAGAAACTTGTTTATACCTTACCATATGGTGTGTTTGCCACCAATATTGAAGTGGCTGCGGAGGTGGCAGTATTGGCTGGAATTGACAGGGAAGTAGCTCTAGAATCTATTCTTAACAGCATAAGTGATGATAAATCCAACTTAATACAATTGCAAACAGAAAAAACTAATGCTGTTTTTCTCAATGCCTTCTCTGTAAATGATACTGACTCAGCAACGGATTATTTTAACTATTGGACAAATAAACTGGGCATTCATGAAAACCTTACTTTCGTTTTTAATACCAGGTCTGACAGGCCATTAAGAACAAAACAGTTTTCGGAATGGATTAAGAAAATGCACAATCAATGTCGGTTTGTGATTATTACCGGTGATCACAAAGAATGGGCATATAGGAAGCTCAAATGCCTGAACCCTGGTGTAGAAATTCAAAAACTCAAATCAAACCAGATAGATGGTATATTAAATATAATTGATAAAGAGTTTCCAGGCACAGAACTAATAATTGGAATAGGAAATATTAGGAGTGAGGGATACAGGGTTTTAAATGAATTTAAAAATGTATCATGATTGTTGAACTATTCTTGATTGGCTTAATAACCGGATTCATTTTTTATGAATTTGTTGGCGTATCTCCAGGAGGAGTTATTGCTCCTGCCTATTTCGCGCTTTTCATTTTTCAACCCGATAAAATATTGGTTACACTAGTGTTGTCAATACTTATCTTTTACATCATTAAATTTCTTTCTTCCCGCTTAATTATTTATGGCAGAAGAAAATTGCTTCTGGCTTTGGTCCTGGGATTTCTTCTCAAGCTTGCTATTGATCTTATTTTACAACCTATGCCTTTATTCAGGCTTGATTTACAATCTATAGGGTATATTATTCCGGGACTTATTGCACATGAAATGTCTCGCCAGAAAGTTGTTCCAACTCTTTTATCTCTTGGTATTGTTACCCTGATTACTTATCAAATAGCCTTGCTTCTGTGAAAAACTTGTCATTAAATATCAGATTACTGCTGGTTTTTGGCATCTTCCTGATTGGATTTTTACTTACTCAATATAAGTTTGTCAAAAATGAATCTTTTAGGTTTAACAGATCAATGAATCAGGCTGTTGAGTTATCACAAGACTGGTTTAATGTTATCCGCAAAAAGAAGATAGAAAAAGGAATAGTTTCCGATGCAAATTCTAATGTCCCAAACAATCATCTGATTGGCGATGATTTTACTTCTACAACCACTACTTTAGGATCTCTTAGTGCCAAGGAAGTGTCAACTAATCCCGATTTTGCAGCATTAATGGTGCGCTTGCTCAAGGAAGCAGGCTTAAAACCCGGAGATAAAGTTGGACTAGTATTATCAGGATCTTTTCCGGCATTGGCTATTTCTACCCTGGCTGCAATACAGATACTGGAATTGGAAGCAATTGTGATGAGTTCATTGGGAGCTTCAACTTACGGGGCAAATCAGGAAGAAGCTACCTGGATTGATATGGAAGGCTGGTTAGCAGAGGATGCCGGACTTAAGTACGCTTCGCAAGTCATATCAAGGGGAGCAGAAAATGATATTGGAGAAGGGCTAACCGATGAGGGGATTGAAATAATCAAGGTGGCGGTAAGTCGTAACAATCGTCAATTGTATCTGCCAGAGAGCTTAATAGAGTCAATACATTATAAGCTTAAGATTTTTTCATCTGAAGATATTGCTGTATTTATTAATATTGGAGGAAATCAATCGGCCCTGGGGGGATGTTCTCATGCTGCCAGCCTTCCAAATGGCTTCAATATGGAATTAAAACTATGTAATGACCCTGACCGGGGCCTTGTGCAGGAAATGAATGCTAAAGGAATACCAGTAATAAATATGCTGAATATAAAAGATCTGGCCTACCCTTATGGCATAGATTTGCTACCGGGGCTTGATTATGCCAAATCAACGAATTTATTTATTGATCAGAAACCAAATAAGAAAGCACTTTTAATTACTTTATTAATTGGATTTTTAGGTATGATAATTCTTTTTTGGAGTGTTGAAAAGATCCACAGCATATAGTTTTTTTTAAAAAAATTAATAAGATATAAGACTTAAGCATATGAAGAAGATGTTTTTGATAAGTGCTCTTTTGACGCAATTTGTATTCT
>JAUVKW010000189.1 GCA_030596025.1 Bacteroidota bacterium | reverse complement strand
ATTATTAATTTTGAAAATTATCATGCTTATTTAAATTATGACGGCACCCTTGGAAATTATTCAAATATACCTACTTTTAGAGTTGATTCTTATACATACAATGATGTTGCTCATAGATATAACGGAATGTTTGAAGGAGGATTAAGCACAATAGATTTTGAAAATTATTATTTTTTTGATTCTTATCATGCTGATTATCTGGATATTAAACCAGGAGATATTCAAATGATTGAAGGTCCAGTTATTCTGAGTAGATTTGTTTATACAGAAAATTTTCTTGGAGAAAAAGTTTTTGGAGATGTTAAATTGGTAAGTTTTGACATGGATGAAAATTATAATGTCACATTAAGAGGGGTTTCACCGGAAATGTTAAGGGTAAACTCTCATTTAGTAGAATTAGAACTTTCTGGTTTGGAGGATAAAGAATTTAATTACGAACACGGATTAATTTATGATAATTTAGGAGAAGTAATTTATAATACCAACCTCGATTTAATAACAATCTTAAACACTAAAGGTGCTTGGGGGAACACAGATTTAACCGGGCAAAACTTTGCAAATGTTTCTTATGATTTTTCAGATCAAATACCTTTATATGAAGATGAGAGGGGTCAATATAATTATACTTTAAGAAGAAAAGGATTGGTTGATTTGGTTCAAAATTCAATCTTTCATAAATCTGGAGGAGATGTAATTTACAATCTCCCAATAAAATCAGATTCAATTTATCAAACGATTACTGTAAGAGATTTAGAATCTCCTACAATTATTCTCGAATCTGACACTGTTAAAATAAAAGAAGCAGACTTTACAACTCCCGAAGAAGCTGTAAATTATACAATAACAGATAATGCTGAAGTAAAATCAGTAGATTATGGTTCTGTTCTTGAAGAATCAAATGATATTTATGATAGGTATAAAGTAGATGTAACTGCGGAAGATATAACTGGAAATGTTTCTTTCGGACCTTCATCTTATGTGGTTGTAGAGAAACCCACTGCAATTTCTTCACTTGAAGAAGAAGCTTGTGGTTTAAACAAAATTTACCCTGTACCAACTTCAGACATGACAACTTTTCAATATTCAACGCCAACCCCTCAAAAAGTTGATTTCTATGTTACAAATATGGTCGGGAAAATTGTTGATAAATTCAGTATGGAATCGAACGCAGGAGAAAATTCTTTCGAGTATAGTTTCAAAGAAGGATCAAAAGCTAAGCCTGGAGCATACATTGTCACAATGAGTATTAAGACTTGTAGAAGTAGTATTACCATACATGTTAAGTAAACATATTGCTAATGATCAGTAAAACAGTCAGATAACACCATAATCTCTATTATTAAAGAATGACAACACAGATTATACGAATACCAACCGATCAGATATTAGCGTCTCCTTATCAGGGCAGACTAATAAGTAGTGAATATAGTTTTCGTATGGTTAACGATGGTGAATTACTGAAGTTAGTTGAAAGTATTAAAGTAAACGGTCAGCTCAATCCTGTAATTGTCAGGAAATCAGGTGAAAAGTATGAGATGATTGATGGTCACAGGAGATTTGAAGCACACCGGCTGCTCAACAGGAAGCAAATAAGTGCAATAGTCCGGGATATGACCGACCGCGAAGCCCAGGTAATGTCTGTTGTTTCAAACATGCAACGTAAAGACTTGCATAACATTGAACGTGCTTTTGCTTTTAAGAAAATTCTGGATTCAGGAGTTTTTAAAGATAAGCGCGAGCTTTCTAAAGCTATTAATAAAGATGAAACCTATGTTGGAGATCTTTTACAAACCCTAAACATGGATAAGAGAATTGTCGAAGACCTGCTGGAAAATAAAACTACTAATGATGTAAGGACTCTGCGTGCAATAAGAAAGGTAGAACAGACAGATGAAAATGATATTTCCGATAAACAATGGGAAATTTACATGAAATTCAAACATCAGAATTTAAGCAGAGAGGAAGTATTTAACCTTTCGAGAATTGCCAGGAATGAAAGACAAAAGGGATTGCTAATCAATTTTACCCCCCGCAGGATAGAAATAAACCTGCCAAAGAAATATAACAAATCACAGCGGGAGTTATTATTGAAAATCCTTGAGGAAAAAATTATGGAAATCCTTCCGGATATTAAAGATAGCTAAAGAAGAAACTGTAATCAGATTTTTGTTTTTAAAAGAGGAATCAATTCTTTTACTCCAACAACCTGGATGTTTTTGTCAATCGGATATGATTCCCTGCCCGGATAAATCACGTATAATATATCCAGTCTTAAATCCTCAAGAGCAATTGTCATAGATTTCGTTCTTGTCGGGGCATCTGCGTATTTTATTTCAAAACCAATTCTTTTACCATTCTTGAAAATAAGCAGGTCAAGTTCTGCCCCGGCATGAGTAGCCCAGAAATAGGCTTCACGTACATTTGCCAGATCCAGAATTTGTTCTATTATAAATCCTTCCCAGGATCCTCCGAGTTTTGGATGTGATAATATATTGTTCTCGGGGAGATTTAAAAGGGTATGTAATATACCTGAATCGCGAATATATACTTTTGGAGATTTTACCTGACGTTTTTTAAGATTTTCATGCCATGGCTGTAGCTGGCGAACCACAAATGCATCAGTAAGCAGATCGATATATCTTCTTGCAGTTGGTTCTGAGGCGCCAATTGAACGTGCAAATTCAGAAGCATTCCATATCTGCCCATGAAAATGAGCAATCATGGTCCAGAATCTTCTCAAGGCTGCCGAAGGAATTCTTATACCTAATTGAGGAATATCCCGTTCAAGAAATGTTCTAATATAGTTTTCTCTCCAGTTATAACTCTGATTATTGTTTTTTGCCAGGTAGGAGGTAGGGAAGGTGCCTCTTATCCATAAAGTTTTCCATTTTTCCTGTTCGATATCTAATAGGTTAAATCCTGACATATCAATGAAATTAATTCTCCCTGCAAGCGACTCCGATGCTCCTTTTGTCAAATATGGAGATGCACTGCCCAGAATAAGGAATTTCTGGCCCTGAACTGACCTGTCGGCAAGTACCCTCAGGATAGGAAATATGTCGGGGTGTCTCTGTACTTCATCCAAAACAATTAACCCTTCGAGAGACTCCAGTAAGAGCATTGGAGATTGTGTCAAAGCTGAATAATCTGTTGGATTTTCAAGATCGTAATATGTTTGCTTTGATTTGTTTGCGATAGTTTTTGCAATACTTGTTTTTCCACATTGTCTTGGTCCAAGCAGAGCAGTAACAGGATTAAACTCAAGCGAGTCAATAATTCTGGCTTCTAATGTATATCTTGGAACCATATTCCTTGAAAAATGAAACTACAATGTTTAAAATTCAAGGATAAATTTAATAATATATTTTGAATCTATAAAGTAATTATCGTTTAATTTACTATTTATTTGCTTTTTTTTCAAAATCACCAACATCTGGCAGGGTGCATTTGGGGTTAACCCTTTTACCCTGAACCGAGTTTAGGATGACCGTAGGTTGTTTACTGCCTCTGTCATGCTGAACTTGTTTATTCACAATGTTTGTGAGATTGTTCCGTCAAGTTCAGTATCTGCAAGGCTTGTCGGAAATTATGCATAGATTGGCACTGAACTTTATAATAAACCGGTTTCGTGCAGATGATACCAGAGAGGTTTGTTGTTTTGCGGATCAATCTTAAACAGTATTGTACTTATCCTGGCCGATTTCTTTTCAGCACTTTGCCATTCTTCATAAGTGGCCATGAAAATATTATTGAATGCAATACGTGGATTAAAGTTTTTAATTATTATTCTGAAAGACTTTGGATGGATACCATAGGCATCCCAAAAACTTTCAACAATTTCTTTCTTTGTTTTACTCTCTCCATTTGGATCAATAATAATAAAATCATCATCCAGGGCATTGGAGAATCTCTTAAAGAGAGTTTCATCTTTTTCTATACAAGCATTCATCCATGCTTCAATGAACCTGTGCAAAGCTTCAATCTCTAATCTACAGAGATCAGCAAATTTATCATCAGATAATAATATCTTATTTCCATTCTTTTCTTCCACTATTCCATTTTTCCACTATTCCATGATTTTTATTTATGCACTCTTTTCACAAAATCGTCAACCTCTGGCAGTCCCCCCTGGTAGACAAGGTATCCGTTATATGGTTCACGATCAGTAATTTCATCATTTACAGGTGTTAACATAAGGCGTTTTACCTCCTCAGGATCCTCTGTTTGTCCCAGTATCCAGCTGAGTTTTACCCAGGCTACCTCCGGTAACATATTCCCGGCAGGAATAATTCCCTTTGCCATCATATCTCTTCCGGTATCGTAAACAAACATATGTACATAGCCCCAAATTGTTTGGAGGGTCATATACATATGTACACCTTTCTTATGAGCACGCTCTATTGCCGGATAAAGCTCCTTGTTTACGTGGCCCAGTCCGGTTCCGACAAAGATAATCCCCTTATACCCAATATCTACCATTGCATCTAAAATATCAGGGCTCATGCCTGGATAATAGTACAACATAGTAACTTCCTTACTGAAATAAGGCAGGATCCTTACCTTTTTATCTTGTCTTCTTTTATTGTATTCAGCTTTTATTGTATGTATCTCTTTCCGGCTAACTCTTGCCAGAGGTGTATCTCCAATGGTCCGGAAAGTTGATCTGTATGAAGAATGCATTTTTCTTACCCTGGTTCCTTTATGCAAAAGTCCATAATCATCGGAAGTTGGTCCAAACATACAAACCATTACTTCTGCAATGTCTGATTGTCCTGCGGCTTTCATTGCATGCATCAGGTTGAGAGCAGCATCAGAGCTGGGACGATCTGACGACCTCTGTGAGCCAACAAGGATGACAGGTACAGGTAGGTTCTGACACATGAAAGTGAGTGCTGCACCTGTATGATGAAGTGTGTCTGTACCATGACCGATGACTATCCCATCCACACCATTTTGAATTTCCTTGCCGATAGCTTTAGCAAGTGAAATATACTGCTTTGGACCCATATTTTCGCTGAATACTGCGAAGACTTTTTCTGTTTCCAGGTTGCAAATATCGGCAAGTTCAGGTACTGCTCCATATAGTTCTCCTGGTGAAAAAGCCGGGATCACTGCTCCGGTTCTGTAATCCAGGCGGGAAGCAATGGTGCCACCTGTTCCAAATAGCTTGACCTTTGGGAGGCCTGGTGTTTTTGGGAATTCTTTTTCAGGAATTTTGTAGTTGGCTTTTTTATAGCCTTTTTCCTCCATCTTTAAAATGGTGTCAATATCGATACCAATATTGTAGCCTGTACTGATCTTAATAACTATGTGGAGCTCATCATCATTTTCTGCACGTGGTAATACAGTTCCCTTAAATTCTCCTCTTGTGGTCACAATATGGGCCTGTCCCCAAACACGTACCTGGTATTTCTGAAGAACCTCCAGTGCCCGACCCTTATAGCCTTGAAAAATATCATTGTCCATT
>JAUVKW010000075.1 GCA_030596025.1 Bacteroidota bacterium | reverse complement strand
CTAATATACTAGACATTATAATTTATTTATTAATATTACTTAAGGAACAATAATGTGACAAAAAGGACGCAATTCTTCTGAAGTGCCTAAAGTGAACTAGAGTGAGCTAAAATTGAGGTCAGTTTTGAATGGGTTGATGTCTTGATGGCATTTTAAATTTCATTAACTTTATCAGGGTGTTACTAAATACATCAAGTTTTATTAGCAATTAGCAAAATACCCTAAACATTAGTATTATGAGGTGCATAATACTTTTTTCACTTTTATTTTTTGGTTTAATCCTATTTCCAGGATGTGAAAAGGAACTTGAGAATGAATTGAAAGAAACCAATGATATTGATACCAGTAGTATAACTGATATCGAAGGGAATACATACAAGGTAGTTAAGATCAGGGAACAGTGGTGGATGGCTGAAAACCTGGTTGCCACTAAATTAAATGATGAAACTTCGATCTTAAATGCAATTGATGACTCTATATGGAGCAATATTTCATTACCGGCTTATTGTTGGTATAGCAATGAAATCTCATACAAAGATACATTTGGTGCACTATATAACTGGACTGCAATTATAACTGGTAAATTATGCCCAACTGGCTGGCATGTTCCTACAAATGAAGATTGGCGAGAACTATACGCTTATTATTCAATGGGTAAGAATTTAAAGGGCACCAGTGGCTGGCGCGATGGGGGAAATGGAAATGATCAGTATCAATTTGCGGCATTGCCCGGTGGCTATAGAACAAAGGATGGTACATTTGGTGGATTGGGATACTATGGTTTTTGGTGGAGTTCTTCACTGCACTTTGACAACTATTACTATATCAACCTTCCATGGTATAGAATAATGTACTACAATTCAGATCATGTTCAAGGTATTTATTCTGAAGTTTATAAATACGGTATGTCAGTTCGTTGCATAAAAGATGCAGATTCAATAAATTAACAATTCCAGATAATGGATCAATAGTGACAATTAGATGACAAAGAAGCCCAAACCGAGGAACAGAACCACTTTAGGCGGTGAGCTCATGAATCCGTTGCAAAACTCAATTCCTTCAGTCCCAGCCTCTTTTTCCCTGAATCCCGATTTGAATATCGAACACCGATTAACGAACGCCGATTTGAGAAATAAAATCAAAAATCGCTAATCGGTGTTCCTTGTTCGAAATTCAATTTAGTATTAGTAGTTGCACCTTAAGGCTTAAGCCAGCCTGCTACCGTTTCCGGACTCAATCCCTTTAATCCCAACTTATTCTTCTTATTATAGCCATTCAAATCATTCGCCAGTTTACCGGACTTTTCTACTTCCTTCAATTTCTCAATTGTGGTATATCCCAGTTCTTGTAAAACGGGGACCCATTCTTCAGGAATTCCAAGTTCGACATATTCCTGCGTACTGCTTACTGCCTCCTGCGTATTGGCCAGCGGCCTCATTTGTGGAAAAAACAAAACATCCTGAATAGAGTGGGAATTAGTCATCATCATTGCAAGGCGGTCTATGCCAACTCCTAAACCTGCCGTAGGAGGCATGCCCAGATCAATTGCCTTTAAAAAGGCTTCGTCCAGTATCATTGCTTCTTCATCGCCTCGTTTTCCAAGTTTGAGCTGCTCTTCAAATCGTTCCCGCTGGTCAATGGGATCATTCAATTCAGAAAATGCATTGCACAATTCCTTGCCATTTACAATGCCTTCAAAGCGCTCCACCAGTCCTTCTTTTGACCGGTGCTTTTTGGAAAGGGGAGACATTTCTATAGGGTAATCTGTAATAAAGGTCGGCTGAATGAGTTTGGGCTCGGCTTTTTCACCAAAGATCTCATCGATAAGCTTCCCTTTGCCCATAGAGTCATCTACCTCAACTCCCAGTTTCTTTGCAGTTTCAAATAATTCTTTTTCTCCCATTTCCGAAATATCCACACCTGCATATTTTTCAATTGCCTCAAACATGGTAAGGCGGGTCCAGGGGCGTTTGAAGTCTATGGTATTCTCACCAACCTGCACCTTTGTGCTTCCATGAAGATCCATGGCTACTTTCTCAATCATCTCCTCAAACATTTCCATCATCCAGAAGTAATCCTTGTAAGTCACATAGATCTCCATTTGAGTAAACTCCGGATTGTGAAAGCGGTCCATTCCCTCATTCCGGAAGTCTTTTGAAAATTCATATACTCCATCAAATCCCCCCACAATCAGTCGTTTCAGGTAAAGCTCATTGGCAATCCTCAGGTATAGGGTTTGATCTAATGTATTATGATGGGTTTTAAAAGGCCGGGCAGCGGCACCACCATATATGGGCTGCAGAATGGGGGTTTCAACTTCCAGGTATTCTTTCCCGTTGAGGAACTCCCGCATAGAATTTACAAGCTTTGTTCTTTGAATGAAGGTCTTCCGAACATCCGGATTTACTATCATATCCATTGAGCGGTTCCTGTATCTTTGCTCAGGATCGGTAAAAGCATCCCAGGTTTTTCCCTCTTTTTCCTTGACGATGGGCAAGGGGCGAATAGATTTACTGAGAATGGTAAATTCCTTAACATTGACGGATATTTCCCCTACCTGGGTTTTAAACACATTTCCTTTAATACCAATGATATCCCCAATGTCAAGGAGCTTCTTAAATATGGTATTATACATGGTTTTATCCTCTCCCTCGCATATATTATCCCTGCGAAAATAAGCCTGTATACGTCCCTGGCTGTCTTCCAGCTCAATAAAGGAGGCAGATCCCATAATCCTGCGACTCATGATCCTGCCTGCCAGGCAGACATCCTGAAAATTTTCTTTTTCGGGATTGAATTTTTCGAGAATTTCTTTGGAGTATTGATTTATCGGGTATGCTGCTGCCGGGAATGGATCAATGCCCAGGTTCCTGATTTCCTTCAGGGAATTTCTCCTTATTTGCTCCTGCTCACTATAACTTATAGTACTCATTGCTAATGATTTTTTGCAAAGATAGCATTTATACATTTTTCAGGCTTTTGAGACAGGAAAAAAGTTTAACAGAATCCCTACCTTTGTAAAAGCATTTTGAAAGAAGAAGATCTTATGCAGGAACAAGGAAGAATTGATAAAAGAAAAGGGAGACTGCCTTCCTGGTTCAGAATGGAAAGAGCCAGTGGGGAAGCTTATCCAAAATTGAAAAACCTGGTTGAAAAAAGCGGACTTCATACAATATGTACCAGTGGTAATTGTCCGAATATTGGAGAGTGCTGGAATGCCGGGACAGCTACATTTATGATCCTGGGGGACATCTGCACCCGATCCTGTAAGTTTTGTTCGGTGAAAACCGGGAAGCCTTTGTCAATTGATAAAAATGAAGCAAAAAAACTGGCCAATGCCATCCGGATTATGAAGCTAAAGCATGCAGTAATTACTTCAGTTGACAGGGATGATCTGGAGGATGGGGGTTCGGCATTCTGGGCGGAAGTAATTCGTGCCATAAAAGAAACAAATCCGGGGGTGACCATGGAGACCCTGATCCCTGATTTTGACGGGAAGAAAAAAAACCTGGACAAAATAGTGGAAGCGGGGCCTGAAGTAATTTCCCATAACCTGGAAACAGTTCCCCGGCTTACACCACAAATACGAAGTAAAGCAAGGTATGAGCGAAGCCTGGGAGTACTTGAATACCTTCACTTGCAGGGATGTACTACCAAGTCAGGCATAATGCTCGGCCTTGGGGAAACCGAAGAGGAAATACTGGAGACTATGGACGATCTTCGGAAAGTGGGTTGTGAAATACTTACCATTGGGCAGTACCTGTCTCCCACAAAATCACATTACCCTGTTCGGAAGTATATTCATCCTGATCAGTTTGAGAAGTACAGGCTGGCAGGTCTTCAAAAGGGCTTTACACACGTGGAGAGCAGTCCCCTGGTCAGGTCTTCTTATCATGCTGAGAAACATGTAAAAAGGGAGCTTGTAAACAAATGAGTCTGAAAGTATTATTTGAAGATCTGGGCCTGATCGATTACAAAAAGGCATGGGATTACCAGGAAGATTTACTCAGGGAAATGGTTTCCCGTAAACTTTCTGCAAGCGAAATTAATAATCCTCCGGAAGCAGGGACCCTGATTTTTTGTGAACATCCCCATGTTTATACCATAGGAAGGAGTGGCTCAGAAGCCAATCTGTTGATGAACGAAGAACAACTCAAGAAAATTGGTGCCAGTTTTTACAAAATAAATCGGGGAGGAGATATTACCTATCATGGCCCGGGGCAATTGGTTGCTTATCCCATTTTTGACCTGGAACGTCTTGACATTGGAGTTAGGAAGTATATTTCTCTTTTGGAGGAAGCCATTATTCAGACTTTAGCAGAATTTCACATTTCAGGAGATCGACTGGAAGGTGCAACTGGAGTATGGCTGGAAACAAAAAGCCCATCTAAATCCAGAAAAATTTGTGCCATTGGAGTGAGGGTTAGCAGGTTGGTAAGTATGCATGGATTTGCACTGAATGTACAATCTGATCTTGACTATTTTCGTTATATAAATCCTTGCGGATTTGTCGATAAAGGTGTAACTTCCATGACTCAAGAAAATTTGAAGCCAGTGGGAATCGAGGAGGTGAAAAAAGTCCTTAAGCAAAAGGTATCCAGTGTGTTTGACTTGTCTTTGGAGGACAAATAAAATCGAAGATGGATAAACGATGGGTAATAAAGAAGCCTGGGGACGCAGCTGAAGTAGCCGTCTTGACTAAAGCTTTGGATGTTGATAAATCTGTGGCTAATCTCCTGGTACAACGAGGACTGAAAAGTTTTGATGATGCCCGGTATTTTTTCAGGCCCAGGCTTGAAGATCTTCATGACCCCTTTAGTATGCTGGACATGAACCAGGCTGTGGACAGGGTCATGTCGGCCATGGACAGGAATGAAAAAATTCTTGTTTATGGTGATTATGATGTTGATGGAACTACCTCCGTTGCATTACTCTTCTCCTTTTTCAATAAATATTACAGCAATCTTGGTTATTATATCCCTGATCGGGATACTGAAGGTTATGGCGTCTCCACTAAAGGTGTTGATTATGCAAAAGACAATAACTACTCACTGATTATTTCTATTGATTGCGGAATTAAAGCTGTTGAAAAGGTAAAGTATGCAAAGGATAAAGGGATTGATTTTATTATTTGTGATCATCATGTACCCGGGGATAATCTGCCGGATGCAGTGGCAATACTCGACCCAAAACGTAAGGAGTGTGGATATCCTTTTAAGGAGCTTTCAGGTTGCGGGGTCGGGTTCAAATTGATCCAGGCTTATGCAAAGATTAATGAAATTGATTTTGAGGAGCTTATTCCTTTGCTGCAGCTTGTGGCTGTTAGTATAGCAGCAGATATTGTTCCCATAGTGGGAGAAAACAGGATACTTGCTTTTCATGGACTGGAGCAGTTAAATACAAATCCGGGGGAAGGAATTAAATCAATCCGGAAAATTGCAGGGATTGCTGACAGAGTGGTTGATATCACCGATGTGGTTTTTAAAATTGGTCCCAGGATCAATGCTGCAGGAAGAATGGAAACCGGGTCAAAAAGTGTGGAACTTCTTCTGGCAAAAAACCAGAAAGAGGCTTATGAAATGAGCCAGAAAATTGATGGTTACAACAAGGATAGAAGAGTTGTTGACCAGGGGATAACTCAGGATGCACTTCATAGGATATCCAGCGATCAAAAATTACTATATAGTAAATCCACGGTTCTTTATAATCCTGAATGGCATAAAGGGGTAATTGGAATTGTAGCTTCCAGATTGATAGAAACCTATTTTCGTCCAACTGTAGTACTTACAGAGTCAAATGGAATGGCTACAGGTTCAGCTCGTTCCGTGCCGGGTTTTGATTTGTATAAAGCTATGGAATCATGCAGTCATCTTCTGGAAAATTTTGGAGGTCATATGTATGCTGCGGGATTGACCCTTAGAAAGGAAAATATTTCAGAGTTTGAAGAATGTTTTGAGAGGGCTGTATCTGAGACCATCACAGATGATCAATTGATTCCTGTTGTGGACATTGATGCGGAACTTGATTTTCAACAAATTACAGACAGTTTTGTGCGAATCTTGAAGCAATTTCAACCATTTGGCCCGGAAAATATGGCTCCGGTTTTTGTGTCAAGAAATGTGGTGTCAGCCCCGGGGAGCAGGTTGGTTGGAGCCAGTGGCGAGCATATAAAACTTGAATTGATGCAGGAAAATGGGATTGCTTTCAATGGGATTGCATTCAGCCAGTCCCCAAGTTTTGAATATATTCAGAATGGAAAAACCTTCGATATCTGTTATACCATTGATGAAAATGAGTTCCGGGGCAGAACAAGTCTTCAGTTAAATATAAAGGATATAAAACCTCCCTTAAGAAATGACTAGAGTGCCTAAAATGTGGGCATACTCGTCTGACCACTCCAAGTGGTCTGACGAGTAATAAGTAATACCATGACCTCCTTATCAAATAGGTTAAGGCACTTGCTATAAATATGGTATTGCTCTGCAATAATCTACTGGATTCCAAAACAACAGATGATATAATACTACGATATTGAACTAATCATACATCAGTTCTGATAGTAATAGTTTCAACAAATGGTTTGCATGAATCAAATGTCCCGTAGGGACAAAATATTTATAGAAAAATTTGGAACAAAACAAACTAAGTCCCGCTAGGGACGAAATATTAGTTGGTTAAATAGATGAAACAGAAATCAGAATTTAAGTCTTGCCTGAAGCTTAAGTTCTGTTTTATGATTTCCATTTATGGTTGTCAATCCTGAACCAATTTGCTCCCTGTCACTAAATGAAGTGCGTGAAATCCGAAACCAGAAGTCAATGTGATTGTTCAGGGATGAATGGAGCAGAATGTATGTACGTATTCCTTTTCCATAGTAGGGAGGTATAGAAAATGCATACAGCAGATCGTTTTCATAGGCATAAATCCGGTTGTCATAACTTTCGGTATCAAAAAGGGCATACCTGAATGTAATATCAAGAGGGATAGAATTAGATCTGTAAATTATATCCTGATAAATAAGGTATCCTTCACTAAAGCTTTCATTTTTATTCAGGCCAGTCCACTCAACCCGGTTTCTCAGTTCCAGACTTCCGGAGAGCCGGTAATCAACCTGGTACCTTACTCTCCATTTTTGCTTTTCACCAGGTTTTACCATTTCTTCGGCAGGTGGGAGGTTCTCACTTTTCTTCTCATATTGTATTCTCCAGTACATTCTTAAGGAATTACTTGTGGCGTAATTAGCCTGGAAAAGAAATTCCGATCCCCTGGATGGGGCTGAAGTCCTGTATTTTAACCATGGAAATGAAAAAATATCGATATAGGTCGAAAAGTCCCATTTTCTAAAAGGGAAAATCCTGGCTCCGATGTAAAAGCCATTTTCATTGAGTATGCTTGAATTCTCACTAAATGCATTGCTATATATGGGAAGAAAACCCGGACTGTAGTGTCTGTATACAATGGCAATGGATAGTTGCTCTGCTAAAGGGAAGAGGCCTCCCTGGATAAATGCCCAGCCATTTCCGGGAGAACAGGAGAACTCTCCGAATATGGTTCCCCTGCGAAATGTATACTTATAATCTGATCCAATTTTACTTCCTGATTTCCCACTGAAATCAAATGCTTCATAGGGGGAATCTCCTGCATTGATCTCTGCATCATACTGAAATCGCACCATGGTTAGTCCGGCATGGAAGCGATTTTTTGTATAGTTCAGGTTCCCGCCATAAATCATTTCAGATAGAGACTTCCTGTCAGAAATTTCTCCCGGTGTTGCATGAATACCCGTTTCAATAAATCCGGAAACAAGGTTTGCTTCCTGATTCAGGGTATCTCTTTTCAGTACATTGGCATCGATATTTTTGGATGAGAAAAACGCACTTAAATCAAAATTGCCAAGATCTATTGTTGCAGCCATGCCTCTAAAGAACTGGTTTTCATTTGTGGAAGTATAACGCCTGATTCCGGACTGTCGCTTTTCAATCAGCAATGCTTCTGTAGATTTTCCGTAGGCGAATCCAGACCATAAATTCAGTCCCTGTCCAAACCTTGGTTCATAGTCTCCAATAACAATGGTTTTCATTTTCCAAACATTGTTTAACTGTATAAAGCCGGAATAGTAGTCGTAACCCTGCTTGTTATTTCCTGAAAAAAACTCTTCCCCTGCATCCTTTTCTGCTGTAAAGCCCAATAACAACTGTTTTTTGTAGGAATATGAATATCGGGTATAAACTTTCCATGGTGATCCCAGGTATCTTGAGTTTGGTCGTTCAGATAAAGCTGAATCGCTTATTGGCAAGTATCCTTGCTGAATTTCCAGAATACTCTGAGTTCTGATAAGAATTTGATGTCTCCCATACTTAATGGGCTTCTTAATGTCTATTGTTTGTTTTGTTTGGGTTTGTTCCAGGCTAATGAAAGGAGAGATCAACTCAACAGTTCCCTGGTCAAATCCATAAACAAATTGCAGCTCGTAGAGCGAGAGTATAGGTCCATTTTCCAAAATGTACTGCTGCAAGCTATTTGCCTGGAAATCGCTAAGTATAAAAAGCCTTTTAAGCTCTTCCTGATTATGGGTGTTAATCGCAACAGGATGGGCCTGCAATTCCTCTAATTCTTCCAGAAGGCTGGTATAGTCCAGGTCCTGTTCCGATCTTGATGAAAGACTTTCTGCCAGATCTTCAAATACACTTTTCCATTCATCTTTATTTTCCTGGGCAAGAAGGAAGAAGGAAATACTGAAAAGATATGTGACAAACATGAAAGCAATCACCCTTTTAAGGCCCCGGAGAAATGATTTGAATATTATATTTTCCCATGGAGTGGCAGCTTCCATTATGGGAAGGTGTAAGTTAGGGTAAAGTGAGGGGTAAATCCAAGCTGGGGATGAAAGCTAAAAGCCAGGTCGCCCCTGATTCCGACTGCTTCATATCCCATACCAATTGTATTAAATTGTGGATCACTGGCGAGTCCACCACGGAGAAAAAGATGATCAACAGCTTCTATTTCAAGGCCTATTTTCCAGATTGCCTTAAAATCGGTTTGCTTTTCGGTTTCCAGGTTGACTTGAGCCATATTGAGGAAGCGATATCCCAGGCCAAATCGAAAAATAACGGGAAGGGATTCATCTCCTTCAGGGGATTGAAACCTGGACTGGGAAGGATTGAAAATATGTGCACCAATAAACAGATTTTTTATTGGTTGGGCAAGAAATCCCCCCTCCACAGATAGTGCTGAAGATCTTCCATATTCTTCAGAGATAAAAATTGAATGATAGTTTATTTGAACCCCGACAGATATTTTTTGTCCAAATAGCTTGCTGAATGACAAGCCGGACTTGGTTTCGTGATATTTTGAGTAACCAAAATAATAAAATGAAAACCCCAGTGTCCCTGGTTTTGTGGGTATGGCCAGGGCAACAGCATTCAAGCCATATTGAGGGACTATGAACTTATTTTCATGATGGATGGAGAAGCTCATGCTAGTCAGGAAAGCCAGGCCTGCCTGGTTGTGAGAAACAGACCATATATCAGGAATCATAACAGAAGCATTTGCCATTCCGGCAAACCTGCTGCCTGACAGATAATTTTCTGCAGCATGTGAATGGAGGGGCAGCATCCACGCAATAAGCAAAATTGCTGGCACGAAATTCTGTAAGAAAATTGATCTCCTGCACATAATGGATAATGGCTTAGAGAATCAAGTTACACAATTTGATGGAGAAATCAGGAAACTTTATAATCAAATTTAACCTTACTTAGATCCTGGTTTGCTTTAACCACCTTTTCTTTCAGGCTTTCTTTAAATGTTATTAATTTTTTTTGAAGCTCCGGATTGGAAAGAGCAAGCATCTGGGCAGCAAGAATGCCTGCATTACGGGCTGCATTAATACCAACAGTTGCAACCGGAATGCCTGGGGGCATCTGTACTATTGACAATAGTGAATCCCAACCATCCATGGTGGCTTTGATAGGTACTCCAATTACCGGTATGCTTGTCATTGAAGCAATTACTCCGGGCAAAGCTGCTGCCATACCGGCTCCGGCAATTATAACCTTCAAGCCTTTACCTGAAGCAGATTTTGCAAATTTTTCAACCTCATCCGGAGTCCTGTGTGCAGAAAGGGCATTAATTTCAAATGGGACTTGCAGTTCATTCAAAATTTTTGCAGTCTCCTCCATCACCGGAAGATCAGAAGTACTGCCCATAATAATACTTACTTCAGCATTCATATTATTCAGTAGTTTAAGGGATTTATCGAAAATCTTGTTCAAAGTTACAGCAAATATTTGTATTTTCGGACTTTGAATTATTGCAAACATTTGACCATATGGAAAAGATTAAATTACTGGATAAGAGGTTCAAACTGTTTATTAGGGAAGATGAGATTACAAAGCAGATTGAGGAATTGGCCCAAACAATATCTTCAGATCTCAAAAATGAGAGTGTCTTTTTCATGGGAATATTAAATGGTGCTTTTATGTTTGCATCTGACCTGTTAAAAAGGATTGATCTTGAGTGCAGAATCACCTTTCTGAAACTTGCTTCTTATGAAGGAACTTCCAGTACAGGAAATGTAAAACGATTGATTGGGATTAATGAGGATATTAAAGGCCACACAGTTGTAATTATTGAAGATATTGTGGACACAGGGATTACTTTAGAACATATTGTAAAACAGCTAAAAGGTTATGAACCCAAGGAAATAAAAGTAGCTACAATGTTTTTTAAACCTGATGCTTATAAAGGGGATATCAAAGTTGACTATGTGGGAATGGAGATTCCGAATGACTTTATTGTAGGATATGGACTTGATTACGACGGATATGGAAGAAATCTAAAAGACTTATATGTTCTGGATAAATAAACCTGATTCGCTATGATTAATATTGTATTATTTGGCCCTCCGGGATCTGGAAAAGGAACCCAATCACAAAAGCTTATTGATAAATACGGATTGATACACTTGTCAACCGGAGATATACTCAGGAATGAAATTACTGAAGGAACAGAGCTTGGCATTAAAGCAAAAAAATTCATGGATGCAGGTGAACTGGTTCCTGATGAAGATGTTATAGCCATGGTAATTCATAAGTTAGCGGAATATGATAATCCTATGGGTTTTATTTTTGATGGTTTCCCACGTACTCCGGAACAGGCACGATCGGTAAGACATAGTTTGACAGACAGGGATTTGCGTATAAATATCATGATCACTCTGGAGGTTCCTCGTGAAGAATTGATAAGCAGATTGGTAAAGAGAGGGGAAGAAACCGGGAGGTCTGATGATGAAAGGAGTATTATCGAAAAACGTCTGGAAGTATATCATCAGCAATCAAAGCCTGTAATTGACTTTTATGACAATATGCGTAAATATGTGGCAATAGATGGTATGGGGACAATTGATGAAATTTTCGATAGGATTGTTTGTGCCGTGGAAGCCTGTATTTAAGGTCTTATTACAAATTCCAAATTATTTCAAATGGCCGGAACCAATTTTGTTGATTATGTAAAAATATTTTGCCGGTCGGGAAAAGGTGGAGCAGGATCTACCCATTTGCGCAGGGAGAAGTATATTCCCAAAGGTGGCCCTGATGGTGGGGATGGGGGTCGTGGTGGACATATAATACTGAAGGGTAATAAACAACTCTGGACCCTTTTGCACCTGAAATATCAAAAACATGTAAGAGCAGATAATGGCGGGAATGGGGCAGGGGCCCTGAAAACAGGTTCTGATGGGAAAGATGCAGTTATTGAAGTACCTCTTGGCACTGTAGCCAGGAATTCTGAAACCGGGGAGATGTTGTTTGAAATATTGGAGCATGATGAGGAAGTGATAATGGTTAAAGGAGGAAGGGGAGGACAGGGTAATAACCACTTTAAAACCTCTACAAATCAAACACCCATGTATTCACAACCTGGAGAACCCGCCCTGGAAGGTTGGTTTGTAATGGAGTTAAAAGTTCTTGCAGATGTTGGTCTTGTAGGCTTTCCAAATGCCGGGAAATCAACTCTCTTATCGGTGGTTTCAGCTGCGAAGCCCAAAATAGCAAATTATCCTTTTACCACCCTTGTTCCAAATTTGGGGATTGTATCATATTATGATGATAAATCATTTGTTATGGCAGACATCCCTGGAATAATTGAGGGTGCTCATGAGGGGAAGGGCCTGGGATTAAGATTCCTGAGGCATATTGAAAGAAACTCCATGTTACTTTTTATTGTTCCATCTGATTCAGATGATATTGGCAAAGAATACTCCGTTCTTCTTGAGGAGTTAAAAAAATATAGTCCTGAAATGCTTGACAAAAGAAGGGTTCTGGCAATATCGAAATCAGATTTTCTGGATGAGGAATTAAAAGATGAGATAAAAAAAGACCTTCCGGAACTCCCATGGTGTTTTATTTCTTCTATTACAGGGGAGGGACTTGCCGAGCTAAAAGAGTTAATTTGGAAAGAACTGGGTGGAAGCTAGCAATCTAAATTCAATATCGGAACCAATTTTTGTATTTGAATAATTGCTGTTATCTGCAAATGAGAAATAGAAAACAATTATGGAACGAATTGTAGAAAGTCATCAAGATTATTTTTTTGACATTGAAAATAAACATCTATATAGTTCACCTTAAAAAGTACATGTAGAAATGATTGAATTTCTGGATGGAATAGATAAATCCTTTTTCCTTTTTTTGAATGCCTGTCATTCAGATTTCTGGGATCCCATAATGTTTTGGATCAGCGGGAAAGGTTCCTGGATATTTTTGTATGTGCTGATCCTAATATGGCTTGGAATAAAGCATAAATGGAAAATACTGGTTATTATATTATTCGTTATTCTGCTGATTACGACTATAGATCAAAGTTCGGTGCATCTTTTTAAGAATATTTTTCAAAGGTTACGGCCATGCCATAACCCTGAATTAAAGCAACTCGTGCACCTGGTACACAATCACTGTGGCGGGAAATTTGGTTTTGTTTCTTCACATGCTGCAAATACATTCGGAGTGGCTGTATTTTCCGCGGCACTTATAAGAAACAAATATTATAAATGGTTTATAATTTTTTGGGCAGCCCTGGTTTCGTATAGCCGGATCTATTTGGGAGTACATTACCCGGGGGATGTACTCGGAGGCGCATTGCTGGGTGCTGGAATTGGATTTTTATTTGTCAGATTATACACCCTGATTGAATACAGATACCTGAATAATATTGGTTTTTTTAAATAAGTAAGTGAGACGATGATTTTAATAGTCGAAGACGCATTAAAATCATCTAGTCGAACTCCTGCCTGGCCGGCAGGCAGGTATCCCGACAACAAAGTTCGTCGGGATCTGTATAAAACGAAGTTGGATTACCCAATATCCCATAGGGATAAAATATTATAACCAGGGACGTAAGTCCCTTTTATAACCGATAATTGAAATAAAGTTCCATAGGAACGGTATGTATTTCTATATGAATTGTATTATAAGCAAAATATCAGATCCCTATTTTAATCTTGCTTCCGAAGAATATCTTCTTAAAAGCAGGAGTGAGGATTTTTTTCTGTTATATAGAAATGAGCCTTCAATAATTATCGGGAAACATCAGAATGCTTTTGCAGAGATAAATTGGGATTATGTAAATAATCACAAGATTAAAGTAGCCAGAAGACTGTCAGGAGGCGGTACCGTTTACCATGATCGTGGGAATTTAAATTTTGCTTTTATCAGGAAAGGAATGGAAGGGAAGCTTGTTGATTTTAAGAAATATACGGCCCCAATACAAGAGGCTCTTGGTAAAATGGGCATTGAAACAAAATTTGAAGGATATAATAGTCTAAACTTAAATGGTTTAAAGGTGTCAGGGAATGCAGAGCATGTTTTCAAGAAACGCGTTTTACATCATGGCACCCTGCTGTTTTCAACCGATCTGGCAAACCTGGAAGAAGCTATCAATATCAGTCCGGGACGATACTCAGATAAAGCTGTTAAATCAGTAAGGGCAAAGGTTACAAATATCTGCGAGAGCTTAGAAGAAGAACTTACAATTGAAGAGTTTGAATCCGGAATAATGCATTATTTCCGGGAATCTTATCCCGGATGTGAACCTTATGTTTTGGACAGGAAGGAAATTCAACAGGTCAATAAATTAAAAGCTGATAAGTATGAGACCTGGGAATGGATTTTCTCTTATTCTCCAAAATATAGAATTAGTAAAACAATAGAACTGGATAAGGGAAATCTTGATGTAATGATGGATGTGGATAAAGGGATGATTAAAAAAGCGGGTGTTAGTGGAAGTATACTTCTTCCTGAAAAATTGAAAGAGCTTGAAACTTTATTACCAGGATTATATCATAAACCAGACCAGATCATGGAAGCCTGGAGGAAAGTTGCAGGCAACCTGCCTTTCTCTCAAACAGAGACTTATACTATTCTTTCAGTTTTTTTTTAGTTCAGGCTATTTGCCCTGAAAGGGTAATATTTGAATAACCCTTCTGGTTCTGGTACTCCGGGATCAGGAGGGTTACTGATGCCTGCAAGGCTTCATCCCCGAAAGGGGGTGAATAATCGTTTAGGAAAAAAGCTTATCCAGATTTTCTAGTTGCAGTTTTTTTATACTGTTTTTGGTTCAGAAAATGATGTGATAAAGGATTTAACGATAGCAAGCCCTCATATTGATTTTTATTGACCTCCTTCGGAGATCCTTCAAAGGGGTTACTTTTAACCGCCCCGTTCCAGGACGGTTATTCAAATTTAGCCACTTTGTGGCAAAGATCACTTAAATAAATAACCTCTTAAATTATAGATTATCAATAGATTCTGAAGCAAGTTTAGGATGACAACAACTAATAAAAACCTAAAATATTAGCCTTTGCCGAAGGCATCCCCCTGGGAGCATATCATAACTGCACATTCGAATTGTTCCACTTCTATTTTAAGCTTAATAGATTTTCATTATTTTCGGGCAGTATTATTATTTGGATTTTAATATTGATGGATTATTTAAGGTCAACTCTTATTTGGGTTTTTTATATTCTAAGGCTCGTGGTATTTTATCCTCCTGCCTTGATAATATGGCTTTTAACAGTCCTTTTCGACAGACGCCTCTGGCTATTGCATAAATAT
>JAUVKW010000081.1 GCA_030596025.1 Bacteroidota bacterium | reverse complement strand
CAAATAACGGGACAATTACCGTTACCGCAACCGGAGGCCTGGAGGGTAATGATCTTATCTATATTCTAACACCTGGACCTATTATTAATTCTACAGGCCAGTTTACTGACCTGCCACCTGGTACATACAGCCTTGAAGTGGATGATCTTAATGGTTGTGGTCCCGTTGTTATCAACGATATTACAATTCTTGAGCCGGATAATATTATTATTGCTTCACAAAGTTCTACAGATATCAGCTGCAACGGGCAGCAGGATGGAACCATTACTATTTCTGCTTCGGGGGGTACAGGAATATTTACTTATACCTTGAACCCTGGGGGAAGTACAAATGATGACGGGTCTTTTACCGGACTTGCGGACGGGACATATACAGTTGATATTTATGATTCAGATGGTTGCGGACCAGTTACCACTCCTGATATTACTATAGTCGAACCAGATGCCTTATCGCTTTCAGAAATAATCACCAATGTGAGCATAGAAGGCGGCAGTGACGGCACAATTAATATAACTGTCAGTGGGGGAACAGGGCTTTATTACTATAGCTGGACCACCTCCGATGGAAGCGGACTGGTACCTGATGATGAGGATCAAAGCGGGCTTACGGCTGGAACTTATGGTGTTGAGGTAAATGATGCAAATGGCTGTACAATAAATGATGCTTTTGTAGTTACACAGCCCGGATTACTTACCGTAACCGGTTTTATTACCGATATTAGTTGTAATGGCAGTGATAATGGAGTTATTGATATTACCGTTGGAGGAGGAATAACGCCATATTCCTATGCATGGACTACACCTGATGGTAGCGGAATAGTACCCGGTACAGATGACCAGTCAGGACTGGGTACTGGAACATATTACCTCACAGTTACTGACTTTAACGGTGCTACTGTAGAAGATACTTTCCTTATCGTTGAACCTCCACCTATTGAAATAGCAGAGATCATTTCAACAGATGTTGTTATGTGTTATGGCGACGTAAATGGATCAATTGCCATCATAGCAAATGGGGGCACAGGTAGCTTAATGTATGTTATTTCCCCGGGGAATATTAGTAACGGAACCGGTATTTTTGAAAATTTGTTACCCAATACTTACATAATTAGCATTACAGATGAAAATGCTTGTGGTCCGGTAGTTAGCAGCAATATTCTTATATCAGAACCCCCTCAGTTAGTGATTATTAATGAAAATGCAACAAATCTGGATTGTTTTGAAGCGAATAATGGAACAATACAAATAATTGCTTCAGGAGGAGTTGGAATACTTGAATATTCTATTGATAATGGGATATCTTTTGTTGAGAACGGAGGTTTATTTACGAATCTTGCTGCAGGTAATTATGAGCTTGTTGTAAAGGATACTAATAATTGTGAAGTTACCGGAAGCACGCTTACATTGACAGAACCACCTTCTATTAACTTAATAAATCAATCTTTTTCAGATATTAGCTGTAATGGCTTGAATGATGGTACCATAAGTCTTACCGCAGAAGGAGGTATTGGAGAACTGACTTACTCTATTGACAATGGTACTACTTATCATAGTAATGGTTCGTTCGTGAATTTGGCTGCGAATACTTATGAAATATTTGTTCAGGATGCAAATGGATGTGAAATTTCAGGTAGTTCAATTTCAATCCTTGAGCCTGATCCTATTAGTCTTAATTTTCAAAGTATTACACCATCCTGTCCGGAAAAATATGAAGGAGTCATTCTTGTGAATGCCTTAGGGGGGACTGGAGATTTAGAATATGTATTAATAAGTGATCAATTGCATCGTCTTGACAGCAACCTTTTTGGATCATTCACAGATCTAGATTTGGGTGCTTACATTGTTGAAGTTAGCGATGAAAATAATTGTGGCCCATTGTCGATTACTAATTTGGTGGTACCTGAAGGAACAAATTGTGAGCTTAAGGTATTTGACGCTTTTACACCTAATGATGATGGTGCAAATGATGTTTGGAATATCCGGGGAATATTATCTTATCCGGAATGCATTGTAAAAGTATACAACAATTGGGGAGTAATGGTTTTTAGTTCTCCTTTAGGATATCCCACACCATGGGATGGAACGAATAATGGGAAAGAATTACCTGCAGGGACCTATTATTATGTAATCGATCTTGGGAATGGGAAGGATATGATATCCGGACCTGTAAGTATTGTGAGGTGAAAAGAGACTGCAATTCATTTTTATTATCAGAAATAATGAAAAAACTATATTTAGGCATATTTGGATTATTTATCTCAGGATTGCTAACAGCACAACAAATACAGCTTAGCAGTTTATATAATATGAATAAATATGAGATTAATCCTGCTGTTGCTGGTGGGGAAATGGGAATCCCCCTGGCATTATCTTACCGGAAAGCCTGGATGGGTATTGAGGGATCTCCAACGGAGCAGAGGCTTAGCGGACATATGAAAATTACACCCAGAATGGGTATTGGAGTCAGATTGTTTAATGGTACACAAGGGCCTCTTAGAAAGACAGGGATGGAAGCTACTTATGCATATCATATTCCAATTGACAGAAATAATTCAAAGATTTCTTTTGGACTTTCAGGTATTTTCTATCAATACTACCTGGATAAACAAAGCCTTGAAGTAGAAGATCCTGACGATTTGGCTCTTATGGGTAAGGAGCAAAAAGTTTTACCTGATGCAGCCTTTGGGATATATTACTCTCATCATGATTATTATATCGGAGCTTCAGTATATCAACTGTTTCAAGGCAGGGTGAGATTTGATGCAAATGATATTGCAGATAACCGGCAAATAAGGCATTATTTCTTTTCAAGTGGTTACAATGTATATATTAATGATAATTTCACACTGGAACCTTCCCTGCTTTTTAAGCTGGTTGAATCTGGTCCCTGGCAAACAGATATTAATATGTCTGTTAGGTATATGCAATTGGTGTCTTTGGGCTTGTCATATCGATCTGGCAATGCAATAGTAATAAAACTAGGGTACCAAAACTCAAAAATCAATATTGGTTATGCTTATGACTTTTCCTTATCCGGTATCAGTACTATTTCCACAGGCTCTCATGAGATTTTGTTTGTATACAGATTTAATTCTTTCGTAAAAGAAAAACCAAAAAGCTTTAATAAATGAATGTTTTAATACTTGGTTCCGGAGGGAGAGAACACGCTTTAAGCTGGAAAATTTCTCAAAGCCCATTATTGAAAAAGCTTTTTATTGCTCCGGGGAATGCCGGAACTGGATTGCATGGACAGAATGTTGCCCTGGATATATCCGATTTTCAGACTATTAGCAGTTTTGCCTTAAAAGAGAATGTTGATATGATCATTGTTGGCCCTGAAGATCCCCTGGTAAAGGGAATTCATGATTATTTTCTTGCAGATAAGAAATTCAAAAACATTAAAATAGCAGGGCCTGCAAAGCAGGCAGCAATGCTTGAGGGGAGTAAGGAGTTTGCCAAGAAATTTATGCAGGACAATAATATACCTACTGCAGCATTTAAGTCTTTTGGTAAAAATTCATACGAGGAGGCCTGTCAGTTTTTGAAAACAATGACTCCACCCTATGTTTTGAAGGCTGATGGTCTTGCTGCAGGGAAAGGAGTACTTATTTTGGATAGCTACAAAAAGGCCTGTGATGACTTAAAAGAGATGTTTGAGGGGAAATTTGGTGCAGCCGGGAACAGGGTGGTAATAGAGCAATTCCTGGAAGGAACCGAATTGTCAGTATTTGTGCTTACCGATGGGAACAGCTATGTGTTATTGCCTGAAGCAAAAGATTATAAAAGGATAGGGGAAGGTGATACAGGACTGAATACTGGTGGAATGGGTGCAATTTCTCCTGTTCCATTCGCAAATTCAGCTTTTATGAAAAAAGTGGAATCCAGGATCATCCAGCCAACTATGGACGGAATAAGAAGGGCAGGAATGAATTATAAGGGATTCATATTTTTTGGCTTGATTAATGTGAAAGGAGATCCTTTTGTTATTGAATATAATGTACGAATGGGTGATCCTGAAGCTGAAGTGGTTATCCCAAGAATCCAGTCTGATCTGTTAAACCTGTTTTCAGGGGTTTGTGAGGGTAATTTGGATAGAAAAAGGCTGAAATTGGATGGAAGAACAGTTTCTACAGTAATGCTTGTGTCTGGAGGATATCCTGGGTCATATGAAAAAGGAAAACCCATTACCGGCCATAATAAAGTGGAAAAAAGTATAGTCTTTCATGCCGGAACAAAAATGGAATCTGGACAGATTTACACAAATGGGGGAAGGGTAATGGCCTTAAGTTCTTATGGTAATAATATGAAAGAAGCTCTGGCAAAATCATTTGACAGTGCCAGGAAAATTCAATTTGAAGGAGTTTATTTCAGGAAGGATATAGGATTTGATCTATAATATGGTCAACAAGCCTCCCTGCAGATTCTTCAATTCTTATCACACAGGTACAAAGAACTTCCCAATAGAGGATAACTTTAATCTGTAGTTAATTTTTTTATACCAATAGTCTAAAATTGGAATGCTAGCTTTTTACAGGAACAATCAGCCTTTTGTGATTTTTTCAATCGTTTTCACAGCCTTTGTCTTGTGGGCTCCGTACTTTATAGACTCTGAAGTTCTTTTGAGAGACTTGACTTTCCAAAAGCAGCCATTGGATATTATGAGTCTGGTTTACTCCTGGAATAAATATCTTTTATTCGCTATTAGCCTTATATTATGCCTGTTCCTTGCTTTCCAGGTTTCATATATCAATCTTAGTCAACAACTAATTGAAAAGCGAAATTATCTACCTGCTCTGTTCTTTCTACTTTCCATGAGTTGGATCCCTGATTTGAAAATATGTGTAAATTCACAAATAGCCCTAATATTTATTGCTTTTGCTTTTAACATAATGTTGTCTTCCTATTCTCAGAAGAATAATCTATTTGCCTTTTTTGATTCAGGCTTATTAATTGGACTGGCCAGTTTGTTTTATTTTCCTTTTTCTGTTTTTCTACTTGTACTAGGGATTGCAATTGTCCTTTTTCAAATGCCAGCCTGGAGAAACTTCCTGACTTCCATCATTGCCTTTTTAGTTCCCTGGTTATTTTATTATGGAATTTATTATTTCATAAATGGTAGTGTTAGAGAATTGAATCAGCTTATCAACAACCTTCTGTTTAGTAGTCAGGCTTTTAGGGATTTCAATGTTTTGCATTGGGTTTTCGCGGGGATAAGCATTTTTACTATTCTCTTATCCAGTGTTCATTTCATAAAGAACATAAATCATATGACAGTACGTGGGAAAAGAGTTTTCTATTTGTTTTTATGGACCTTTATTATTCTATTGGTCCAGTATTTTGTGCTCCCAATTCATGAAAACATGATTCTACTGGGATTAGCAATTCCTCTATCTTTTCTTTTCACATTGTATTTTAGTGTAATAAAAAGCGACTGGAAGGGAAATCTGATTTTCAACTTCTATTTTTTCTCAATACTAATCGCCCAATACCTGTTTGTTTTTAAGGCTTAGATTTTTTAACATAGGAAAGAATTCCAACAGCACTGCCCTTTTTCCCATCTTTAAAAGAAATAAATATTGTGTAAGGGCCTGTCATTGTGCATTGAAAGTTAAACGACTGGTAGATTTTTCCGGTTTTAGGATTGTATGAACTTGCAATCATTCTTCTGGTGTCAAATAGCTGGATGATTCCCTCGCCCTCAGAATTTTTTTTGTTGCAGATAGTGAACCGGTAGGTAGTATTTTTTCTTAGAATTACTGAGTTTTTAGCAATGGGAGGACGATTGTTTTCTGTTACCCCGGGTAGTTCAACAATAAAATCTTTTAAATAAATTACATCATCTCCTGCCGCAGAAACACAAATGTCTACAGTTTCTTTATCAGTCTGAGAAAAGATTGATAAAATACTGAACACTGAGAAAAAAAGAAAAATAAGCAGAAAATGTTTCATAAAAATTTATTAGAACAAATATTCCTGGTAAAATTGATGGTATTAGTTTATAAATTTAATAAATGATTTCGAATTTTAGTAGTTCTTTCACTTACACTTTTTATCTGGTCCTCTGTAATTGTCACCAAACTTGTTTCATTTTGAATTATTACCAGCATCCCATTTTCATCCTCCATCATTTCAGGTTCCCCCTCAATGTAGCTAATTTCTACATCAGCAAACTCCTCCTTTAGTAATTCCAATTCTTCAATAAGTGCAGGGAATCCTGGTGTATTCCTATGTGCTTTAAGAATTGAGAAAAGATCTTCCATTATAATTTTCTGTTCGCCAATGCTTTCATATAAAGTTTCTTCTGAATGTATCAAGGCTACCTGGGTAGCCAGGTACATTCCTTCCAGCCAGAGACCTGTAATTACCAGAGAACTGATAGCCGATCTATTGGTCCTTTCAAGGTAAGAATTCATTTCGTTAAAACTATGAACAGAAATAAACATAAGAGAATCTAAATCATGTTTGTTCTCGGATAATCTTTTCAGGGTATTAAAATCAAAAAACTGGCCAACCTCAAGTTCATCAGATAATAGCTTAATGGAAGAGATATAATCAACAATAGGTGTATTTTTTGAATAGATATTTAAATAACCCAGATCAGCACTCATGGCACCAAGCATCAGAGATTGATCAAAACTAGTATTGAGATTATTAGTATTGTCAGTAGGAGCCAGGAGATTACCATAATAAGGAACTCCCAGATCATGAAGCATAGCCGAAACCTCAACAGGTGAGCCCAGATTTTCTATGACGTTAAACATCGCTTCCTTATGAATTTCGTTGGTAGATTCCATCAGAAGAGAGTCTGGAATATCAAAAGATTCTTTCCCTTTTTGATTTTGTTGAGAATTGCAAGCAATTATTATTCCCAGTAATGTGATACTTATACTTAATGTGATTTTAGCTCTCATGCGAAATGAATAATATTTGAACAAATTTATAAATTTTATATAACTGATATATGTTTTATGAATATTTCTTAAGTCTAATGTTTTCTGTAAACCTGATAACCTTTCCCAGAACATCAAAATAAAGAGTGAAATACATTACAAAGGCCATACTCCATACAACAAGAATATTGAACCAGTAAGTGTCAAAATATAGTCCCATAAAATGCTTTTGAGGAGCAAAAAAATGAGCCCTGATATTAAAATACCCTGCAGGTTCAGGATCTTGATAAATAGGGTGATATTGTTGAATAAGATGATTTTCGTATTCAAGTATTCTGTTTCTTTCAAATCGCTTTTTCACAATATCTGAAACACTTTCATTAGAGTAGGTATCTTTCAATGTTTGAAAGAGCCGGGCATCTTCATTCAACATAAAACGAATAATGTTTTCCTTTTTTCGCTCTGCTGAAGCAAGCTTATCACCAAAATATCCTTCCATAATTTTAAGATAATATGAGGTTGCAAAAGCAGTTTCTTGTTTGAAACCCATAGGGCTTAGTTGGTTCAGCTCCTGGAATATCATTTCCGGAACCATTTTCTGATACCGGGCAATTTCATTATAAAGCAATTGCAAATTTCCTGAATACTTATTGCCAGGTTCTCCACTATTATACTTATTGACGACCTGGGAAAGGACTTTTCTTAAGGCTGGAATTTTTTGGGAAAGCTCAAAGTCAGCCTCACTTTCATTTTTTTCAAATTCATAGAAGTAACTTTCAAACTCATTGTTTTTGAATTGGTGCACCATCAATGCTTCATAAGTCCATCTTGTGGCCATTATCTCAGCTATTAGTGGAACATGTTTTACACTACCAATATTCCGGTTCAATTTATCAAAGCTGAACATAGCGCCACTTAAAACCATCATTGGTATAATCAGCAATGGAATAATGATGTAAATAGTTATTGCAGAATTAAATGAGGCTGAAATATTAAGACCCAGTAAATTTGCAAAAGCAGCAGTACTGAACAGGGCCATCCAATAATAAAAGTTCATGCCTTTTATTTCCAGAATGGAATTTCCAACCACAACAAATAAAAAAGATTGAAGGGCAGAAATCATCAATAAAATTAGAATTTTTGATATTAGATAGCTGTTTTTGTTAAGATTCAGAAAGCGCTCTCTTTTTAAGATTTTTTTATCTCTGAAAATTTCTTCTGCACTTAAAGTGAGAGCCAGAAACAGAGCCACAATGAGACTCATGAAAATATAGATTGGAATATTATCGTTCTCTCTAAATATGTAATTATCTGATTCAGGATCAGCTATATAGTGAATTATGTAGGATAGGATAAAACCCAGAACTGGCGCTTCCAGGAGGTTTAGTGCTACGTATTGTTTGTTGGCTATTTTTGAAAGAATATCGCGAATCCAATATATTTTGAATTGTTTTATTTTCCCGGGAATATTTAGTGAAGATGGTGGGGCCGATTTCGGGGGTTTTAGCTTTTTTGGTTTTTGCAATTTTAAAAAATGCTTCTCCCACTTTTCGGGACTTATCTTCCTTTTTTTTGTATATCTCCCATATTCATCAACTTCCTTTTTTTCTACAATATTGAAGATTAATTCCTGATTTGTATTCCCGCAGCAAGAACATTCACCAATTTCACTATTGATCTGGTCATCTAATTTCTTAAAATGGATTATAGATTCCACAGGATTACCATAGTAAATTCTAATCCCTCCTTCATCTAAGAGAAGGATTTTATCAAACATCTTAAAAAGATCGGAAGATGGTTGATGAATAACTACAAAAACCAGTTTCCCTTTTATAGAAAGTTCCCGCAATAAGTCCAGAACATTTTCTGAATCTCCGGATGATAATCCCGAAGTGGGTTCATCAACAAACAAAACAGCAGGCTCGCGAATAAGTTCAAGGGCAATATTTAATCTTTTTCTTTGACCACCGCTTATAATCTTTTTTTGAGGAGATCCTACCTTTAAATCCTTTTTTTCTTCTAAACCAAGATTATTCAGTGCCTGATTGACCATGTTTCTAAGCTCATGATCAGTTTTGTTTCCAAAGCAGAGTTTGGCATTATAAAACAAATTTTGATAAACTGTAAGTTCCTCAATAAGAAGATCATCTTGGGGAATGTACCCTATTGTCCCCATTATTTTTGCACCTGTTGAATGTAAATCAATGTTATTGATTAACACTTCTCCTTGAGAGGGTTTATCAATGCCACATAAAACATTCAATAAGGTGGTTTTGCCAGATCCACTTGCACCCATGATTCCAACAAGCCTTCCCTGTGTTTCAGAAAAGGATAAATTTTTAAGTCCGAATACTTTATTTGAGAATTGATAGCTTATATTTTTTGCCTCAAAAAGAATTTTGTCATGCTCTCCCTCTTTTCTGAACCTTGATACAATATCACTGTAGTAAATAGGTTTTCCCGATTGTAATCTTAAGCTACCCCCACTGGCGAATATGTATATTCTTCCCATTTGAGTGCCTAAACCATTAAGAAAAACTTCGGTATTATGAACATGTTTAAGGAAAAACACATCCACACTTTCAAGCCACAGGATACTTAAAATATTAGTATTTGTAGTTCCTGTGGATTGATCGTGCATAAAATCTTCCTGGCCAATTCGTAAAATCCTGGTTGTTCCATTAATTTTTTTCTGATTATTCTTTACGAAAATTTCGATGGCATTAAACTCTTCTTTTGAGATATTAAAAACTTCGGCAACTGTATAAATAATGGTCATCCTTTCATAACTATATTTCCTTGCTACATTCACAAGTTCAAATAGCCTGACACACACAATTGCTTTTTGCTTTTGTATTAATGTGCGATTGATTTTTTTACAAATAGCAAAGATTCTAACAGAGTCTTTAACTGAAGTCCTGGATTTCTTGTCAAGGGATTTTTTTAATATTTTAAGATCAGCAAAATCTTCAAACAGAAGCATATACTCTTCTACTGAAGATTCACTTAACTGTTGATTAAGAAAATTTCTTACAAATTCAATTTCTTTATTTTCCACTACTCCACCTTGCTTTACAATCAAAGCAAAAAGTTGCATCAGGGCTTTTAAAATTTCTTCACTCATTTAGTAGAAAGAGTTTTAATAATCACGAGAAAACCAGGAAAATGGAATTAATGAAATTCAATAGAGCACAAAATTGGTTGATGATCAGAATTTTCAAAATTAAGATTTATAGTTTTTGAATACCCGGGCAACAGATTAGGAGAACACAGAAAGAAATCAAGGATTGTGGTTGTTGTAGTCTTTTCATCATAAGGTGCAGTATTTGATCTGTTTGTAGGTGCACTGGTATTATATATCCAACTCCAATCCTCTGGTAAGAAATCTTCAGAAACAGTTGCCAGAAGAAAATTTTCGTAGCCTGATTTTTCATTGAATTGCGAGTCAACAAATCCGGGTGGATTTTGATTCCAATCTCCACCAACCAATATATAGCTTCCTTTGTCATACTCCATCAACAAAAAGTTTTTCAGATACTCCATTTCATGTTTCTTCAAAGCGCCTCCATCAAATGCCGAGTTGTGTGTATTTATAATAAGCAGGGACTTTTTATTGGAGAGAGCAAATCGCTGAACCATAAAACAACGATCGAGCATAAAAAGCTTTTTAGGCCAGGAATAACTGCCAGGGAAATCCATGCGTTCTACAAGAAAAGGCTCAAACCTGCTGATAGATAGTAAGCCAGAAATAACTTTTCCCATTGGCTCAGAAGGAGGAACAGGAACAAAAAAGGATTTATAATTTGTTGCAAAAAACGAATGTGGGTATTTAATTAAATTTGTTAATTCCTCAGATTGATTAATATGGTATGTTCTTTTTGAAGAAATATCTACTTCCTGAAGAAGAAATAGTTCAACGGAATCATTCAATACAAGCAATTTCCCAATGGCTTCCATATTTTTCGTAGTGTTTTCTTTGGTAGCCCTTACTTTTTCTCCCCCGTCAAAAAAGAAATCCATCTCTGCACCCAGACCGCAATATCCAATATTCCAGCTTAAAACATTTAAGTAAGTATCTACAGAAATTGTATCAGGAGAAGAAGACTCAAATACAATCTCCCTCTCTTCAGGATTATAATCTCCTAATGTAGAGACAATAAGGAACATTCCAAACAAAACTACCAGCAGTAGTATGAAATAAAGGAAATACTTCAGGATTTTCATTATTAGGGATTTTTTATTTAAAAATAAGTAAATTAATTAATATCGTGGTGATAAAAAGACTATTTGATAATTGGCATGAAAATGATTTATCTTTATCTTTGGTCAACTTATTATAATATCGAAATTATAAACAGATGAAATTTGGAGTTGTTGTTTTTCCGGGATCCAATTGTGATCATGATACAATTTATACACTTGGGAAAATTCTTGACCAGGAAGTTGTTGAATTGTGGCATAAAAGTGAAGATTTACAGGAAGTAGATGCAATTGTACTTCCTGGAGGCTTTTCTTATGGGGATTATCTTCGTTCTGGTGCAATTGCGAGGTTTTCTCCAATTATGAAGAAGGTGGTTAAGTTTGCAAAGAGGGGCGGTGTAGTTATTGGGATCTGTAATGGATTTCAAATTCTCTGTGAAGCCGGATTATTGCCAGGCGCTTTGCTGCACAATACCAATCAGAAATTTATTTGTAAGAACATCCATCTTCTGCCAGACAATAATGATTCAGCTATAAATTCTATTCTGGATAAGAACAAACCTCTGAAAATCCCTATTGCTCACGCTGAAGGTAGATATTTTGCTCCAGAATCTGATTTGTCTAAAATGAGACAAAACGGACAAATTCTTTTTCGTTATTGCAATCAGGAAGGCGAGGTTTCAAAAGAACATAATCCGAATGGATCAGTAGAGAATATTGCAGGAGTTTGCAATGAATCAAAAAATGTATTTGGGATGATGCCCCATCCTGAAAGAGCTGCAGATGACGAGCTAGGGAATACAGATGGTCGTCTTATACTTGAGTCAATTATCAAAACTTTTGAGGAAAAAAGAGTTAGTGCTTTTAATTAATCCGTTTCAAATTTTTCTTCTCACCACGGTTTTAGGGTTTTTTCGTACCTTTACTTAAGATGAAGCCAAATGATTAGCTCCATCCCCCCTTAACTGCCTCGTAATGTCTAAGAAAAAATCCTACATCATAAATGCTTTTTCCATAGCCATCTTTCTGGTTTTATTATCGGCTATTTTCAGTGGGAGCATTTATTTATCTGGAGAAGAAAAATTAGCTGGCTCCAATAAAGTAGATGTCATTCATTATACCCTCAATTTAAATATAATTGATTTTGCTTCTTCCCAAATTTCAGGGATTGCTGACTTACAGGTCATGATAATGGAAGAGAATTTGTCTGAGATCTGCCTGGATCTCTTATCCCTTAAGGTAGATTCGGTTTGGATTGATGAGGCTTCTGAGGAGAAATTTATATATGATGGAAAGAAGATAACTATCCCGTTTAGGGAACTGCAAAAAACAGGGAATACCCTATTGATTACTGTTTTTTATCATGGGAAGCCTGTTAAAGATCCAAAATGGGGGGGATTCTATATTGGTGAAAATTATGCATTCAATATCGGAGTAGGAATGGGTTTTGTACCACATCCATTGGGAAGAGTCTGGTACCCCTGTATTGATAGTTTTACAGATCGGGCAACTTATGATTATTTTATTACCGTGCCCAAACCCAGTATTGCGGTATGTCCTGGCAAACTCAGTGAGTCGTTTGACAATGGTGATGGTACAACTACCTATCATTGGATGATGAATGAAAGTATACCTACCTACCTTTCTTCAGTTTCTGTTGCAAATTACACCTGTATTTCAGATACACTTAATGGATTATTGGGGGAGATTCCTGTAAAAGTTTTTACACTCCAGAAAGACAGTATAAATGCAGTTGATGGATTCAAGGATTTAAACAAATGGCTTACTTGTTTTGAAAGCCTGTTTGGCCCTTATCTTTGGGAAAAAATTGGATTTGTTTCAGTTCCATTCAAATCAGGAGCTATGGAGCATGCTACTATGATCAGTATTCCTGAATATTCTTTGAAGGAACCCGGGAATTTTCAAGATCTTTTTATCCATGAGTTTGCCCATAGCTGGTTTGGAAATCTTGTCACATGTGCTTCTCCAGCTGATATGTGGTTTAATGAAGGCTGGGCAAGCTATTGTGAAGCATTGTATTATGAATATTATCACGGACAAATTAAATTTCGGAAATATATGCGCAAAAACCATCTTAAGACACTTAAATACGCTCATATTCAGGATGACGCATACAGGGCACTATATAACAATCCCGCCAAATACACATATGGAAGTACAGTTTATGATGAAGGGGCAGATGTGGCTCATACTTTGAGAAATTATATTGGGGATGAGAAATTTTTCTTTACAATGAAAGCAATGTTTTCAGAGTATGCTTTTAATCATATTTCAACTTCTGAATTTCAAGAATATCTTGAAAGAAAGACAAAACTGCAGCTGGATGATTTCTTTAATTTTTGGATTGAAAATCCTGGGTTTCCACATTTTTCTATTGATTCATTTTCAGTTCAAACAGCAGTAAGTGGATATAAAGTCAAGGTGTTTTTCAGGCAGAAATTATTGGGGACTACTGAGTATTCTTATTCTAATAATGCAGACCTGATGTTTATTAATTCCTCCGGGGACTCTTATACTGAAGTAATAGAACTGTCCGGTCCTCATGGCAGCCAGGAGTTTTTTATTTCCTTTAAACCCGAATTGGTAATTCTTGACCCATATGAGAAAATTGCCGATGCAACGCTGGATGAAATTGTTACAATAAGGGAAGCAGGGAACTATAGTTTTGAGGAATCAAGTTTCTCTATGAAAGTCTATTCTTTGTCAGATTCTGTTTTTTTTCGAATCACAAGAAACCTGGTTTTACCCGATTCTACAGGACATGCTTTTATACTTGACCCTGCCGGGTATTGGACAATTGAAGCACTTTTTGACAAGAGTTTCAGGGCTGAAGCCAGGTTCTTATACGAGGAATCAATGAGTCCGGAAAGTTTGAATACATACTTTTATAAAGCTGAAGTTAAAGACTTGGTTTTGCTATTTCGTGAAGGTCCAGGAGATCAATGGACGGATATACCTTCCACTGTAGTTATGGCTAATAATGAGACTCATGTAGTTTCTTCCATGATTAATAATGGTGAATATTGTCTTGGGTTTAAGAACTAAATAAGGAATATCCTTCTATTTAACATTTTTTATTTATTTTTGCCACCTGAATAGATGGGGGCTTAGTCCCTAATATAGAAAGAGTTCATTTAAATCAGGGGGCTTAGCTCAGTTGGCTAGAGCGTTTGACTGGCAGTCAAGAGGTCGGGGGTTCGACTCCCCCAGTCTCCACTAGAAAGCCAAATCGAAAGGTTTGGCATTTTTGTTTCCCCCTCCCTAAAGCCATATAATCAGCCACTTACCGACATTCTCTCAAGATTCAGGGATATGTCAATCTGCCTGATTTGGGTGAAAAAAAGTGACTAAAATGAATACCTAAGAAGAATGGAGAGTTTTTAGGTAGTCATTTTTGTTACTCTCTCTTCGCTATCCCTTGTTACTTCTTGCTCTCAAGAATGTTTAATTTTTAAAAATCTACATCATGGAAAGCAAGTTATTGGTAAAACTCTGGTTAAACAGCAGTAAAAAGAATACCCAAAATGAACACCCGGTATATCTCCGGGTAAGG
>JAUVKW010000216.1 GCA_030596025.1 Bacteroidota bacterium | reverse complement strand
AAATCACCTGATGGCAAAAAATGAAGCTTCAGTACCAAAAGGAACCCGTGACTTTTTGCCCGGGGAGATGGTCAAAAGAAACTATATTTTTAAAATAATCCGTACTGTTTTCGAGCATTTCGGATACCTTCCAATTGAAACTCCTGCTATGGAACAAGTGTCTACTCTTACAGGTAAATACGGAGAGGAAGGAGACCGGTTACTTTTCAGGATATTAAATTCGGGAAATTTTCTTGGGGATATTTCAGATGATGAAATTCTTGAAAGGAATGTAAATAAACTAAAAAGCTTTTTGTCTGATAAAGGTCTTAGATACGACCTGACCGTTCCGTTTGCGAGATTTGTTGTTCAACATCTGAATGAGATAACTTTCCCATTTAAACGATATCAGATCCAGCCTGTTTGGAGAGCAGACAGGCCACAGAAAGGACGCTATAGAGAATTTTTTCAATGTGATGTTGATGTGATTGGCAGTAATTCTCTCTTAAATGAGGCTGAACAGATCCAGATTATTGACGAGATATTTAAAAAGCTGGGCATAAAAATACTGATTAGGATAAATAACAGGAAAATACTTAGTGGAATAGCTGAAGTGATTGGTGAAGCAGATAAAATAATACCTATTACTATTGCAATTGATAAACTGGATAAGATTGGGCCTCATAAAGTGAATGAAGAGTTAGCGGTGAAAGGTGTTTCTGAAAAAGCTATCCATGAATTACAGCCCATCCTTGATCTTACTGGTTCTGTTGGGGAAAAACTTAATGAATTAGAGAAAAAAATCCTTTTACGCTCCGGAATTGGCAGAAAAGGAGTAGATGAGATGAAAAAATTATTTGGCTATTTAAAAACCTTTGACCTCGAAGTTGATCCAATTTTTGACTTAACCCTTGCCAGGGGATTGGATTATTATACAGGAACAATCATTGAAGTAAACTCAACTGAAATGAAGATTGGCAGCTTGTGTGGGGGGGGCAGATATGATGACCTGACAGGGGTTTTTGGGTTGAAGGATGTTTCAGGTATTGGTGTAAGTTTTGGAGCTGATCGTATTTATGATGTGATGGAGAAAATGGGTAAATTCCCCGAGGATACTACATCTACAACAACCCTTATGTTTGTGAATTTTGGAGAAAAGGAAGAAATCCACTGTCTTTCTCTATTAGCTGAAATTCGTAAATCAGGAATTAATGCTGAATTATTTCCCGATAAGGTAAGATTAAAAAAACAAATGAATTATGCCAACAAGAAGAATGTAGAATATGTTGCTTTAGTTGGGGAAGATGAAATGAAAAACAGGTTAATTACCCTGAAAAATATGAAAACCGGGGACCATGAGAAAATTAAACTTAAAGAGCTAATTGAAAAACTTTCATAATATCTCGACAGACACACTATCATTTGATAGGATTGAAGAAGTTTTAAGCCAGGACTTCAACCTGGCGTTATCCAGCTGTGCCAGACAAAATATTATTAAATGCCGTATTTATCTTGATAAGAAACTGGAAAGCAGTGACGAACCAATTTATGGAATAAATACAGGTTTTGGGTCTTTGTGCGACAGATTAATTAATAAAGATGATCTTGGTAAACTCCAGAAGAATCTGGTAATGTCACACGCGTGTGGAATAGGAGATCTGGTGCCTGTTGAAATTGTTAAATTAATGTTGTTTTTGAAGATACAGTCATTGTCATATGGTAATTCGGGGGTTCAAATAGCTACAGTTGAAAGGCTTATAGAATTATTTAATAACAATATTATTCCGGTTGTTTACCAGTATGGTTCACTTGGTGCATCAGGTGATCTCGCTCCACTCGCACATTTAAGTCTGCCATTATTAGGTATTGGTGAGGTATTCTTCAGGGGTAAAAGGGTTGAAACGGCAAAAGTTTACCGGGAGATGGGATGGGAACCGATTGAACTACAATCTAAAGAAGGTTTGGCACTACTGAATGGGACTCAGTTTATGAGTGCTTATGGTGTATTTTGCTGCTTGAAGGTATTTAGACTTTCTCAATTATCCGATATTATTGGGGCTTTATCACTTGATGTTTTTAATGGGAGAATTGATCCCTTTCATTATCTGATCCAGAAAATCCGGCCACATAAAGGACAGATAAAAACTGCTCAAAGGATCAGGGTCCTTCTTAGGGACAGTGAGATGATTAAGCAGAAGGACAAGGAAGTTCAGGATCCGTATTCTTTCAGATGTATACCACAGGTTCATGGGGCTTCAAAAGATTCAATTAACTATGTTGCTTATGTGTTCAGTAATGAAATTAATTCAGTAACTGATAATCCTACTATCTTCCCTGATGAAGATCTGATTATTTCGGCAGGTAATTTTCATGGTCAACCATTGGCTCTTGCATTGGATAATCTTTGTATTGCAGTATCTGAACTGGGGAGTATTTCAGAAAGAAGAACTTATCAACTGCTTTCAGGGAAAAGAAATCTTCCTCCATTCCTGGTTGCAAATCCCGGCCTGAATTCCGGATTTATGATACCTCAATATACAGCTGCCTCAATAGTGAGTGCAAATAAGCAGCTTTCAACACCGGCATCAGTTGATTCTATCGAATCATGTCATGGACAGGAAGATCATGTTAGTATGGGTGCTAATGCAGCTACTAAAGCATTTAAAGTTGTAGAAAACCTGGAAAGAATATTAAGTATTGAGCTTTTCAATGCTGCCCAGGCTCTTGATTTTAGAAGACCATTAAAAACTTCTGAGTTCCTGGAAAAATTTGTTGGAGACTATCGCAAAAAGGTTTCATTTATTGATAACGACAGAGTAATGTATGATGATATTCGTAAAACTGTAGAGTTTCTGCGTGAAGTTGAATATGAATTGGAATAATGGAATAGAGGGAATAGATGGAATAGATGGAATAGATGGAATAAACGGAATAGAGGGAATAGAGGGAGTAGTGGAATAGATGGAATAAAGGGAATAGAGGGAATAGAGGGAGTAGTGGAATAGATGGAGTAGTGAAATATACTAAGATAGTGATGTATTATACTGAAGAATTAAAAGAGTAAGTTATGTCAATAATTATAACAGGTAATAACCTGACAATAGAAAAAGTTGTTAGAGTTGCGCGCAATAATGAGAGAGTTGAATTGTATCCCGAAGCAAAAGAAAAGATTAAGATTTGCCGGACTATGCTTGAAAAGAAGATTCAGGCACATGAAATTATGTATGGAGTAAATACCGGTATAGGAGAGTTTTCTGAAGTGGTTCTTGATGATAGCCAGATTAAGGAGTTTCAGAAATATCTGATATACAATCATGCTGCCGGAATAGGTGATCCGGCCCCTGTGGAATATGTTAGGGGAGCAATGCTTGGCAGGATAAATGTTCATGCTAATGGCAGATCCGGTTGCCGGCTTGTGATTACTGAAACTCTGGTTGAAATGCTTAATAAAGGTGTTACCCCTTTTGTTTGTCAAAAGGGCTCGGTTGGAGCATCCGGTGATCTGGCTCCGATGGCACAAATTGCCTTGTTATTACTTGGTGAAGGAGAAGCATATTATAAGGGTGAGTTGATGGAAGGAAAGAAAGCTATGGATAAAGCTGGAATTGTTATACCCGGATTGGAAGCAAGAGATGGTTTAGCCACAATCAATGGGTCAAATTTATTGACTGCAATGAGTGCTTTGTTTATTTATGATGCTAATAACTGGCTTAAACAAGCTGAGATAGCAGCTTCTATGTCGCTTGAGGCTCTTAAAGCTAATATGAAACCATATACTCCGGAATTGCATGAAGTAAGGGGTTTCAAAGGTGCTGTCCGAAGTGCCAAAGCAATTCAGAAAATCATTCAGGATGGCGATCTTATTAAAGGAATTATGAAATGTAAAATTCAGGATGCCTATTCTATGAGATCAACTCCACAGGTAATTGGTGCTGCTCATGATGCCCTTGCTTATGCTCGTTCACAAGTTGAAATTGAGTTGAATGGTGTGGGCGATAACCCTGTGTTTTTTCCGGAGGAAGATAAACAACTTACAGGAGCTAACTTTCAGGGCAGTCCTGTATCCTTACCAATGGATATGGCCGGAATAGCAATTACAATGGTTAGTGTTATGTCTGAAAGAAGAATGAACAGATTGAATAATCCCGC
>JAUVKW010000177.1 GCA_030596025.1 Bacteroidota bacterium | reverse complement strand
ATCTCGATTTTACTATCTGAAGTAATTGATTCAGTATGAATATTTATTCCAAGGGAATTATATATTTCAATTTTGTAATTGCCAGCTTGTAAATTCGACAGGTCAATTATAGAAACATCAATAACAGGGTTAGGATAAATTTTGATATTTTCAGTACTCGTCCTATCTAATAATTCAATATTATCAATAATTGGGAAGCAGCAATTATAATTTGAATTTAAATATAATACAGTATCATTTTGCTTATAACAAACCAATTCCCAAGATGTAAATGTTTTTGTGGGAATATCTGTTATTGGTGATAATAATCCCTGCATACTTCCTATTCCTTCAATAAAACAATCATAAACGACATGAACTCTTTTTCTATAATTTTCACCTATTAAAATAGAATCAATATCCTGTATAATTGTTTCACCCCATATTCCGTACTCAATTGTATCTCCAATGTTTTTAGAAAAATCATATAGTAATATTTCATCTGCATAATCACATCACCAAAATTCTTTCCCCGTGTAATAGACTTTTCTTAAAGTATCTTCGCGTAAACCTCCTAAATATTCTGCACTTAAGGTAAATACCGTATCGCTAAATTCATACAATTTTGAATAGTTTATTGAATTTATTATTGTGTCACCCATTAATCCATAGCTATAATACTTAGTGGTATTATTGAAGCTTTTACTTTCGCCAATCTCAAAGTAATGATTCCAAATCGCATTAGAATCCGGAAACGAATAATAATTTTGCGAACTCCCAAAAACAGGAATACTGAAAAATAGTATAATTAAGATTGTTTTCATTTTAACATTGCTTTCAGCTCAGGAGTAATAGTATCTTAATAATTCTCGTTGAAAAATATCTCATAAACAGATAACTCACCATGCTTGAGGAAAGCATCAAAGTTTGTTTCTGAAATAATAAATATTTTGTGATCTGCTGATTTCAAATCTTCTGCAATATTATTTTCTTTTAAGAGGGCGCGATAATATGTCATTGCTCCTTCAGCATTTCCAGTGCCCTTTATGGTAACCAGGCGAATTCCATTTTCCATGATTTGTTTTTCGGTGGAAAACTCGGTTTGAGGATACTGGTCAAAATTGAAATTTATCAGGTCAAATACCAGCTGATTCATATCAACCGGGCCTTTAATGACAGCCAGTACTACGATATGAGATTCCTCAGGTAAGAATTGATAAATTTGTTTGCTTTCAATTTCCTCATCTTCTTTTTTCAGCTCCGGGGTTATGGTATTAAAATGGACAATTAATTCGTTTGCGCGATTTTTCACTTCCCCGTCGGGTGAAAACTCAACCACTTCCTGCAAAGCTATCTTAAAAGTACGTATATCACTTATACTCCCTATTGCATAGGCTTTTAGCAATCTGAATTTTGGTAATAATTCATGATCGGGATAAGTGTCAAAGGCCTGATCACATTCCCTGATCACATAATCATATTGGTTGTTTAAATAGGCGATGTAAGCCTGTTCATACAGCCGATAAACCTCCATCTCTTTTTCATTTCTTTTTCTTAAGTAGTCGGGGTCCCCTAAAACCTGGCCAAACTCACTTTGAGGAAATTTTTCCAGGATTTGACTTTTGTAAAATTCTGACATACCAGGGTTGCCTGTTTTAGTATTCAGATCATACAAGTAATAATAAGATGAAAGCAGATGATCGGTATTTGGGTATCTGTCGATGAGTTCTTCAAAACTTTGCATGGCTCTTGGAAAATCTTGTAAATCACTCATATATACACTTGCCTTTGCAAACATTGCATTCTCTATCCTTTTGTCTGACACCTTCATTAGAGAATCTGTGAGCGGGATTGGCTTCATGTAATAATCACGGTTGTACTTATCCTCTTCCTTCTCCGGTTGTACATTGGCATCAAAACCTTCTTCTCCTTCAACAATTTCTGCAATATTCATTTCTGAAACTGATTTGTTTTTTCTTCGCCAGTGATCACTCAGTTCTCTGTCCCCCCACTTCTTCCTGAATTCATTACGTCCGAAATCAACTACGGCAGGGTTGTAAAAATACCACTTCCCTGTTTGATTTAATTGTTGATTTATCCGTCTTTCACTTTCGTAGTAATCTGATTGATTGTAAGGTCCTTCAGCCTCTTTCTCAAGTCTTATTCTTTCCTCTTCCCTTAAATCTGCAATGATTTGATCTATGAATGCAGTTCGGTTTGTTGAGGTCATGGCAGCCAGCATTTGCAAACTATCTTCCCGCTCAATAATTTGGATATTTCCAACCAGCTGAGTAAGATTAGCTGCTTTTCCAGCAATTATTTCAAAACCGGGATATTCGGAATTCAGATTCATTAATGCACTATCGTAATATGCCTGAGCCGGAACATAATCATCGGAAACAAAATACAAATCAGCAATGGTGAGGTAAGAAATACCCTTTTGCTTCCTGTTTTGAATACTTGCCCCGGCCGATTTTTTAAAGTATTCAATGGCTTCATCTCTCTTCTGCTCTTTTAATGCAATTTGTCCAAAGGCATAATAAATCTGATCTTGAAATTCAAGGTTTTTCTCATCCCTCAACATTCTTCGAAGGATCTTTTTAATTTCCGACACATTCTCCCTGGTTACGTCAAATGATTCTGCCTGCCTGATCCTGGCATTGAATGTCATATCATAAGGGGGGTTCATTCGAACCACCTTAGCATACAATTTATATGCCTGCTTTTCATTTCCGTTTTTTTCCTGAACCTGAGCCAGTATATAGGTCAACCGGTATTCCCGTTTTTTATTTTTCTCAAAGCTTAGTGCCTGCTCCAGCATTCCCAATGCCTGAGGATAGATTTCCTGTCTCAGATAATAGTCAGCATAAACAGCAAAAAAGATAGAATTCAGTTCATCCGGGAATTCAGTATCTTCTGTCAGTTCAACAAGAATTTTATCTGATTTTTCAAATTCGTCCTGTTGATTGTAAACAAAAGAAAGCCAGACCAATGATTCATACATTACAGTTTTATCCTGGGCTTCCTTATTCAGATAACTAAAGGTCTTAATTGCAAGAAAATAATCATGTTTCAAAGTTTGTGCTTTCCCCATAAGAAGGTAGCTATCATCAACCCAATCATTAAATTCCGATCTGTCATAAAACTCCTTTTCTTTCTCAGATAATTCTTTTCCTTTAGTATCGGGTTTGGCTGTAATGGAATGAAGAGCAATCACTTTAGAAGCTTTAGTGATTACCCTATCCATATCTGATGCAATGGAATTAGCTATTTCCTCATTTCCATATTTGAATACAGGAAGAATCTTTGAAAAATCATCCTGAAACTGGCGATCAATTTTTTTAATGCTTTTTTTATAACTCTCATTCCCATTAAAATATATATTGTACCTGGAAACCATATTGTGAAAATTTCTGGACATACCTGTATTCTTTTCCACCGAGCAAGAAGATACAAGGAGGAAAATCCAGAAAAAGGCAAAATAACAATATTGAATACGGGATAATTTCAAGTTTCTACAGCTTTCTAACAAATAAACAATGAAATTGGGAAGTTAGTATTTAAAATACGATTTTTATAAGCAGCCAAGATAAGGAAATTGCCTTTAAAAAGATAAAAGAATAAAAGAATAAGGTAGAAGAGTCTAAGGTCAAAAGTCTAAGAGTTATAAATAGAAAAAGCCACAGATGCACGGATTAAAAACGAATACACGAATGGGGAATAGAAAAATTGGAATACTGGAATATTGGAATATTGGAAAGACCATAATTTCCAGGGATCAAAAAATTTTAGACTCTATTTTAGCAGATATTAAGAAACCAGGTTTACCTGAAGAATTTCGGTAGAGTCTTTCTTTATTGCTTCTGTCACTCCTGCCATGGTTTGATGTGAATACTCACAGTCTCCGCAAGCACCCATAAGACGAACATTCACAATGCTTTCGTCTTGAATATCCACCAATTCAATATCTCCGCCATCAGTTAACAAATATGGTCGTATTTTATCAATAGAATGAAGCACTTTTTCCTTCAGGGATTGATTTTTAGATTGGCTCATATATTCTAATTTTTATTTGGCTTATACTCTTTAAACTGGGTGCTGCTTTTTATTTCTACACGCTTAGTCGGATCTACTGTGGCATTTCTTCTCTCCACTTCCACAACAAGCTTTTCGGCCAATTCTTTAAATGCAATTCCAACAGGACTATCAGTATTCAAAGCGGAAGGAGTTCCATGGTCACTATCTTCGCGTATGCTCTGTACAATAGGTATTTGTTGCAGTAGTGGCAGTTTGTATTTGCTTGCGAGTTCTCCACAACCTCCTTTTCCAAATATATAGTATTTATTATCAGGTAATTCTTCAGGTGTAAACCAGGCCATATTCTCAATCAGTCCAAGCACCGGAACGTTAATACCATCTCCCTTAAACATAGATATTCCTTTTACCACATCTGCTAAAGCAACATCCTGTGGGGTGCTTACGATTACTGCACCTGTTACAGGAACTTCCTGCACCATTGTAAGATGAATATCGCTGGTCCCCGGAGGCAGGTCAATGAGCAAATAATCCAATTCTCCCCAATCTCCCTGGTTAATCAGCTGTTTCAGAGCATTAGTAGCCATCGGGCCCCTCCAGATCAAGGCATCATCGGGATTGACAAAAAACCCAATGGAAAGCATTTTCACTTCATACTTTTCTACGGGAGTGATCATATCAATTCCATCTACCTTTTTAACTATTGGCCGTTCACTCTCCACTCCAAACATTTTAGGCATTGACGGTCCAAAAATATCGGCATCAATCAAGCCTACCTTATAGCCAAGTTTGACTATGGAAACTGCAAGGTTAGAGGCAACTGTTGATTTCCCAACCCCACCTTTTCCAGAGGCAACAGCAATAATGTTTTTAACTCCGGGTAAAATCTCTCTTTCCTGCTTCACTACTGCAAATTTGTGCTCAATATTTCCTTCCACCTGAACTGAATCTCCCAGGTGCTTCTTTATAGCCTGCACACATGCCTTTTTAAGAGAGTTCACAAACGGATCATTAGCTCCGGGAAAAACCAGGACAAAACTGATTTTTTCTCCTTCAATTTGAACATTTTCAACCATTTTTAAGGAAACCAGATCTGCATTTTTTTCAGGATGTTTTACCCCTTTTAAGGCTTCAAGAATATCTGAATTAGTATATGCCATTTTTTACTTTTAGTTTAAATGAAACTCAGCGCTGCAAGCAGCGAAGAAATAGGGCACAAATATAATATTATTTTAATTGATTTGATTGCTTTAAAGCTCCTTATTGGGATCCCAGAAGCAGACCTCAAAATCCACTATCCGGTCATCTTCTACCTTTATTCCCTCATTAATCAAAAGCTGGGCCATAATCCCGGTTGTTCCAAAATGATGTTTTCCTGTCAGGACACCCTCTCTGTTTACAACCCTGTGAGCAGGCACAAACTCCTCCTTTGAAAAACTAGAATTCATTGCCCATCCAATAACACGAGCTGACTGACCGGTACCAAGATATCGTGCAATGGCACCATAACTGGTAACTCTACCATAGGGGATTTTTTTAACGACCTCATATACCTGTTGAAAAAAATTATCATCCATGATGAACTCTAAATTTCCAGCTCTTCAACTTTCTTGTTCCCGGTTAATTGAAACTGGATGTAAGTAATCTTAACACCCTGGCTCAAGAATTTTTCTTCATAGTATGTTTTAGTAAAAAGAAATTCGTTGGGTAAAACACCTGAATACAGATCAGAAGTTGCATTTAGCACCGGTAATTTATTCTTCTCCAACAATGCCAGGGTATATTTGTGTAGTTCCAGGTTATCAGTTTTTAAGTGAATCGAACCATTCTGCTTTAGAAAAGACCGATAAGAATTTAAAAACAGGACCCCGGAAAGTCTCTTTTTTATTCTGTTCTTTTTTAATTGAGGATCAGGAAAGGTAAGCCAGATCTCTTCTATCTCATTCATGTCAAAAAAAGACTCTATGAACTCTATCCTGGTCCTCAGAAAACATACATTTGATAAACCTTCTTCCCTTGCTGTTTTTGCACCACGCCAAATTCTGGCCCCTTTAATGTCCACTCCGATAAAATTTTTATTCGGGAAGTTTTTTGCAAGTCCAACAGTATATTCTCCTTTTCCGCATCCAAGTTCAAGAACAATGGGGTTTTGATT
>JAUVKW010000041.1 GCA_030596025.1 Bacteroidota bacterium | reverse complement strand
TTTTGCAAAGCAAAAACCTCCTCCCTCTCCCCACTTTCCTACGTTGACGCGTCATCCCAGACTTGATCTGGGATCTGCTTATAATCCCAACACTGATTGTTTTTGCCAGCTTGATCTGGGACCGGCTTATTAACCGACAGCTATCTGCGATACTGGATTTATGAACAAAGAAATTGTTGAATTTTTTTCAGATACATGCCCGAATAAACTACGCAGGGAGGATCGTTTTCACACAGCCTCTTCAAGGCGGCTCTATTGATAGCTTTTTAACTATAGTTTATGAATTAATGCGCTATGAATACAGGGTAAGCCGCAGGGCTTTTCGAAACATATATTTATTCTTATATTTGCCATTGAAGATATAACCGTATAATGACATAGATACATTCTAACAGATTAAACACTTAAACCCAACAACCATGAAAAACAGAAACCTGCTCTCCATCCTCACTGTGATCATATTGTCAATCATTTTTATTCTACCCTCCGGATGTAAAAAAGATGATGAGCCGGATGAGCCGGATAAGTTTTTAACCCTGGGTGTGGTACTCCCCATGGACCAGGAAAAGGGAGAGCTGCGTAAAAATGCCCTTCTCACGGCCATTGACGAGATCAATGAATCAGGTGGCGTTGGAAATGGCTATCGTATCGACCTGATCATTAAAAGCTCGGAAGGAGCTGACAGAAAAGTTGCTGCAGCAGTTGCAGCCCAGGAAATCCTTGCTGAAAGCCAGTACCTCGTTGGGTTTATTACCAGCTTCTCATCATCTACAACAGGAATTTTAGAAGAAGTGTCTGTTCCCGATCACTATCCAACTCTTTCAGGGTCGGCCACAGCATCCAGCCTGACCGGTGTTTCAAATTATTTCCAGCGGTTATGCCCACCTGATCCATTTGAAGCCAACGTACTTGCGAATCAGACCGATGAATATGGGATCAATAATGTGGCTATAGCCGTAGAGGATGGAGATGCTTATTCGACAGAGCTGGCAACTGCCTTTCAGGATGCCTTTGGAAGCGGAGCAGCCACCCTGGTCAATTTCAGTGCAGGCGATCCGGACTATGCCAACAAACTCAACCAACTCTTAGCCGGCAACCCGGAAGGAATCTTCATATCCATGCTGAATCCAGTAGTATACAACGAATTTTTCACTGAACTGGGGACTGTGAATGCAATAGATGGTTTAGTCAACACCACTTTCATTCTCTGTGACGGGCTCTATTCCAATGATCTTTTCCAGGCGCCAATTGACTATATCCTGGGTGAGGTAAACGGACATCCAAAAAATTTCGGAGCTTTCCCTTCTGCCGATACAACCAGTGGAGCATATATCTATTTTAAAACAAAGCTCTTCCAGGGATACAATCAGCAGGTAGCCTCATACAATGCACAGTTCTATGATATCGGGTTCCTCTTCGCCATGGCCATCGAAAAAACTTTTCTTGAAATGGGCATGGATAATATGCAGGCATTCAGGGAAAAGGTGAATGATTATATCCGGCCGGTCTCACATGGAAGTATGGGTGATCCGGTGGTATCCCCTTCTCAGGGGTGGAAATCGGTTAAATATGCCTGTCAACACGGGGGTATTGATTATACCGGTGCCAGTGGCAACTGTAACATTGATAATGAAGGCAACGCTGTTACCCCGTATTCGGTTTTTCAGGTGACAAAGCCTGGTGGCACTTTTACCTTTGAGATAATTAAGATAATTCCCTGATCCCAACTTCTTAATACCTGAATTATACATAAATTATTGATTAGAAAAATTGATAATTATGAATGAACAAAAACAGAAAACCATTACACATGTAGGAATGTGGCTCGCTGCAATTGTCGGAACTATTTTTGGCTTACTATTAACAATTGTGGGGTATTTACTGGACTGGGGCCCTGGCAGTGGTATGGAAGGGGCTTTCTGGGAGGTCTTGTTAGTAGGTATTCCCTCTTTTGTGATTGCCGCTTATGTTGGGCAGCTTGTTGTGAAAAAACTTGCAAAAATAGTGTTTGCAAAACAATCATCATTTTTCGGAATCACTATCAGATCATTTGTAATTGTCTTGGCAGGATGCATTATTGCTTTTATTGTTGGATGGGAAATTGGATTTTTTCTGGGAAAAGTAACAGGAACAATAGAGGGTATCGAATGGGTTGCGGTACTGGTTTACACTCCGTTAATGTCTTTTATTTGGGGTATTCCCGTTAGTTTGGTTGTTGCTATTTTGTATGGAGTATTTGTGTTTTTCTATGTGAGGGCTGAAAACAAATAGATCAGTATTGTATTGAAAACCACTAAATAGAACTGGCTGTAACAAGGCAGCAAGTTCTATTTAAACCGGTTTAGGGTGGTCACTTTGCCCGGTCAGTGCACTAATGAATAAATAACACCTTTAGAGATTTTTCGATCTGATTTATTTTAAGATAGCAGAAATATTGCCCAGATGCCATTAAATTTCCATTTGCATCTAAACCATTCCACCTTATGCAGTTATCTATTGGTAAGACATTATCATCCGCTGGATGTACATAGAAAGGATTGTTAAATAGAGATCATAATAAATTAATAATAGAAACCCATTTTAGTATAATACCATAACTCCTGCCTAAAAGAGACTAAATCTCTCTCTGGTATCTTATACTATCCAAGCAGAGATCGATGAGATTTGAGAGAGGTTGTATGGGGGTTAGAGGTAAAAATATCTCAAACAATAAGTTGATCATTCCTTCATCAATATTTTTGTCTTGCATTCACCTCCTAAATTGCTTATATTTACAGCTCTTTTAAATTAAAACCCTAAAATCATGAAAAAACTATTCCTTTTCTTATCAATTACAATGGTTATAACGGTAACCATTTACGCTCAGGCACCCCAAGCCTTTAAATACCAAGCCATAGCCCGTGATGAAGCAGGGAATGCCCTGTCGATATGGGACATAAGTTTACGCATCAGTATCATTGAGGAAGGCAGTGATGAACAGGCTGTGTATATGGAAACCCATAAGATGCAAACAAATATTTATGGATTGATCAACCTTATCATAGGAGAAGGAGAGGTTGTTAAAGGTGATTTCAGTGCAATCAAATGGGGGGAGAACAGGCATTACATAAAAATAGAAATGGATATTGATGGTGGTGAGGATTATAAGGATGTGGGTATTTCTCAACTTTATGCAGTACCTTATGCTCTATATGCAGAAGAAGCAGGACGTGTAATACAACCAGAACCCTCTTACACTACATCCCGGAACCCCAAACCAGTAACTTCTCACCAATCCGGTTCCGGACTACGTGGAACACCAAACAGTAAAATATCTTCAAGTGGTAATGGTTGGCTTAATGCTCTGACTGGTTCTGTTGGTATTGGAACAACATCACCCACGCAACTTCTTTCTGTTTATGACGGGGAATTGGTATTACAGACAGATGACAACCTTGAAGACCAGAGCATCCTTTTTCAAAATGCCGGGGGTATGTATACCTGGAGGATATATAGAACGGATGCTGGTACGAATCATGCTAACCTTAGGATTGCAGGTGGTTTTGATAATGATTATGCTGCTCTTGATGATATTATGTCGTTCACCTACAATGGGAATGTGGGCATTGGCACAACAACTCCGGTAACTGCCCTTCATGTTGATGATACCGATGGAGTATTATTTACGGGTACATATGGTGAGGTGAGATTCCTGTTGAAGGCCCCGGAACACGGATGATGTGGTATCCTGCAAAGGCTGCTTTTCGGGTTGGGAGGGTTTTGAATGAAAACTGGGATAACGATAGCATAGGGCATTATTCAGTTGCTATGGGTAGAGATACCAAGGCAAAAGGTTCCTTTTCAACGGCAATGGGTTTTAGTACAGAAGCTACAGGGAATTATTCAACAGCCTTGGGACGCGATACAGAAGCTACAGGTGATTATTCAACAGCCCTGGGAAAATATTCAGAAGCTACAGGTTATTCTTCTACAGCTATGGGTGAATTTACTGAGGCAATAGGTGATCATTCAACAGCAATGGGTTACAATACCGATGCAACAGGAATTAAATCAACAGCTATGGGGACTGGTACAGATGCAACAGGTGCCTATTCAACAGCTATGGGATACTATACAGATGCCGAAAGTCAAATGTCAATTGCAATAGGGCGATATAATGTTGGGGGTGGTAATCCTACAAACTGGGTAGAAACTGATCCACTTTTTGAGATAGGGATTGGTACATATTCTGCTCCAGCAAACGCACTTACCGTCCTGAAAAATGGAAATGTGGGTATTGGCACGGTATCTCCGGCCGGTATACTGGATATTGCAGGTGCATACCATTTTCCGGATATTGACGGCACCCCCGGACAGGTATTGCAAACTGACGGAAGTGGCACATTGAGCTGGACCAATAAAGGTACCACATACTCGGTAGGCGATTTTGTCCTGGGTGGTATTGTGTTTTGGTTGGACGAAACCGGTCAACACGGTTTGGTATGTGCTAAACAAGACTATGCTACAACTGTGATGTGGAAAACCGGGGGAAATGGTAACAATCGGGCCTATGGAAATGGACCACTTGCAGGGAAAATGAATACCTGTATTATTATTGCTGCTCAGGTTGCAATTGGAGATGGTAGCGGAACATATGCAGCTCGAATATGCAATGAATTACAAATTACAGAAGGTGGCAAAACATATGGTGATTGGTACCTTCCTTCTAAAGAAGAAGTGAATTTAATGTATCAGAATAGAACAACTATTAATGCTACAGCAGTAGCAAATGGAGGAAGCGCCTTTGAAGGATCCCAATATTGGAGTTCTAACGAGCACGGTAAATACACTGCATATACACTGGACATCAACACTGGAACTCAGACCTTCGACAGCAAGGAAACCTTTTACTGGTTGCGTGCTATTCGGGCTTTTTAACTATTTATCTATTCAACTATTTAATAATTACCGCCTTTGGTAGAGTTGGTATTTTAAGAATTATAACAATCAAGTTACAACTCCTGCCAAACAGAGCCTAGCTTTTCTGTTTGACACCTGAGTATATCCAAGCAGAGATCGTTGATTCTAGCGAGAGGTTATACAGGGGTTACAGGTAACTTTGTAATAGAGATCCAGGATAGAATCCAAGGCAGTAAATCATCCACATCCATCAACCCAGCCGTCAACCAGCAAAAAACAACCCCTGCAAGAATCTAACTTACAGGAGCTTAGTTTAATACATCGTACCCGGGGCGGGTACATTTGAGGTCAAACAAAGGAAATCAAAAGAAAACTAAAGTCCTGTTTTTCTGCCTTTTACATCTTTCAAAGAACTAATTGCTTTCCCTTTTTTTCCTTTAATTTACTTATTTTTGTATCCTATTTGTATCCGGGATTATATTTTTGTACTTTTGTCCAATAAAGGTAAACAAAAAAATAACATGGGAAAACAAAATACCAAACAAAAAAAAATCATCAATTACACACCTGGTGCCGGCCATAAAGTGCGGTTAAGGGGAAAAAGACTTTCAGGCGATAAAATTTCCTTATACCTGGATTATTACCAGGGTTATTCTAAGAATGACAAAGGGGAAATAAAAACTCAGCGGAAGATTGAGTATCTAAAGATATACCTGACAGATAACCCCCGAACACAATCCGGCAGGCAGGCTAATAAACAAAGCATAGAATTGGCCAACAGTATCAGAAACAAAAGAGAGATAGATCTACAGCATAATGCAGAAGGCTTTATATCTCCATATAAAAAGAAGATTAACTTTTTTGACTATTGCCAGAACTACATCAATTCGTACACTAAAAAAGATATTAGGATGGTAAAAGGGGCGGTGAATCATTTCCAGGACTGCATACAAGAAAACTATATCACAGCAAACCTGATTGACAAGAGGATAATTACTAAGTATAAGGAGTATTTGATAAACAAATTTAATGGAGAAACACCTAACTCATATTTTGCCCGGTTTAAAAAAATCCTATCAGCAGCCACCGAAGAGGGACTGTTTAATAAAAATCCTGCTGAAAAAATCACCTGCCCGGTACCAGATGGTGTTGCAAAAGATATCTTGATGCCAAATGAGATAATAAAATTCGCAAAGGCTGAATGTGGCAATCCAGAAGTAAAAAGGGCATTTCTATTTAGCCTGAACACCGGCTTGAGATTCGTGGACATCATAGATTTAAGGTATAAACATATTCAAGGTGATTTAATTATTAAGAGACAACAGAAAACAGGAAAGCAGGTAACAATTGACTTAAATCACACAGCAATGAAACTTATGGGGAAATCCTCTGATCGCGAAAATCTTGTTTTTGATCTTCCTTCGTTTGCGAGCTGTCTGAAAACATTGAAACTATGGTCCAGGAAAGCAGGTATAAACAAGAACCTGACCTGGCACTCAGCCAGGCACAGCTTTGCCACAATTTTGTTAATAAATAAAACAGATATAAAAACAGTCTCTGGTTTATTGGGCCATTCAAGATTAGAGCACACACAAAAATACACGCATATTGTAAACGAATTAAAACGGAAGGCAGTAAATAGCCTTCCGGAATTAGATTTGTAAAAATATCTATATGACTGTCCAGAAGTTTTATCAGGCATGGATTAAATATATATTGGAGTTGACATTTTATAAAGCAAAAAAGACATGACGGAACCTTTAATTATCAAGAAATATTTTCGACATAGAGATCATGTTGATTTGGTTGTTTTTAAGCACGACCCTCTGAAGAATGAGTATGTTCCAATTATTGAAAAAACTTACCAAATAGAAGTTGATGATAGGTTTGTATTTAGTGATGTAGAACCCATGCCCAATAATGAGTTTGAGATTATCTGCCATGAAAAATCAGAAATAAAAGAGGTGGATGGAAAATATTATTATGTATTAACAGAAACCGGTGAAAATTTAGATCAAGATGACATAATAAAATTAATGATCAGAAAAATAGTAGAAGAAATTAACGAATATGATATAGAGAACTTTTTAGACTACCAATTTGAAAAATATTACAACAGAGAATATCTGGGTGATGATGGGCAAAAAATTAATACGATTACCTTTCTTAGAATGCTTGAAATTCAATTTCCCGATAACAATAAATTTAATTTAGCGACATATTATAGTAATCATCAATCTTTTATTCTGTATGCCCACCAAGCAGAGTGTAAGAGGTGGGTTAAAGAAAAAATAATAAAAGCAGAAAAGATTAGCACCACTGACCAATTAACTTTCAAATGGTTGGAAAAACTTGAATTAAGAGAATTTTATTCAAGACTGATAAAGCAGGGAATTATTCATCCATTGACTGATTATGGGGATTTCAAAAAAGTGTTTTCCGGTAACCCCCTTTCAGAAATCAATACTCAAATAGATTGGATTGAAGAAAAAGTTTTGTTGGCCTATTTGGTAGATACTCTTTATATGATGAACTATATAAATAGAGATGCTAATATATGGTATATCGCTGAAAAATGTTTCACGAAATCATCACATCTCCGACAAGCTAAATATAACTATTCAAACAACAAATTTTCTGAAGGAAAACCAAGAAAGCACCATAAAATCAACTCCATCCTTTCCTAATCTGGGAAATAACACTATACATCCTTTACAGTATAGTGCTGTCTATTCTTATTATTAGTTATTTGATGCAATATTATGCCCTGTAACACAGCTATGCATGGGTTTTTTGTTACCAACATAGCTAAAATCACCAACATTATGAATCTAAAAGAATTAGAGATCAGGTTGATAAGAATAGAGAGTTTGCTAACCTGTCAAAAGATGATCCTGAATTTAAAAGAGGCTGCGTTTTATATTGGTTTAAGCCAAAGTTATTTGTATAAATTGACATCTTCAAGACGTATCCCCTGTTATAAACCACTTGGCAAGTTCCTATATTTTAAAAAAGATGAGCTTGATAATTGGCTACTTAGAAACAGAAATGTGACAAAAAAGGAAATTGAGAAAACGGCATTATCATATGTGACATTAAATAAGAAAGGAGAAACTCATGAATGATATCATTACCCCTGCCCCCAAAAATAAATTACATACTGACAAAAACGCAAATAATAATTTGCTTAAACAAGTCATTCTCTCAAAAACCAGTGAAGAAGAAATATTCGGGTATGTCATGAAAAAATATTATCCAAACCAGGAATTGATACTGGACCATAAAATAGCAAATGTATTAACGGGTAATGGGACCACGGCTAAATCATTCCATATTTATAAAAATGAATCAAGCCGGTTATTGTTTTTAGATGAATATGCTAATATTTCAGGAGATTGCTTCGACTGTTGGAAAGTCGCTTGGGGATATTCTCTCCAGGAAGCAATATTAGCTATTGACATCCATCTTAATTTAGGGTTGAAAATAGAAGATAGCTTACCGCAAATTAGCTTCTTCAATAAGCCAATCCAAAATATAGTTCCACAGATGAATTACAATCTCTTCCAAATCCATGACAAAATCAAATATCCGGTCTATTATAGCACTATTACACACCAGTACCGCAATCTTGAGGGAGTAGAAGCAAAACGCTTTAAAACGTCCCAATTTGATTATGTGTGCTTTTCAGGAACATTTAGTAGTAGAAAAAATGATAGCCTGAAAAAACATTCCAGCTTCATCTGCATTGATTTCGACCATGTACAGGATATTAAAACGATGAAACAGAATCTCTTAACTGATCAGGATATAGAAACTGAGTTATTGTTCATTTCTCCCGGTGGATATGGACTCAAATGGATTGTAGGGATAGATATCACAGATGGTGATCAATCAGACTATTTCAAAGCAATAGGGTTTACTGTATACAAGAAATATGGTTATACTATTGACAAAAGCGGAAAAGACCTTGCCAGGGCCTGTTTTTTATGTCATGACCCGGATGCTTACATAAATCCAAATTATCTGCAAAATCATTACAAAAATGTTAAACAAGGACTTTCTTGATAAATATCTAACTGACGAAAGAAAACCCGGATTTGACAATACTTCAAATCCAGCAGTATTAAATTCTTTATTGCCCCCTCCACAAATTAATACTACTATCATCCATAAAGCTATTGAATCCTGTTTGAAAAAAGTTGAACAAGCACCGGATGGAGAAAAACATTTCACATTAAGAGATATTTCATTTCTATTTGGAGGATATGTAAGCGGAGGAATATTGGACATTACGGATGCAAGAAATAAGCTAAGGGAATCCATCAGAAGAAACCCAAATAATGTCATTGACTTACAAGGAGCATATATAACGATTGACAAATGTTTAGATAAAGGAACATTACATCCAATTTCAAAGGAGATCTCTCAAAATGAACAGAATTTACATCTAAAATTGTTGGACCAAAATAGTATGACATTAAATGAGATTACTAATAAACCGAATACTCAGCCATCTAATAATCCAGTTGTTCGTATAGGAAATGAAATACTTCAGGATTTTTCAATAATAACATATAGAAATGAGTTCTATGTTTATGAATCCAAGTTTTGGAGATGTGTATCAGATAGGTACTATGATAAAGAAATTACCCTAAAACTTGGAGATGAGTTTTCAAAACATAAACTGGAATCAATCATACGTTTTATACAAGCAATAACCCGGGCCAAAGAAATCAACATCGGTATAAAAAGATCGGAATTGAGCCTGATAAACGGCATTTACAATATAGAAAGTGGCATTCTTCAACCACATACAAAACAAACAAAATTACTATACAATACAAACTTATTAGACTTGCAGTACCGTGCTGATGCAAAATATAAGCGTTGGAAACAGTTCCTGGGTGAAATCTTTCAAGGAGATCCCGATAAGAATGAAAAAACCATGCTCCTTCAAGAATATATGGGGTATTGTTTAACCACAGATGTTTCTCTGCAAAAAGCATTATATTTATTGGGTAATGGGAGTAATGGGAAAAGTATTATCATAAAAATTCTACAAAAAATATTATCTAAAGAAAATTATACCAGTATTGAAATACATGAACTTTCTAATAAACATTATTTAATAGAATTGCAAAATAAGCTGCTAAATGTATGTTCCGAAATAGATAAATCAATGCTTAAGACAGGTATTTTTAAGAAAATCGTCTCAGGAGATAGCTTGACAGGAGATAAAAAGTTTAAAGGTGCCATCACATTTGATCCATATTGCAAGCTGATTTTTGCGGCTAATGATCTACCGGCTTCCACAGATAAATCTCATGGTTACTTTCGCAGATTGATCATACTGAAGTTCAACAATACCTTTGAAGGGGAAAAAAAGGATAAAGACCTCATAGAAATTCTATATAAAGAGATTGATGGAATTTTTGTCTGGATGATTGATGGATTAAATAGACTAAGAGGAAATGGTGATTTCACACCGGCGGAAAGCTCCCAGATTGAACTTGAAAGTTATAGAGAGAAGAATAATAATGTGGTACAGTTCATAAATGATCAGTGTGAACTGAGTGAAGATTTCAATATTAAATACGACAAACTATACTCGGTATATAAGCAATATTGCCAAGATAGCGGAAACAATCCATTTACTAAAAGAAACTTCAAAGATGAAGTATTGAAAAACTTCAAAACTATCACGTTTAAACGAAATAATATCCTGGGCAATTGTTTTTTTAACGTAAAGGTTGCCGAAAATTCTGAATTTATATGAATATGTTCACAAATTAATAAAATATATTCACGAAATTTCCACTAATAATCACTATTTGAAGAAAACTGTCATTGCTATCTATTTGATTGTCTATATATTAACCCAGGTAGTGAATGTTAGTGAATGTTTTATTTAATTAATAAATAATTCAATTGATTGGGAAAAGAATATATAAGGATTCCCTATGTTAAAGTAATTAATAAAAAAAAGTTACATTTCATTCACATAGCAAATTAATATACTGATAATCATTATTTTAATCAGGAGACATTATGGCAAAAAATATTCATGATACTTTCACTGAAGGTTCACCAAAATCTAACTTAAACAGGCGTCGGAAGTATTTTTAGAAATTATCAACCGGTTGTCTCACGTCACCTTATGTAGTCACTGCATGTATACCAATGGCTGCAATTGGTATTTCCAATTAAAGATGTTAAGTACTTTACCAAGGCTCTAATAGCCTCTGTGCCTGCTGTTGTGGCTAACGTAGTTAGTATTGGTGACATAATTTAAAATTTTCCCATGATAACACTGGTGATTTTATTAGCAACACCAAATATATTGAATAACTGACACACATACAATAAATCTAAATTTATTTACTTTTTTAATCTAAAACCAATACCTTTGACTTTCCTAAAACAACCAATAATCAATGACAGTACTTAATTTAGACACCCTTGAACGCTGGCTGTGGGACTCAGCGGATATTTTACGTGGCAGTATTGATAGCTCCGACTTTAAAAATTACATCTTTGGTTTACTCTTTTTGAAAAGAGCAAATGATGTGTTTGAAGAGGAGGTGGAGTCCTATGTAAAGAAAGAAGGAATGAGCCGTGGAGAGGCGGAAGAGGAGCCCTATTTCTTAGTACCCAAAGAAGCGCGGTGGGAAATGCTGAAAGGAAAGACGGAAAACATTGGTGAAGCGCTGGACAAAGCATTTGCTTCTATTGAACGTGAAAACACCTCCCTGGAAGGAGTGATGACCGCCACCAAGTTCGGGGATAAGGAAAAACTAAGCGATGAGCTGTTACAAAGGCTACTGAGACACTTTAACCAGTATTCCCTGCGTAATGACGATCTCTATACACCTGATATACTCGGTGATGCCTATGAATATCTTATAAAGATGTTTGCTGATGATGCTGGTAAGAAAGGAGGTGAGTTCTACACACCCAAGGGCGTGGTACAGCTTATTGTGAACCTCATCAAACCTCAACCCAAAAACCTGGTGTATGACCCTACCTGTGGATCCGGAGGTATGTTGATTGAGTCTGCTAAGTATATTGCAGGGCAACCTGATGGGATGGTGGGAAAGAATATTAATGTGTCTCTGTATGGGCAGGAAAAAAACCTGGGCACCTGGGCTATATGTAAAATAAACATGATCCTGCATAACTTCATGGATGCGGATATACGGAAAGGTGATACACTTACCGGCCCACAGCACAAAGACGAAAGGAACAACCTGAAATTATATGACCGGGTAATTGCTAATCCGCCGTTTTCTCAAAACAAGTGGTGGGGGCCAGCGGAAACCAACATTGTGAGACGGCTGGATAAGGATGGAAAGGAAAAAGAGATATCGCCTAACTACAACAAGGTAGTAGTGGATGAATATGGACGGTTTGGTTATGGCATACCTCCTAGGGGATACGCTGATTTAGCTTTTCTTCAACACATGGTGGCTGTTTTGAAACAGGAGGGCCGGATGGGCATAGTGTTACCTCACGGCACTTTATTTAGAGGTGGTTCTGAAGGAAAAATCAGAACAGGGCTATTGAATGATGATATTGTGGAAGGTATTATTGGCCTTCCTTCTGCACTGTTTTATAACACAGGTATCCCCGCTTCTATCTGGATCATCAATAAAAACAAACCGGAGCATTTAAAGAACAAGATAATTATCATTGATGCCAGCAGTGAATACAAGGAAGGCAAGGTTCAGAACCAGCTTTTACAGGAACATATTGAAAAGACTGTATCTGCATATGATGCGCTGGAAGAAGTAGATAAGTTTATGCGGGTTGTTGACCTGGAAGAGATTATTGAGAACGATTATAACCTAAATATTTCCCGTTATATTGACACAACCGAACCTGAACTGGAAGTGGACTTAATTGCTGTCAGAAAAAAAATTGTGGAATTAGAAGAAAAAGAGAAAGAGATTGATTTTAGACTTAATCAGTATCTGGAAGAATTAGGTATATGAAGGATGGATACGATAATATTTTAAATGAGGTGATTCCGAATGGTTGGGAGCTATTATCCTGGGATTATCTCTGCGAAATCTGTTACGGAAAAGATCAGAAAGGTGTACAAAACCCAGAAGGACATTATAACATTTATGGGACCGGGGGAATAATGGGAAAGGCTGATTCTTTTCTATACGATAAACCATCTGTATTAATTGGGAGAAAAGGTACTATTGATAAACCAATATATATCAGTAACCCCTTTTGGACAGTAGACACACTTTTTTATACAAAAATACCATCCACAGTTGATCCTCTATGGTTTTTCTATACAGTATTAAACACATCATTAAAGAAATATAATGAAGCTACTGGTGTTCCAAGTTTAAGCCGGAGTAATTTATATAAAATAAAGGCATTAACCCCACCCCTCCCCGAACAACGCAAAATCGCCGACATCCTCTCCACTGTAGATGAGAAGATAGAGGTGATCAGCGAGCAGATTGAAAACACCCGGCAATTGAAGAAAGGATTGATGCAACCCTTGCTCACCCGTGGCATAGGTCATACCCGCTTCAAACCTTCCCCGCTTGGTGAGATACCGGAGAGTTGGGAGGTGAACACAGTGTCGTACTTTCTTAAAAAGGAGAAAGGATCAATGAAAATAGGTCCTTTCGGGAGCCAACTTAAAAAAGATACATTTGTTTCAGATGGTTATAAAGTTTATGGTCAAGAAAACATATTTGCAAAAAGTTTTGAAATAGGTAATAGGTATATCACGAAAGAACATTTCATAAAACTCCATACTTGTGAAATTCATCCTGGAGACATTATTATCTCTATGATGGGAACTATTGGCAAATGTTTAGTTGTACCCGAAGGTATTCAACCAGGAATAATGGATTCCCACTTATTAAGGCTACAACTTGATAACAACAAAATGATTCCTTCTTTTTTATCTCAACTCTTTAGTTCATCCTTAATACTTAATCAGGTGGATAGACTTTCTGTTGGCGGTATTATGGATGGGCTTAGTTCTCAGATTGTTGGCAGCTTGAAATTTACTATACCCCCTAAAGAAGAACAATATGAAATTGCTAAAATATTAACATTGATTGGTGATAAGATAGATTGTCTGAGTGATAAGAAAAAAGAATATGAACATGTTAAAAAAGGAATGATGCAGAAGTTGTTGACAGGGAAAATTAGAGTATTAATATGAAACAGGAGAAAGAAATAAATACATAAAAATTATGCAAGACATAAAAATATCCACCTATCGCAAAATAAAACTCAATAGCTATCATCCTTTATGCAGGAATATATTAGGATTAAATGCAATCAATCAGTATAACCTTCATCCATATCTTGATGGTTCTTGTAGGCGTGAGCCTGATTTCAATAATGAAAGACCATCCATTACAGCATTATGCCGGCAAGGTGCTTTTGCCCCTAAGCTCTGGCCAAATGATATAGTTGTTTATGTATCCCTTGAGGATCATACAGGTAATTCGGAAAACAAAAGATTAATATCAATATTAAGGGTAATTGCAAGATTTGAGACCCATGCAGAGGCTGCTCATTACTACCAAACGGAAGATTTAAATATGCCATCTAATTGTTTGATCCCCAATAACCCACCAGAAGACTTTGAAAAGACAGCATGGAACAGCTGGGATGCAAAAAGGATGAAGGCCTTTTTAAATAGATCACCTGAAAGGAGAAAGGTTATAGGTAAAAGAATCATTACAACATGGGACGATGAATATCACAACACTGCCTCAGAATGGCCGGTATTTTTAGTTTGTAGATCCTATTTCAATGTGATATTTAATGACAATCGTAATCCACCTATTATAACAAGAAACGATTTTATAAGAATGATAGGAAGGTATCCTAATACACGGAATCCTATTAAAATTACTTTTGAGCAATTAGTTGAATTGGGAGCATTAGCTAACATTCGGTTTTTCCAATAATAACGAACAAGTAATATAAATTTCTAAAATAAATGAACTCCTCTCCTGAGTATATACATTCCGAACTCCCCGCTATTGAACTTTTTCAACAGCTCGGTTACAAATACAAAAATGGTGAGTCCTGGGATGAGCGAGAGGATATCACAGAGGTAATATTAGAAAATCGCCTCAGGGATGCCATCAAAAAAATCAATAACTGGGGTATCAGCGATAATAATGTCCAGAAGGCAATACACCGTCTCACTGCCATCCATTCTTCTTCCTTAATGGAAACCAACCAGAAAGCATGGGAGCTTATCCGTGGCGCAAATTTTTCAGTTAAGCAGGTAATTAAAGGGAAAGAAGAATATAAGTCTGTTTCGTTCATTGATTACCTCCACCCCGAGAACAACGACTTTCTTGTCGTTAACCAGATGAAGTTTCATGGCAGTTTACAAAACTCCATCCCAGACCTGGTGGTGTATATCAATGGTATACCTATTGCAGTTATTGAGTGTAAAGCTCCGGGCGCACCCAATGCATTTGATAAAGCCTACGAAGATCTAAAGTATTACCAGGAAAACTCCGAAAAGCTCTTCTGGTATAACCAGATATGTGCCGGCATCTATGATGTTGGAGGGAAGTATGGAGCCATAGGTTCCCCCAAAGCCTATTATTCTTTCTTCAAAACAAAGGACACGTCCGACCTTGAAAACCTTATTAGCAGAAAACCTACACCCCAGGACATCCTAATCTACAATCTTTTCAAAAAAGAGAATTTGCTTGATCTGATCCGTCATTTTGTGATCTTTGAACTGGACGAAGCCAAAACCATAAAAAAACTACCGCGTTATCCACAGGTCAGGGCAACGAACAAGGCCATTAAAAAGTTCAAGGAACATGATCAGGGCGGTGTGGTATGGCATACCCAGGGAAGTGGTAAGTCCCTTACCATGGTTTACATAACCCGCAAGCTACGAGCGGATGAATTTGGATTTAACAATCCCACTATCCTTATACTGACCGACAGGAAAGATCTGGATACACAGATCACTACCACGTTCCGGAATGTGGGGTTTAAGAATGTTCACCAGGCAAGTTCTGTCATTCATCTTATTAAACTGCTGCAAAACGATTACGGAGGTATCATTACCACCACCCTGCAAAAATTCCAGGAACCTGACAGGGAAACCACGGAAACTATAGACCAAACAGAACAAGACGAGACAGAAAATAGAATCATTGAAAAGAGTATTAAAGATGGCATCCTAACCAAAATCACAAAAATACTGGTAGAGAATAAATGGATGGAGATCAGCCGGGAAGAGGTGAAACTGGAAGAGCTTTCCAATAAAGAAAACATCTATGTAATGGTTGATGAAGCACACCGCAGCCATTATGGTTTTCTTGCAGCATTCATGCGTTCCATGCTTCCCAAAGCCAAGTTTCTGGCTTTTACCGGCACCCCTATTTCAAAAGAGGAAAAGTCAACCTTGGGAGAGTTCTATGGTGGGGATTATGTGGATGTTTATACCATCAAAGAATCCGTTGCAGATGGAGCGACCGTTGAGTTACTCTATGATGAAGGCATCGCACGGCTTGATGTGAAAAAAGAGGAGCTGGATAAAGAGTTTGAAGAAGCCTTTGGTCACCTGCCCGGGGAAAAACAGGACAAACTCAAAAATGAAGCACTTACTAAATACAAACTTTCCTCTGACAGAATTGAAGCCATATCAAGGCATATTATTAATCACTATCAAACAAAGATCTATCCCGATGGTCACAAGGCCATGATTGTTTGTGATGGCAGGCCCATGGCCTTGAAATACAAGAAAACGCTGGAAAGTCTAAAAGAAGAAGGATATCATAATTTTGATATCAGGGTGGTGATCAGCCTCGGTTCTCCCAAATCTGATTTCATTGCACGGGAAGTCTATGAGATCATTGAGCACAACAAGAAGTTCACGCATGATAAAAAGCCATTACCTGCCACCCCCACAGATGAGGTAAAAAGCATTATAGAAAATTTCAAGTTACCTTTTGGCGATGAGTCTCTGAAGGAGAAGTCAGGGAAGTTAAAATATAATAACATTGCCATCATTATTGTTTCCGACATGCTATTAACAGGGTATGATGTCCCCATTGCTTCCTGTATGTACCTTGACAAGCCCCTGAGAGAGCATACCCTTTTACAGGCCATAGCAAGGGTAAACAGGTCCAGGGATGGCAAGCACGCCGGGTATATCATGGACTATTGTGGTATTACAGCCCACCTCATCCAAGCTCTTGAAATATTCTCCGGTGATCTGTCACTAAAAGATATTATGAAGAACCTGGCAGAAGAGATTCCCAGGCTTGAGATGAACCATAGCAAACTGGTATCTCTTTTCAAACCCATAAAAGCCAAAAGAAAGTATGAAAGGATTAAGTTCATTGATGAAGCTATCCGGTTTATTGAGCCACAGGATATCAGGGATGAGTTTAAAGAGCGGTTGAAGAGCTTTAACAAGTCTATAAACATTGTCCTTCCTAATGTAGCTGCCCGAAAATACGAATATGACTTCAAGTTGTTTAATGAAATAAGGATCAGGGCACGAAACACCTATCCAGAGGATGAAGAACTAAAAGTTACCAGGGACGAGAGCTTAAAACTACAGCAGATAGTTGACGAGCACCTAAGAGCAGAAGGAGTTGATAATCTTTTGGAAGAACCCATTTCCATAATTGATAAGGAAAAGTTTAAAGAAGACATTCTAAACGCATCACCGGCCACCAAAGAGCTAAAGATGCGTAATAACTTGAAACATATTATCAAAGTAGGCTTAGACAGAAACCCGGACTTTTATAAACCATTAGCCCAAAGGCTGGAAGAGCTGATAAAAGCTATTGAGGAAGAAAGGATCACGCAGCTAATACTCTTAGAAGCATACACAGAGATACAGGATACCATTATTAATGAAAATAAAGAAGGCAAAGAGAAAGGCTTCAAAACAGATAGGCAGATCGTTGTTTATAATACCATGAAAACGATCTTTGAAGAAGAAGCTGATGAATCCACACGTACACTTTTTGAGGCTATTAAAGGTGAATTAAATATTGTTGGGTGGGAAGAAAAAGGCAGGGTGAAAAAGGACATGGAGAACAAGATCATGCGTATCCTGAAAGCGAAGATGGAACGAGCCGATGCCAGGCCCAAAGCCAAAGAAATAATAGAGCTTATAAGGAAAAACAAAGATGCCTGAAGTACAATACGGTGATAAGATTATAGAATACGCCTTTCAGGAGAAAAGCGGTCTTAAATCGCATTATATTACTGTGGAAAAGAATCAGGGAGTAGTGTTAAAAGGCAAATCCGTACCGGAAGAAACAGCCAATAAGTTTATCCTGAAAAAAGCAAAATGGATACTTGACAAACTTCGCCTGGTAGAGACAATTGAAGAAGGTGATATTGTAACAGGTTCCAGAATCCAGTATCTGGGGAAGAAATACTATGCAGAGGTGTATTTTGATGATAGGGTAACTTCTACAACTGTAGAGTTTAATCATTCCAGGTTCAAGATAATCACCAATTCAAATAACGGGAATGTTCAATCGCAAATCACCACAGCGTTAGACAAGTTCTTTCTGGAAAAATCATCAGAAAAGATACCCCCAAGAGTTAAGAAATGGGCAAAAAAAACAGGCTTCACATATAGGTTGCTACAATTCAGGAAGCAAGACAAACGCTGGGGGAGCTGCACCCCACAAAACAACATTATCATTAACACCGAAGCCATTAAACTTCCTTACACCCTCATAGACTACCTCATCGTCCATGAACTCTGCCACACCCGGTACAAGAACCACTCCAAAGGCTTCTGGGCGGAGGTCTCAAACCACCTCCACAATTGGAAGGAGTTGGATGAGAGGATGGGGGGGATGAGGATGTAGGTTATATTCATCAGCCTACACTATGAAAAAAATCGTTCAAAGATTGTGATAAATAAGAAATCAGGAAACATTATTGGAATAACAGTTCGTTATGAAATTATTGCTGTTTATCATAAAATATCATGTCCTCCTACAATAACCTGTAAAATCAAATGGTATAATTTCATAATGAGAATTTAATTGCTTATATTTGAGCACTTAACCCCCTGTTTGTATTTATCTAATGAAATAATATTATTTCTACCACCCTAAATTAACCTATGATGAAAAAAACAATTATTTTCCCATTCCTGTTATCAATGATTTTAATTTCACAAATAACCTTATCACAAAAAGCCCAGATTACATTATCTTTCATTGGTGAGGATATCAATACAAATGAATATGTTCCTCTTACAAGTGTTTATATAAAGAATCTAACGGTAGGTTGCGATACTACCTTGTATGGAGAAGTTCCCTCTCTGGTAGTTGAGTTATCCTCAGGGATAGATGAATATTCTAATAATAGAGCCTTTAGTGTACTTAATATCTTTCCAAATCCTTTCAGAAATCATACAACATTGGAATTGGAGGTAAATAAAGAAGAAAATTTTTCTATTGAGCTCATTAACCTGCATGGGAAGATGATGGCACATTACGTGGGTACTTTAAATGATGGCATCCACTATTTTCATGTTACAGCAAATACGAATGGCTTTTGTTTTCTTTCAATTAGTACCACCTCGGGAAACAAAACTATAAAAATAATTAATCTTACTAATGATAATGGCACCAACTATATAAGATTAATAGGTAAGAACGGTGAAGCAGAATCATTACATAAATCCAACTTAATAGAAAGGGGATTTACATATAACCTAGGGGATCAGTTAATGTTTAAAGGAGTCGCAGAGGGTTATGAAGATGAAATTTCTATTGACAGTCCAACAGAAAATCAAATTTATACATTTAGTCTTACTCCAGAAGGTGGAATCAATTTACCTATTGTAATTACCAGTCCGGGCACAGAAATAACTCAGACCAGTGCTACTTGTGGAGGCAATGTAACAGATGATGGGGGAGCAAATGTGACAGCCAGAGGAGTTTGCTGGAGTACTTCATCAGATCCAACTATTACTAATGACCATACAATGGATGGTACAGGTACAGGTGAGTTTATTAGTTATCTAAAATAGGTTTAGATGAAAATACGACCTATTATGTTAGAGCTTATGCGACCAATAGTGTTGGAATTTCTTATGGGAACAATCTATCATTTACTACAGGACAAACTATTACTACACCGGTCGTATTTACAAGCCCGATTACTGATATAACCCAAAATTCTGCAACCTGTGGAGGCAATGTTACGGATGATGGAGGCGCAACAGTAACAGCAAAAGGAGTTTGCTGGAGCACTTCCCAGAATCCAACTTTAGCTAACGATTATACAATAGATGGAAGTGGTATTGGTATTTATACGAGCTATCTAACGGGGTTAACTGATAATATGACCTATTTCCTAAGTGCTTATGCAACAAACAGTGTTGGCACTACATATGGTGATGAATTGAGTTTTACTACATTGCAAGCGGCTAATGTGGAAGGATATACTTATTATGCTGGAAGCACAATACCTGTCTCTGGAGTAACTGTTTCTATTAATGAAATCAATTATACAACTGGATCAACAGGATATTATGAATTAAATAATGTTCCTATAGGTAATCAAACAATAACAGCAACCAAGCCTGATTACGATCCATTTTCTCAGAGCATTAATATTCCACCTGAAGGTATAGAAGTCTTAATTGAAATGACCTCAGGAGTTTATACTCATAATGTATTTGGTACAATTATTAATCAAGTATACGATCCAATTTCAGAGGTTTATGTTATAGTATTAAACCCGGATGGAACTGAAAGTGATTTAGCAACAACATCAAGTTCTTCAGGCTATTATCAAATTCCCTCTATTCCACAGGGACAAAGAACTATCAGGTTTATTAAAGAAATCTGTGAACCCTATGAGATAGTTATTTTCATGGCAAATTCAGATTATCAGTTGGACGTTGAATTATTAGAATATGATTTACCCTGTCCGGGATACGAAACTGTTCAATATGAAGGACAAATCTATAATACAGTTTTAATAGGTGATAAATGCTGGTTTAAAGAAAATTTAAATGTTGGAATAATGATTGATGGTGATGAATCGATGGAAGACAATGAGATTATTGAAAAATATTGCTATGGAAATGACCTTTCTAATTGTAATAGTTATGGTGCCCTATACCAATGGGATGAGATGATGCAATATGTTACCACACCGGGCACACAAGGCATTTGTCCTTCAGGTTGGCATATTCCGACAGATGACGAATGGAAAATTCTTGAAGGCACAGTTGACAGTCAATATGGTGTTGGGGATCCGGAATGGGATGATACAGGATTAAGAGGCTTTGATGCAGGCTTTCACTTAAAATCAACAACAGGATGGAATAGTAATGGCAATGGAGATGATTCTTTTGGTTTTGCAGCTCTTCCGGGCGGCGCCCGGAGCCAAAATGGCGGCTTTACCAGTTTGGGCTACCACGCCCTCTTCTGGTCGTCGGCGGAGGGCAGTGGTTCCTACCCATTGTACCGGGACCTGCACTACTACGACGACGGAGTGAGCCGGTACATCAATTATGAGACTTACGGTTTCTCTGCCCGTTGTTTGCAGGACTGGGCGCACCCAGACGCACACAAAACGACCGGGGACAATAAACCTGGTCAATATAAGTGAGCTTGCTGTAATCAAGATTTCGGCTTGAGCTCAGTCGAACGCTGGTGGGGTGCAAATAACTTGAATCATCCTGAAAAGACTTAAAAAAGAAAAAAATCTGTGCGGGTCTGTGAAAACTTGTCCGCCTTCTGGCGGATCTGTGATAAATAAAGGTATCGGCTAATTTCTCAGCTGCAAAAGTCATTTCTGAAATATTTTCTGGTTCCCGAAGCGATATTGAAGTTTTTTCTGTGCTCATGATACAAAG
>JAUVKW010000124.1 GCA_030596025.1 Bacteroidota bacterium | reverse complement strand
GGAGACCGAATCACTTTCAAGGTGCCTGTTGGCGAGCGTTATAGAATAATCCTTAAAAACAAAACTGCTGAACCAGCTAAAATTGTCAGAATATTCATGAAAGATGGTAAGGAATTATCCGAAGATAAACAGGGTCCTGCCAGCTTTCGGACCACACGTCTTTATAAAGAAGAGTCTAGGTCGGTTTTATATATAGGGGATGCAGGTAACGATGTGATCATAAACGTTCATGAAGGGAAAATGCATATAGAAGTTTTTGAGGAAAAACGATAGAAAGTTCATATAGCGCAGTATTTGGCGTTTTCTTATAGACACTACTTAGAGTCCGTCTATAAAGTCGGTGTTTAGTTCAGAATGTTCGCTATCAAGACTTTCGAAGTCTTAAAAATCAGGAGTCCCGATTAAACGGGATGACTGGTTTTTCAGACAAGAGTAATCCCGAAGTTTCGGGAGACATTATGGACAAACACTACTTAAATTTTTCATTTGAGTCAATATGAATTAGTTCAATTTTAAACATTTATAGTATGAAAACAAATCTGAAGTTTTTTAGTTCCTGTTTTTTATTGGCATTTTACTTAATAGTTAGTAGTCCAAATCTTCAGGCCCAGGTGTGGAACCGGGAGGCTGTTGATAGTACGGGGATAAACAATGGGGCCTATTGCTCTTTGGAAATCGATAACAATAATGTAGCACATATTGCCTATATGGATGCTGATTTTTACGATTTAAAATATGCTGTAAAATCAGGTGGTGAATGGGAGGTTTCTGTTATTGACAGCCTTAGATATACAGGGATTTCAACTGATTTAGCTATTGATTCAGAAAATCGCCCACATATATGCTTTCAGGAGGGTTGTGATTTTGTTGCTCCTTGCCCTGATGCGGGATTAAAATACATGACCAAAACAGCAGGAGGCTGGATTAAAGAGACTGTTGATGAGTTTTTAGTTTTCACCGGATACATGGATCAAACTTATTGTAGTATTCAATTAAACTCCCATGATCAACCGGTTATTGCATACTATAAAGTTGGTGAAGATGCTGTTAAACTGGCATATAAAGATGAAACGGGATGGAATAAAAAGGAATATCATCTTACTAATTCACCGGTTTATCTAAGTCTTTGTCTAAAAAGTGATGATACTCCGGTTATACAATATCTATTGGATGATAGTTTGCATGTTACTACATATGATATGGATACAGGAGAGTGGGAACATTATGGTACTTCTGAAATACCATATGTAATGATGTTCAAGGGAGGCTATAATTTTGATATTGATAATGAGGATAAGCTGCATTTTGTTTTTCCATCATTTGAAAATGGGCTGCCTCATTACAAATACATCTATTTTGACTGGCAGGAATGGACCAAAGAGATTTTGCCTGAAGGAGGACCTTTTTATATTAAAGTTGACAATAACAATATCCCTTCCATTATAGATCTCATGAGCAGTAATGGTTTATCAATTTGCAAAAAAGAGGGAACTCAATGGACTTGTGAGCTGATTGATGAAGATTTTTCTCTTGCAGATGGATATTCTTCTTTTGCTTCACTTGATTTCGACAGTGATAATAATGCACAAATAGCAGTGTATGGTAGTATTCCTGAATTATCAGATGAAAAAACGGCTTCTTTAATGTATTACAGCTTTCATCCCGGATCACCGGATATAGAAATATCTACTACTTCCTATGATTTTGGCGAAGTTTGGACCCAGAGTTATATAGACGGATATATATTAGTCAAAAATGCGGGGATAGCTCCTTTAGTGATTGCAAACCTGCAATTTGAGCCACCAACTCCTTTTGAAGTTATAAATATGCCTGAAACTGTCTTTATTCAGGTTGGTGATTCATTGAAAATTAATGTTCGTTTTACCCCCACCCTTGAGCAGGCTTATTCAGAAGTATTGAAACTGATTACCAATGATCCTATTTATCCGATAATTGAAATAACATTCATGGGAACAGGAATTTCATCCGGTACAACGGCAAGTTTAAATGTTCAGGTGAATGATGTTTTTGTTGATATGGATTATCTCATTATTAATGAAGAAACTCCATTAGCCGGTGCTGAGGTGGTACTTTATAAAAATAGTCAAATCATAGAAGGTTCTTTATCAGTCAACTATGAAGGCCGGGTTTCCTTTGATAATTTATCTCCCGGTTTCTATGAAGTAAGAATTTCTAAGATGCTTATGCTCAATCAGGAGGAAACCCTTTTAGCAAGTAGCGAAATTATTGAAATTGGTCCCGGAGCAAACACTCATTTAATGATTTTGCCGGATTCATTGTATCAATATAAATACCAGTTACTCGAAGAGTTAAATGAAATTAAGGAGGCGGATTATTTGCTCACCGGGGAATATTTTACTTATGAAAATGTTGAATCAAAAGTAGATGCCAGGTTTAAAGAGTGGGCAACAGATTATGATCCTCAGAGAACAGAAAGCCTTGCAAGGCTGATCCTGGTTGAAACAATGGTTAAAGACTTATTTGATGAGGGCTTATATGTTTCAAATGAGATGTTTGCTGACTTTGGAAATCTTATAGGTTTTATTTATTATATGGATGATTGGGGAATGAGTTTAATTGAATTCTTTAAAGCAGCAATAAAATCTTTACTTGCTGCAGCTGGGGGTGGCTCATCTGGCGCACAGGACTTATTTGAAGAGTTATTAGAGATTCTTAAGAAAGAGCTTATAAAACGGCATATAATACTTTCGATAACTGAAGCTATACAACTAATAGGTTCGGAACTGCCCCATCCCGCAGATATAATCATCAATGAAGCATGGAAGGAAGTCAAAAGAGAGTATTCCTCAATGCCCAATTTATCATTTGGTTCCGTTGAATGGGATGAAATAACATCATGGGTAAGGAGAATCCTTAAAGATCCCTTTATCCAGATGGTTTATATTGAGATGCAAACCTCACCAGCCATAGAAAAGGCATTGGATTATTCAAAAATCAACGATTATAACGGGAACTTTACAAGGGCATTTAGACATGAAATTGATTATGTTTCCGATCAGAAGAATGATGTTGAAGTCAGTATAGAGCTTGCCTCAAATTTAAGAAATGCAGCAAATCTTTTTATGCTAACTGCAAATATCCTGGAAATAGCAGGAGCAATAGATCCAACAGGTGTCTTAGATTTTGCTGAAGAGTTGAGTTCCTATCTTAGGATATCTGCTTACATTGAAGTTATCACAGCATTGGGAATATCTACCAGTGAATTTTTTATACTTCCCTCAAACATGAAAGATGCAGTAGATGATATTTATTTTCCGGAACCTAAATTGAAGAATGCAATATTTAATGAAAGTTCAATTTATAATAAGAGCAAATATGGCATATTTAATGAGGAAAATATAAAGGAGTTACTTTTTGCTGAAGAAAGTTCATATGATTCGGTACTGCTTGTCATTAAGGATAAAATAGTATCCGGTGACCGGCAAGATGCTGTTTTTGAGTTATTCAATCTGAGGGATATTGGGAATAACTACTCTAATCAAATCAAGCAGGCTTATGCCCCTGTAAGTGCTGTCGCCAAAGAAGCAAATGAATCCATATCAGGTTTTATCCCAATGTATGATTCACTAATTTCTTATAAGGCCCTGGCTGATCAGGAGAAAATGATCACATTTTTAAAAATATTTTGTGTAGCATTTGATTCTACGGGACAAATAACAGATACCGTCCTTGCTCAAATAGACAGGACTATCCAGGTCAATCATACCCTTACATCCCATATTTCAGAAATGCTGGATCTTGTTTCTTATAACCTGGAGCTGCCGGGAGTAATTGTAGCCAGCATGCTTAAGCAGGAAAAACATAGTCTGGATATAGGGGAAGATGGTACTATTACATTAAAGATAAAAAATGTAGGTGCAGTAAAAACCGATAATATACGATTGAAGATTGAAACCAACGATGCACTTACATACTCCGGCCCTGACAGTATTCTTGTCGGAAGTCTGGAACCAGGTGAAGAAAGTGATGAATTCAACATAATACTTAATCTGGCCAGCAAAGATTTTAGAACAGGGCTATGGGATATTTTAATTGAATGTGATGAAGCTGTGACTTTCTCTCCCTCAGGTTCTTTCTCAATTACAGAAACTGCAACAGGAATTAACGAAAGAGCCTCAATTAAGGAGCCCGGTTTTTATTGCTATCCAAACCCGCTAAGCTCAACAGGCATTATTTTTTACGAACTTAATAAAAGGGCAAACCTGAAAATTGATTTGTATGATTTATCAGGGCGGAAAATCAAGACGCTGTTTAATAATTTCCAGGAGGCCGGGAACTCATATCTGCCATGGAGCGCTTCATCACTGGCTAATGGGATGTATATAATTAAACTTCAGGTTGATGATGAAAATACAGGTTCCATAAGGGTGGTCGTTAATAAATAAAATAAGTCAACACTATTAGTTAAATTTTAAAAATTAGTATCATGAAAAATTTAAAACAATTTCTTTCAATTCTGTTCATGCTCTTTATGAGTATAAGTATTTACGGACAGTTCAAAGCAAAAATGGTATTTAATTCCATGGGCAAGGAACGGGCTTTTACCGTTTATTCAGCGGATGACGGTTATCGTTACGAATTTAATGAAGACGGTCAGGAAGGAGCAATAATCGTTAAAAAGGGCTCCCCAGAGGTGATTATTCTGATGCCACAGCAAAAAATGGCTATGAAAAGCCCTGCTGAAAGCTCAATGAGTATGGGGAACGATCCGATTAAATCATATGAACACTATAAAGAAGCCGGGACATTAAAGGAAGTAGGAAAAGAGACTATTAATGGCGTTGAATGTACAAAGTCGGAACTGTGGAATATAACAGGTGATGAGTACGGAAAGGTAAACCAGAAATTGTTTACCATATGGAACTCCGATAAGTATAAGTTTCCTATAAAAATGCTTAATCATATCGATGGAGAGGAAGGATCAGGTATGGAACTGCGAGATATTGAACCATGGACCCCTGATGCGCATAGCTTTTCTATTCCAGAAGGTTACCAGGTAATGGATATGGGTGGTATGATGCAGGGAAGGCAGAAGAATTAAATCACATATTTGAGATTGTAAAAACAATAGAAAGCTTATCAACACGTAGTTTTAACTAATAATTTCTATAAAATGAAAACAAGAATTAGTATCTTTTCAATCTTGCTAATATTTTTTATTGTTCAAGATGCTACTTCTCAGGAAATAACTTACAAAGGGCATGTTACATATAAACATTCTAAAACTACAACAGCAATGGGAGGTGGTAGCGACAAAGGTTATAACTGGAATGTAGATATAAATCAAAATTATGTTGTTGAAGGGAGATTTAGTGTGGAATATACCGGGGGTATTTCTCCTGTAGGAGTAGCAATGTTTCAATTAACAAATATTCATGAAAATATAAATTTTATAAATACAGTTTCTACCGGAGCTAATGAAGAAAAAATATCTCAATATTGTTATGATGATTTAATGAGATATACGAGAACTGAAACTCCGGGTGATTCCCGAACTTATAAGTTAAATGTTAATTCAGAAAAAACAGACCCTGAGAAAGCTTCTGTTTCTCAAGGCAATTTAACAATTATAAGTCCACCTTCTAATAATAAAAAGGAACCAACCGATGGTAAATATACAATTATGCTGATTGGAAATATTAAGACAAATGTAGCTACTGCCTTATACGATGAAAGAAAATTCCCCTGTTTGGAAGAAGAGAACCATACCTCAAGTTCCAATAGAAATACTGTAAAAATGGATTTCCCTATTGTAATACATATAGAGGAAGATTTTGATGGTTCAGATGTTCTGATAGGAGAATCTGTTGTAACTGATCTCCATAGTACAGACTGTTCTGGTTGTCTGGGCTCAGTTGCAAGAATGGTGCACGGAGATGTAACCTGTGCATTCGATGAAACTACTACAGTAACATGGTGCCTTGTGAAAAGAACGAAAAAGTGCGAACCGGTAATCACCTATTTAAAAGGGGATGTAAAAATAAACGGAGAACCTGTGGAACAATGGGGAAGAGGAATTGAAGAAGGTGATATTATTGAGACAGGCAGTCATTCAAGAATAGAGATAAGGACAGGAAATGATGAAGCAATAAGATTAGGCTCAAAAAGCCAGCTCAGTTGGTTTGATCATTGTAAGCTGAGAAAACCTATGACAAATAAAGAAGCATTTCTATCTGCAATGACTTTAACCAAAGGACAAATGTATGCTATTGTTTCACGCATTGTTGGAAAGGAGTCAACTTTTGAGGTGAAAACGAGAACTTGTGGGGTAGGGGTGCGAGGTCAACTAATTCCAGCTTCAAATACATATTATGCTTCTGCCGATCCCTATTTTTTACAAGAGGAGTCCAATCCGGAGAAAGCAGAACTTATTGAAGGATATCAATATTTGTCAGACACCCAAACAGCCTACTATATCCATTTTGAAGACGATGTTATTAAGGATATTTCAAACCTGAAAGGGTCTGTTCGTATTACCGATCCCGAAGGATTGCGCAAGGTAGATATTCCTGAAGGGGCGACTATTACCCAATGGGAGAATGGCACAACAATGACCGAAATAGTAATTCTGACAAAGTAAAAGGCTATATTAAAAATATGAATAAGCAAAAACTAATTTTCAACTTATTCAATAGAGTAAAAATTAAAATACAATTATTGTGATTTATGCTATTGTTATTGTTGCCATTTTATTATTGTTTATCGTTGAATTTCACAACACTTTGGTAAGAAAGAAGAACGATGTAGAGAATGCATTTGCTTCCATTGATGCCATGTTGAAGAAAGGGTATGAACTTTAAAATAAGAAGGCTGTTTGAAATACCTGAGAAAGAAAAACAGAATCTGAATGCAACAAATCTTTTTAATAAATAATATAAACTACAAATTATCATGAAAAAAATATTTAAAAAACAAAAGTTTGCGATTCTTTGTACATTGATTTTTGCACTTTTTACAACAACAAATCTTTTCTCCCAGGAGTCTGATCTGGGAAGTAAAGTGACGGATAACGATATTAAGGCAGTAAAAGAGCTGATTGCATCGGGTGTCAATATTAATCAGCAAGTTGAAAAGAACGGGGACACACCCTTGATGATAGCAAGTGCTCTCAATTATGAAGAGATGGCGAAATTATTGATCTCTGGAGGTGCTGATGTCAATTGGCAGAATGAGAGGAACGGTTATATACCACTGATGACAGCAGCATTTCATAATCATGAAGAGATGGCAAAATTTTTGATCTCTGAAGGAGCCGATATCGATCATCAGAATAAGAGAGGAACTACATCCCTTATTTTGGCATGTAGCTTCAATTGTGTTGAGATGGCGAAGTTATTGATTTCTGAGGGCGCAGATGTAAACATAAGAGGAAAAGACAGCGAAACAGCACTAATTGCAGCAGGGTGTCTTTCTCAAGAACTTGTTGAACTTCTTTTGTTAAAAGGTGCCGATGTTAATGCCAAAAAGGCAAATGGAACAGGTGTTTTTACCGCATGTATGAGTGGTGTGCTTTGGAAAAGTGTTACCCTGGAATTGGCGGAAATCCTTTTATCCAGGGGCGTTGACATAGACGAAGCACGTACCTCCGGAGGTTCTCAAGGATTTACAAATCTGATTATGGCTGTAGATTCTAACAACGAGGTGGTGGTCAGGTTCCTGATAAAAAATGGGGCAAATGTAAATGCCAAAACCAGGGATGGTTCAACCGCATTATCACTTGCCGAAAAAGGGGGATATTCCAATATAATAGACATTTTAAAATCCAATGGCGCGAAATAATCTAATCAATAATATATTAGCCTAACCATACACTGTTTCGGGCTCAGCTTTTCATGCATTGCCAAGTTTTTCCCTGGTATTCTCAAGGGCCGAATCTGTTCCAAAGACATTCAGTACATCGCCGGTCTTAAGATAGGTCTCTCCATGAGGGATGAAAATGATAGTGCCCCGTTTCACCATAATAAGGATGGCATCCTTGTGGAAAGCAATTTCCCGTACCTGCTGACCATCAATAACGGGATTATTAACGTAGATCTCTTCCACACTGAAATGCTCAAATGTTTCAATAAGGGCATGGTAGGTAGTGAGCCTTACAATCAGGTGGCTACTGCCATTATTATAAAGCTGGCATTAATACCTGGAGATATAACACCCAGTTCAAGTCCGATAGCAGAGGCAGCTATGATAAGGCTTAAACGTGAGGAGAGCAAAAAGCCGGCCGACAGTGCCTTTCTGCTGCCAAACTGCTTTTTAAAAAGGAAAGCCGGGATTAACTTGATGGCAAACAATAACAGAAGCAGGATAATAAGAAAAGGTATAAGTGTAAGTTCAAACTCCTTCAGGGCAGACCATTTTCATTCTTTCAATTAACTCATTCCCCAGAAATGTCTTTTTCTCAATGTGATCTTTAATCGCTGATACCTGTTGATTCTTTTCAAAATCACCTCTTACCTGTGTAAAATCAAGAAGCCTGATATTTTTATCTCCATCAGCGCCAAAACCTGTTTGCTTTGAAAGCGCAAATTCTTTTCTGGCATCATCATAAAGCATTTCGTCAAGATCTGTAACACTCTTCTGCCACTTGTCCGTTAATTGGATAATATCCTCCGCCGTAAAATCAGCCAGGTTCTTCCCTGTTTCTTTTTGTATTATATCAATAGCCCAGGTCCACTCATAGGTATAATAATTATTATGCAGGGATTCAAAGACCTTACGAATATCCTTTAAAGAATCAATTTTCCCCTGCTCAATATCATTCATTAATTTACTAATCTCATCAACAGGGGCAATAAGTCCTGCCAGATCAACCCATTTCCCTTTTCCAATTGCAGTATCAGGCTTCAGCCTTTCCCTTATCTCCCGGTTATTTCTGAATTTAGCTATTTCCAGTCTTTTGATCAGCGAATTCCCCAGAAATTTATCAATCCCCATACCATACAATTTTATCCCCCTCTCAAGAGACGCTTTGGTTATCTTTGTATTCTCATAAGTATAGAAATCACATTTTTCACCTGAATATTCTTTAAGCTTAATAAGCAGATCGCGTCCTGCTATCATTTTGTTTATTGTGTACGGACTGAGCAAATTAAAATTTATGAAGTCGTGTTTCCTGGTATCCTTGCGGCGGTCTCTCCTGGGCCATTTTTGGGCATCCCTGATTGTTCCAACACTACGCAAATTTACACCAGGAGCAAGTATGCTTTCATCCTTACTTTCCACAATATACGAGAATGGCAGGTCAGACGTATCAGAATTTTTATAATGCCTTCCCATTACCAGCGTAAACGGACCAACCTTTGCAGGCCATAAAAGATAGGAATTGCTGGTTGTTTTTGCTCCCCGCTCAACAATACCCTGATGTATTGGTCCGAGTTTATACATATGATTACTTTGATTTGAACCACTTCCTGCATTCATAAAAGAAAACATTCCGGCAATAAGTAAGGTAGACTTATGGTGGGTAACAGTATAGGGTCCGGCAAAAAGAGAACAGGCCTCTCCGTGGTAACCGGCACAATTTGCAAAA
>JAUVKW010000060.1 GCA_030596025.1 Bacteroidota bacterium | reverse complement strand
CGCATTTGTGCATAATGGTTCTCCGCAAAAGCATTATCTTCTGCTTTTCTTTTTTCAAATTCCTGTTTAAAAGCCGGATTTTCATCCAGATACTTCAAAGCATTTTTTTCAAAACCAAGACTTGAAAAATATTCCCTTCTGTCAAAAACCGGATCAAAGAAGTTCCAACTTAGATAAGAATCTATTGTGGTGGGTTCAATCACTTCCATGATGAACCTGTTCCTGCGCTGATTCATTACAATTGTATAGTCACCTTTATAAAACTGAATGCTCTGTGTTTCTTTTCTCACCTGTATATCTCTGTTACGGAAATGGCCATTGGAGGGTTGCTTTGAAAAGCTAAGTCCGGTGATATAATAAGCTTCAACTTCTATAATAGTGTCTTTTGAGATTTGGTTCATTTCAACACCATTGATCTCAAGGCTGTGGATTGCCCTTTCCCATGCCTGGGGAATAACATAAGCATATGGTTTTGATATTGCTTCCCCGGATAAAAAATATTTATAAAAGGGAATCTCTTTTTCATAGGGTTTATCCCGGTCATAAGAAAAAACCTGCAAACCGCTGATGGGACTTTCTTTTTTTCCTGCCTCGTAGCCTTTAAAAATAATAGTTTCATATTTAGTGGTATCAGATTCCCATTTTGAAGTAAAATGACTCATGCCACTGGTAAATTCATTAGCCTGTTTTCGGGTACTGATTATTTCTTTATGATGCACATTTGCATATTCGGTAAGTGCAAACATGAAATTATATACAGATTGCACAAGCTGTTTGAATTCCTTATATACATGATTTTCCGTCATGAAGGCATAACAGTTGAATAAGGAAGCAAAACCGGTTGATACCCTGGGAGCGTCAAAATAAGAAGCTATCCCCTGAGATGGATCCCGGTGTACCCAATTTACATAGGGCGTCATTTCATAACCGGTTTCCTTCATTCTGCCATAAAGCGCAGGAAGCATAATTTCATCAAAATATCCTGACATGGGTCCGGGAAGTTTCTGGTATATGGTAGGAATCAGGGTTATGGCATATTGATGATCAGAACCATTGGTTGTATGTGTATCGAGAAAAATATGTGGATTGATTTTTTGAAAGGCCCGGATAAGGGAATGTGCATTTTTACTATCCATTTTTATAAAGTCCCTGTTCAGGTCAAGATTTTTTCCATTTCCCCGGAATCCTGATTCCGGGGGAGTTTCCTGGTTCGATCGATGATAGGGACTCCTGTTCAGTGCTCCTCCAACACTATATACCGGGATAATACAGAGTGCCGTATTATCCAGCAGTTTATCCATTTTATTATGACCTGAAAGAATATCCATGGAGAACTGAATGCTTGCATCAATTCCGGGAGGTTCTCCGGGATGGATCCCATTGTTGATGAAAACTACACATTTATCGGTTTTTCCGTTCAAAATACTTTCAAAATCCCTGTCCTGAGTCATAACGAATAAATGCAGGGGCTTTCCAATGTCGGTTTTTCCAATCTCAAACAAACTGGCCTTTTCGTATTTTTCAGCCAGGTATTGGTAGGCGGTAATTACCTCCTCATACTTTAAAGTTTCATTCTCCAAATAGCGAAGATTAACCTGACCATAGCCCATGATGGAGCCAGAAAACAATATAATACCTATGAGAGAAAGTTGAAATAGAATTTTCATATTTTGAATTTTCATATTTTTTTTAAATAATGGGAGGTCGCAACAATTCTGCTCCAAGCCTCCATTCTTCAGTAAAATTGCGAAAAAAATTGTTTATTACCTTATCCTTGCAGCCTGGATTAATAATGGAAAAAATTTCATCAGGATTTTGCCCATCTTTCCTTACTATCTTATAAAAATACTCTAAAATAGTTTGGGTTTTTTGAGAATTGCTGGCCTTGTCTGACTTTATCAGGGTTTTACTTTTTTCGGTATAAAAATCTTTAATAATTTTATATCTATACTGCTGTTCCGTTAGTAGAGAATCCAGGAAGCTAAAGCGCACGAGAAAGTTAGAATACCGGGATTCGAGATTTGCAAGTACCTTTTGTGAAATTTCATTCTCTGGGATCTTCCTCAGGGTGTATATTTCCCAGTATCTGAATATCCCGGTGTACCCTAATGCATCCAGATCATCTGCCACAGGAAGTATGCTTTTAGCAGAGGTAGGTGAGATATCATTCTGCACGCTATTATAAGATTTATCATCGTGGACCTCAATTGCATTTAAGATATCATTAAGGCCTTTCGGTTTTAATCCGGAGTTTTTACGGAAATACTCCTTACAATGATTTTTGCTGATTTGTCCATGTTCAGTATGAAGACTTTCAGCCATTCCGAGGTCGTGAAAAAAGATTGCGATAAATGCATTTTCAATATCTGAGTAGGGAATTGGAATGTTTAGGTGATCTATGGCGTAGAATATTTTTTTAGCAAAAATCCAGGTTCGAAGACAATGTGTTTCATCATGAGATGGCAGCCAGCATGTAGCAAAACCAGACTTAATAAATTCATAAAGCCTGCTCAGCCATTTTTTCTCAGCTTCAGAAATATAGTGTTCTAAAATGAGGCTCATAGTCAAAAAAAAAGCAAAGAAGAATCTTCCTTGCTTGTTTCAATTTCCCGTTTTGAAATACTTTACTTTTTTTCTTTGATCTCAATTGCCAGATCAAGAATGGTTGTGTCATCAAGAGTTACTATCCCACCGTCGGGACCTTGTTCCATATGAATTCCTATACTCTCACCTTTGTTGTAATTTGCTCCTCCAAAATAGTTTCTTACAGTTTCCACATTCATGTCTAATTTTTCTGCAATTCTGTGCATGCTGCCATTCGGTAATTCATCCTTAATTTTGCGTAACTCATTGAATGTGATTGTTCTTGACATATCTTAGTGTTTTTAATTAATATGAAGAGGACTACAAAGATAATCATTTACTTTTTAAAATCAGGATCTCTCATGATGAGTACATGGCAGTCACCGAGATAATCAAATCCCAGTTTCCTGTAGAGTTTAACCGCGGCCAGATTTGATTTAAGAACCTCCAGCTTGACCTGGCATTTTTTTTCCTGAGCAAATTTAATAGATGCAAGTCCCAAAAAATATCCCAGGCCCTTGCCCTGGAATTCAGGTTTGATCACGAAATGATGCAGGTAGATCCTGCGTCCGTTATAAGTCATCCAGGATGTCCCTATGATTTCGCCTCCTGATTTCTTTTCTAAAACCAGGAATTTGCCTCCCATCTTCAGACTACGTTCAATAACATGCTCATCATCATCTCTTTCTTTTTCCGCCATACCGGTACTTTCCCAGATCGATAAAACCCTGGGATAATCTTCCTGCCTGTAATCTCTGATGCTATATCCTTCCATTGTTTTAGTTGCCTGGTACTTGATGGTGGGTGCTGGTTTGCCTATTGTTACTTCACACACTTGTTCCGGGTTCAAGAGTTTAAGACTGTTTGGGGTTCAGTGTTCTGCGTTTTCTTCGCGCCTTTTTGCGTAACAGATTCTTATATCTTAGATTTCTGCTTTATTCTTTCTTTGCTCTGTGCCCTGCGCCCTTTGCCCTCTGCCCTCTGCCCTGCGCTCTCTCTGTGCTCTGTGCCCTTTGCTCTGTGCCCTGCGCCCTCTCTGTGCTCTGTGCTCTGCTCTGTGCTCTGTGCCCTGTGCCCTCCGCCCTGCGCTCTGTGCTTCTTTCACTCATTACTCACCTCTCATTTCTGCTTTAAACATTCCATTCTTTTCTCTTCCCACTTTAATCTTTATACTTTACTCTTTAATCTTTTCTTTCCTCAGCCTTCTTTAACCACATACACCTGCCCTGCTTCATGACGAACAACTTTTATTTTATCCCCTTTCGAGATATATCCAATTTGCGACATGGCATCGTATATATTTCCATCAATTTCCACCTTTCCTGCCGGTCGTAATATCGTTACAGCCAATCCTGTTTTTCCTACATTTTCATTTTGTCTTGCTGCATCAACCCCAACATATCCCTCGGTTTTATCTTGTGTTGAATAGAGGGCAAATTTCAACTTCCTTGAACCAAAAATCCCTTTTGAAGCAATCAGAGAAATGGTTATTGATAAAAAAACAGACAGTAGCACAACAAAAAGCGCCTTGACCAGGGATTCTATTGCCAATACTGAATCAATTTCAAATACTATATTATCAATAAGGCTCAGGGTAAGTCCTGTCATCATAAAAATGATTCCCAGTATCCCGGCTATACCGAAGCCTGGGATGGCAAATATTTCTACGGCAATTAATATAAGGCCAACAATGAAAAGAAGCAATTCCCAGTTTTCGGCAAGACCTTCAAGATAGAGGGGGGCGAAATATAGAATTGCCGCAAATGCCGCTGCCGCAATAGGAAATCCAATGCCCGGGGATTGTAACTCATAATAAATTCCACCAACAATAACCATTATCAGAAGTCCGGATATTATCGGACTTATTAAAAAGAGAATGATCTTATCGAGGGTTGTAGGTTGGTACTGCCGGAGTTCATAGTTTTCAACCCCTGCCATTTCCAGAACTTCACTAATACTTTCAGCCTGCCCCTCACAAAAACCAACTCTCATTGCCTCATCTGCAGTAAGGGTAAGGACCTTCCCTGTATCACTTACATTTTTAACATAGATGGATGGATCAACCATGGCTTCCGCAATAGAAGGGTCACGATACCAGCTAATCAGGGTGTCTCCATTCACGATGCTTGTATCTTTCCCATGTGCTTCGGCTGTTGCTCTCATGGTAGATCTCATAAATGACTGATATTTATCTGGGACCTGTTCGCCTGATTGATTTACAACGGTGGCAGCACCCATGTTGGATCCGGGTCTCATATAAATCCTGTCACAGGCAATCGAAATCAAGGCTCCGGCTGAGGCAGCATTATTATCTATAAACACATATACCGGTGTTTTTGAGTTTAGAATTTTGGTGCGGATGGAGTCGGCAAAAACAACCTGCCCTCCATATGTGTTCATGTGGATGATTATTAGCTTAGCACCCAGTATATTCGCTTCCTCAAAGCTTTCCTTGGTACTTCGCCATACCGGTTTTGCAATTTCCTCTTTGATGTCAAATTTATATACAAGGGTTTTTTGATTGCTGCTGTCTGCTTGTCCAAAGGCAGGAGATTGTAATGTAAGTATAGCAAGGACACTGAAAATTGTTAGGAAATATCTTGACATTATTGGTTCATTTTAAGAGTTGGAAGTATAAACTATGAAAGCTCTATGCTGTCAGTAATTCGGGTTAAATTTATGGAATTTCAAGTTATGTTCAAATTCTTTAGCTCTTTAAGAAAATGATTTAGCCCCTCTTTTTTCTCATCATCCAGGGGGTAGCTCATATCTTTACTTAAGTAATGAAATAATTCTTCCCGGCTAAGGGCTGAACTTTTCGGTGCTTTATCCACCGCCTCACGGATGTGTGTAACGCCGTATCCGAGGGCATTATTAAAAGATTTAAGAAACTCTTTATCAATTTTTTTATTTGCTGTCCAGGTGGCAAATACGAATGGCAAACCTGTAAAGTTCCACCATTCTTCAGAGAGGTCCCAAATGTAGGGGTACTTTTTTTTCATCGCAAAGGATCTGTCCCCTATAATGAGGCATGCTTCGTTTCGGTTGAGAGAATTATTCTCAAACCCATGAGCTGCAGGAGTCCAGGTTGGATTGATTTTCCAATACCTTGCAGCCAGTATCCTGGCCAGATTCACCGAGGTTCGCGATTGGTAATCCAGATTTATGCTTTTTATGTCGTGGAGTGACACATTGCTGTAATGAATCACCGAATGTACTGGTCCCCTGGCTCCAAGACAATATTTAGAAATAATCTCAGGATTGTTCATTTCTGGTAACACAGCAACGGGAACCAGGCCTATATCAGCTTCATTGTTCAGAAGTTTTTCTGCACACCTGGCGGGGTGATCCAGAGTAAGTTCTATCTGATCCATAACTTTGTGATTACGTAAACCATACAAAAATGGCATGGTGTTCAGGTATGAAACAGCTGAAATTCGATATTTTGTGTCCATTATTTACCGAAACGGGAATAGATTAAATTTGATTTTTTGAGCATACTAAATTATTATATTTTGCCACTAAATATGCATATCTTTGTTATTCTTATTTAAATAAGGTTTATGAATTCTGCTTATTTACATGCAATATCGCCTGTTGATGGGAGGTATAAGGATAAGCTCAGGGAGCTTTCTGCCTATTTTTCCGAAGCTTCTTTGTTTCGTTATCGGCTAAGGGTGGAGGTTGAATATTTTATTGCCCTTTGTCAGATTCCACTCCCTCAATTATCAGCTGTTCCAGTTGAGAATTATGAAAGGCTCAGAGATCTATACCGGAATTTTAATGAGAAATCGGCCTTGAGAATGAAGGAAATAGAAGAAGTTACCAATCATGATGTTAAAGCGGTTGAGTATTTTCTTAAGGAAGAATTTGAGGTTTTAGGATTAGCAGAATATAAAGAGTTTATTCATTTTGGATTGACATCACAGGATATTAATAATACTGCTGTTCCCAGGCTTTTTTATGATGCACTTGACGAAATTCTTTTCCCAAATATGGAAAAGCTTGTGGCAAAGCTCACAGATCTTTCTTCGGAATGGGGAGAGGTAACTATGCTTGCAAGAACACATGGTCAGCCTGCCTCCCCAACCAGGCTCGGGAAAGAGCTTGGCGTTTTTGTGGAGAGACTGGAGCTACAGATTGAAAGCTTCAGTGCCATACCCAGGACCGGTAAATTTGGTGGTGCTACCGGAAATTTTAATGCACACCATGTTGCTTATCCAAATATCGACTGGCCGGATTTTGGAGATGGGTTTTTGTCAAAGAGACTGGATCTTAAGCGTTCCCGCACCACCACACAAATTGAACATTATGATTTTCTTGCTGCTTCTTTTGATAATTTAAAAAGAATCTGCACCATACTCATAGATTTGAACCGGGATTTATGGACCTATATTTCCATGGATTACTTTAAACAGAAGATACGTGAGGGAGAAGTAGGTTCATCAGCCATGCCCCATAAGGTAAATCCAATAGATTTTGAGAATTCTGAGGGAAACCTGGGTTTTGCTATAGCTATTTTTGAATTTCTCTCTTCAAAGCTTCCTGTTTCCAAGCTTCAGAGAGATCTTACAGATTCCACGGTATTACGAAATATTGGTCTGCCGGTGGCTCATATGTTGCTTGGTATAAAGTCGAGCCTTAAGGGCCTGAATAAATTGATTCTGAATGAAGATGGTTTGAAAAAGGATCTGGAGGGGAACTGGAATGTGGTTGCAGAGGCAATTCAAACAATTCTGCGAAGAGAAGGCTACCCAAATCCTTATGAAAAACTGCGTGATCTTACCAGGAAAAATGTAGTTATATCAGAAGGGTCTATTCGTGATTTTGTAAACGACCTGGATATTCCCCGGGAAATAAAAAAAGAAATTCTTAAAATTACACCTGCTAATTATACAGGAGTCAGAGATAGATTTTGAGACAATGATTTTGAAATCATATAACTTCTATAAATAAAGGATGAGAGAATTCTTTAAAGTATTGAAATACATTGTTCCCTATTGGTTCAGGGCATCGCTGAATGTGATATTCAATGTTTTATCAGCCCTCTTTGCATTGTTCTCATTTACCATGACTGTGCCTTTTCTCCGGATTCTTTTTGATACGCAAAGCCTGGTACTGGAAAAAGTTCCGCTTGAGATGACCAAAGACTCATTAGGAAATAACCTGAATTACCTGATCAGTTATTTAATTACCAATCATGGTAAGGGAGAAGCACTGATGTATGTTAGTATTGGAGTCATTTTTGTAACCTTCCTGAAAGCCAGTTTCCGGTATCTTGCAAACCATTTTCTTGCGCCGGTTCGGACAGGGGTGGAAAAGGATATCCGGAATGATATCTACAGAAAGATATTGAGGCTGCCACTTTCTTATTATACTGATGCCCGTAAAGGAGACGTGATTTCCAGGATATCTACGGATGTGAAGGAGGTTGAGGTATCTATTATGAGTTCACTTGAAATGCTATTCCGTGATCCTATAACTATACTTATTTTCCTGACTTCCATGTTTGTGATTAACGTAAAACTTACACTTCTGGCATTAATAATGTTGCCCATCAGTGGTGTTTTGATTGGGAGAATTGGGAAGAAATTAAAAACTACTGCATTTAAAGGCCGGAAAAAAATGGGGATATTAATTTCGGTGATTGAGGAAACTCTTTCAGGCTTGAGGATAATAAAAGCTTTTAATGCGGAAGAGCATTTCGAGGGTGTTTTTGGGCAGACCAACAATACTTTTGCCCGCCTGCAAAAAACAGTACATCGCCGTCGCTACCTTGCAGGCCCCCTGAGTGAATTTCTTTCTACCACGGTGATGATGGTGCTTATGTTTTATGGTGGAAACCTTGTTTTAAGTGGTGATTCCGGACTCTCTTCGGAGTTATTCATAGCCTATATTATAATATTCTCCCAGTTAATTGTTCCGGCTAAGAATATTTCTACCGCTTATTTTAATATTCAAAAGGGCATGGCTTCAATGGATCGTATCAATTATATTCTTAACGCCGAAGAAACCATTAAAGATGTGGATAATCCGGTTTCGATTTCTGATTTTAATGATTCTATTGTATTCAGAGATGTTGACTTCAGTTATAATACAGAACCTGTGCTTAAGAAGATAAATCTAACTGTGAAGCGAGGTCAGACCATAGCCCTGGTAGGTCAGTCAGGTGGCGGGAAATCAACTCTTGCCGACCTGGTTCCTCGTTTTATTGATCCACAGGGAGGAGAGGTCTTACTGGATGGAATCTCTGTAAAGCAATATAAAATTAAGGATCTCAGGAATCTGATGGGTATAGTAAATCAGGAGCCCATTTTATTTAATGATTCATTTTATAACAACATTGCTTTTGGTGTAAATGGCTCGCGAAGAGATGCAGTGATCAATGCAGCCAAAGCGGCCAATGCACATGATTTTATAATGGAAACACCTGATGGGTATGAGTCTAACATCGGGGAGCGTGGAGGAAAACTTTCGGGAGGGCAGAGGCAAAGATTAAGCATCGCACGGGCATTGCTTAAGGATCCTCCAATACTGATTTTTGATGAAGCTACCTCGAGCCTTGATACCGAATCTGAGAGACTCGTTCAGGATGCCATTGAGAAATTAAAGGAGAACCGCACTACCCTGGTTATTGCCCACCGATTATCTACCATTAAAAATGCAGACATGATTTGTGTGATTCACGAAGGCAAAGTTGTGGAAAGTGGAAAACACGAAGAACTACTGACCAAAAAGGGCTACTATTACAAACTGCATAACCTGCAGGTGGAGAAATAAAGATTCAAGAGTTCAAGACAGTTCCGGGTTTAAAAATGTTTTGGGTTCAATGTCTACTACCTGAAATGCGCAGGAAGCAACCTAAATTGTCTTTCCCTCTTAAACAAGCCCTGGTCATTGCGAATGAAATGAACGGTGAGCGAGCCTGTGAGCGAAGTAAATCTAACGAGTGGGTTTTTGCGGTGGCCTGTGGGAACGAAGTAATCCCTCACGAGCATAGCGAGTAACTTTGCAATCTGCATAATTTTAGCATTGTGCTTTATAGGTCTTCTTCGTACATTCGTCTTCTATCCGTGCATTACTTCGCACCCAAAGGGCCATCCCTAAAAAGCTGCTTCCCGAATAAAGTTCGGGACAGGCTGTGAGCTACAGGTTAGTGGCTTTCTTCCTTTTCTCTGCGGTTCTCTGCGTTTTCTTTGCGTAATAGCTCATTTATTTTTATTCTTTTATCTTTATTTTTCCATTCCAATCTTCTCTCTAAAATCTAATCTGGTTTTGCCGGAAGATTTTCGGGTCATTCGTGTATTCGTCTTTTATCCGTGCATTAGTGGCTTCTTTTTTTTCTTTACTCTTTTGACCTTTCGACTTTTGACTTTCGACTGGTTTTAACCTTCTTATTCTGTCTATTCCACTATTATCTTTTTCCTTTAATCTTTTATCTTTATTTTTCCAATAATCCAATAATCCAATAATCCAATCTTTCATCTTTCACTATACTCCCTCAATGCCAGCCTCAGTGTCCTGGCAATATCATCTTTCAGGCTTTTTGGTTTGAGTATTTTAGCATCATTCCCCAATCCCAGTATCAGCACCTTAAATTCATAGGTAGGATGTACTTTTAACCTGAAGATTACTTTTTCATCATTCTCTTCCACCACTTGCTGGCTCTCGTGCAATGGTTTAGTGATAAGGTATGAAGCCTGGGGCTTCAGGACCTCCAGATAAATTTCCGGAGGCACACCCGGAGGAGAGATCACTCCAACGGTGTTTTTAAAATATTCAGAAGCTCCGAAATCTTTCGGAATGTATTTCATATCAGTATATTCAATCAGCTGAATTCTATCGAGTCCGTATGTTCTTATTTCTTTTACTTCTTCATTCAGACCAATTACATACCAGCGGTTCCTGTATTCTTTCAAGAGATAGGGGTGAAGATGTACCAGGTATGGTTTGTCTTCATAAAAAGGCTGGTAACGTAGTAGAATTACAGTATTACCACGAATAGCTTCAATTAGTTTTTGGAGGAACTGACTTCCTTTAATATATGGCACTTTCTCAAAATCAATGAAGTCGTAATCAGGTGCTTCTGTTTTCATACGGCGAATATTTACCGCATCAATAATCTTTTGCACCGTTCCGGTAAAACCCGAAAAGATATCCAGGTACTTGAACTGGTCGAGTATTGTGGAAGCAAAAGCCAGGCTTTCCATCTCCTCCTCGTTCAATGGGATTTTGTCTATGGAGAAATCAGGATCCTCATAAAAATAACCGCCTTTCTGCCGGTCAAATTTTATAGGTGCATTATATGCAAGTCTGTTGTCATAGCGCATATCATGAATGTCTCCATCCAGTGTTCTTTCCCCCAGGGGATGAATATCTAGTGCGTCTTCACAAGCCTGCATGAGTTTTTCTTTTGATACTATCTTTCCTCCAATGAGGCAGCGGTTGATTACCCGGTACCGGATAAGGGCTTCTTTATTGCGTGGCATTCTAAAGATTTTTTGGAACGATTTGTTTTAAAGGTAGTTATTTTAGTATTAAAAATAAATTGCGTAAATTGCATTACGAAAATAACGTTACGAAAAAAACGTAATGACAATTAACATGAAACCATCTAATCCATTTATAATAAGTGCTTACTATTCACCCAAATACTTTTGCGACAGGGAGGATGAAACAGAAAGCTTGCTGGAAGCATGTAAATCAAAAAGAAATGTCACTTTGACATCTCTGCGAAGAATGGGGAAAACAGGTTTAATTCATCATGTATTTTATAAGGTGAGATCTGAAAAATCTGTGTCTGCTCATTACCTGGATATCATGCCAACAGTTGATCTAAACGGCTTTGTACAGGCACTTGGTTCAATACTAACCAAAGAACTATCAGCTGGTAAGGGGAGTTTTATTAAAAAAGTGGGAGGCATTTTTAAATCTGTCAGACCCGTAATTAAATACGATGGTTTAACTGGTCAGCCATTGTTAAGTTTTGATTTTAGGTCTGAAGAAGAAATGAATCATACTTTAGACGAGATATTTAATGTCCTTGGAAACCAGAAAATGAATCTGTTAATAGCTCTGGATGAATTTCAGCAGATTGTTAATTACCCTGAGAAAAATGTGGAAGCACTCTTGCGGAGCAAGATACAGTCACTTAATAATGCTACATGGATTTTTTCTGGTAGCCACAAGCATCTTTTGTCATCAATATTCGGACAACATAATCGTCCGTTTTATCAAAGTACCGATATGCTTCATCTTGCACCAATAAGTCCTGATAAGTACAAGCGTTTCATCTATCGACACTTTCAAATGGCTGGCAAAATACTGGAGGATAATCTGCTGGATAAGATATTGAGCCTGTCACGAAATCACACCTTTTATGTACAGTATCTATGTAATCGTTTGTTCAGTTTTAGTTCTGGCAGAATTACTATAAAAACAATAGATTCGTTGTGGTTGGAGATATTGAGGGAGCGGGAGTTTGTTTTCTACAATTACAGAAATCTCTTGACCAGGAATCAATATAGCCTGTTAGTTGCCATAGCGCTGGAAGAAAATTTAACTCAGCCATTGGCTGGTAATTTCATTGCCAAACATGGATTAAAGAGTCCCAGTTCTGTAAAATCAGCACTGGACGTCCTCATGATTAAGGAACTGGTTGTCAGGGAAACAGACTCTTATATTATTCAGGATGTATTTCTGAATGCATGGCTCAGGCAGTTACCTTGAAAAGTAAAAAAAATATTTTCCTCAATGCAGGTACACTGCATTCATAATGGTTTTATTCGTGATACTCAGATTCTAAGAACGAAGTGAATTGGAATTTGTAAGTAGAACGAATCCCGATAGCGGAGCGTATCGGGATAAATGAGTTTAATACTCCGATGCTTGCATCAAAAAAAAATAGTTCCATTTTGATACCTCGATAGCTCTGCTGCGAGGTAGTTCATTTGACCAGATAAATATATTATCCCTCACATAAACAAAATTTGGTTTAAGTTTTTTAAGGATGTATTGAGTATATTTAAAATGAAGAATTGCCTGGCTTACAATTTGGATACAATAACTTCCCAAAAGAAATGACAATAAAAGATTTCGAGAAAAACATTAGTTCTGATTTGCTTGACAGAGGCAATAATTATTTCATGGAGGAATGTGTAGATAATCTGGATGAAGTTGATTCAGGATTATGGATGGCACAGGTTTATGGTACTCACACCTATACAGTGGAAGTAAGAACCCACAAAACGCAAATTAAAGGATGGGATTGTAATTGCCCTTATGATCATGGTCCGATATGTAAACATGTTATAGCAACCTTCTATGCCATTGCAGAAAATATGGAATTGAAAAAATCACAATCCAAACAAAAAACAGGAAAGAAAAAAGGCACTAAGAAGAATAAGCTCAATGAGATTTTTAATAAGACCTCCAAAGAGGATCTTCAAAAGTTTATTGTATCTCAATTTAAGAGAGATTACGGTTTAAGGAATGCTTTAATTGCTCATTTTGCAGAACTCTTAAGTGAAGATTCGGACAAGAAGTACCATACAATAATCCAACACATTTTAAAAGCTTCTATAGGACTGGATGGATTTATTGATTACTACTCTGAAAAATCATTAACTAATCCATTATTTGATCTTGTCAGGAAATCTGAAGATTTTATTGTAAAAAAGAATATTACTGAAGCCCTCTCGATTACTAAGGCATTATTAGAGGAAGTCCCGGATTTTTATAATTACATGGAGGATTCTGATGGTTACCTTATGGAGGTAATTGAAAATGCTTTTGATATTTTTTCCATCATTGCTGAAAAGGCATCCCCATTATTGAAGGATGAGATGTTTAACTATTGTATTTCTGAATACCCTAAAGAAGAGAATCGCAATTTTGACATTGATACAGGATTTTTACACTTACTTCCGCAGTTGATTACAACAGATGAGCAGGAAAAAAAATTCTTTGACTTCATTGATCTACAAATTGAAGTGGAAAAAAAGAAAGATAATTACGATTACCGGATTGTTAGTTTAATAGAAAAAAAGATTAATTATTTGCAATGGACCAATAGAGAAAATGAAGCACAGACATTAATAGAAACTAATAAAAACTATACTACTTTCAGAGAAATACTGATAAATCAGGCTATTTCTAAGAAGAAACTTATCCTTGCCGGAGAATTGTGCAATGAAGGAATTGCAATTGCCGAAAAGAAACATCATTCGGGAATTGTTGATAAATGGCATAATAAGCTTCTTGAAATTGCAGAAAAAGCAAAAAACAAAAATGAAATACGTAAATGGTCTGAAAAGCTGTATTTCGATAATTATTTTAGTATGAAATACTATCGAAAACTAAAATCTACATACTCAAAAGATGAATGGCAGAATAAATCCGATAAAATAATCAATCATCTGCAAGGAAAAGATCAACGAGGAGGATATGATGAACTAACTGCACTTGCAAAGATTTTTATTGAAGAAAAATATTTGTCCAGGCTCTTGAAACTGGTGCAAATTAACTCCGGAAGAATAAATTTAATTGATGATTATGCTATTCATCTTCAAAAATTATATCCTGCCGAAATATTAAGCTTATATGATGAAGGTATTAAAGAATATGCAAAAAGTACCGGAAGGGAGATTTACAATGAGATAGTTGGTTATATGAAAAAGATGGAGAAAATAAAAGGTGGTAAAGGAAAAGTAAAAGCATTGATTAAATATTTCAGGGAACAATACCAAAACAGAAGAGCGATGATGGAGATATTGAATGACAATTTCCCTGAAACTATTCCGATAAATCCTAGTCCCTATTAAGCAAAGACAGGAGTATATGAATCGCCAACAAGCAGAAACAGAACTTAAGAGATTATTTGGATTCGACAGATTCTATGATGAACAATGGGATGCAATTGAGATGTTATTCATAGGGAAAAGAGTTCTAATGATTGAGAAAACAGGATTTGGCAAATCATTATGCTTCCAGTTCCCTGCTACCCAGTTTGATGGATTAACAATAATATTTTCACCGCTTATTGCTCTAATGCGAGACCAGGTTAAAGGTTTAAATGAAAGAGGAATCAGTGCCAGGTATATTAATTCAGAACAGACTCCTGAAGAAAATTCTCAAACGATAAAAGATGCGATTGATAGTAAGCTGAAGATCTTGTATATAGCGCCTGAAAGACAGGAAAACCAGGAATGGATCCAGGCGACAAGACAGATGAACCTGTCAATGATTGTTATCGATGAAGCTCACACAATTTCAGTCTGGGGACATGATTTCAGACCGGCATTCAGAAGGATAATAAATCTAATTCAATTGCTTCCGGAGAATATGCCGGTTTTAGCCACAACAGCAACTGCCACAAAAAGAGTTCAGGTTGATATTGAAAAACAGATTTCCAATGATATAACAACTATTCGCGGGAGACTTATTCGTGACAACTTCAACTTATATGTTATAAATGTGAAATCTGAAGACGAAAAGTTAATTTGGCTTGCTGAAAACCTTAAACATATCGAAGGGACAGGAATAATTTATACAGGTACGAGAGTTAATACTGAGATATATTCACGTTGGCTGGGGTACTTGAAAATAAATAGTACAGAATATAATGCGGGGCTTGATGGAGAGACGCGCAAGGATATTGAAGCGGGTTTGATGGCTAACAGGTGGAAGGCTGTAATTTCAACAAATGCATTAGGAATGGGAATCGATAAATCGGATATACGTTTTATTATTCATACTCAAATTCCTGCTTCACCAATCCATTATTATCAGGAAATTGGAAGGGCGGGTCGTGATGGTAAGCCTACTAAACTAATTTTGTTCTACAACTCTTCAAAAGATGAGAATGAAATAGAAGAAGATTATAAACTTCCAAAATCATTTATTGATGGCGGTCGTCCGAATGTAAGAAACTACTACAAGGTGATTGACGAATTGAAACTTGAACCTCTGGGATTACATCAGATAATGAAGGCAACTAACCTAAAACAAACCCAGGTTAGGGTAATAAAGGCAGACCTTATAGATCAGGATATTATCAAAGAGGTAATATATGGCAGATCTAAGAAATATGAGTACCAGTTTAATGCTCCTGAGTTGAATACAAAGACTTTTGAAGAATTGAGAACGCTAAAATTACAAGAACTTGATGCAATGCTTGAATATGTGAATCTGTCTGATTCAAGGATGCTATTCTTGTGCGACTATCTTGGAGATAAATTCACTGAACAAGTTGAAAACTGTGATAACACTAATCTTAAAAAGTATACTTCAAACCCTGAACCGGAGTCATTGAAAATGCTTTCTGATTTCCGGGAAAGTTATTTCCCTGAACTGAAGCTTGAAAGTAATGTATCAAATGTTGTTAATGGGATTGCTGCGAGTTATTATGGTGTATCAAACGTTGGTGCTGCACTTCACAGAAGTAAATATATGAATGGTGGAGATTTCCCTGATTTTTTACTAAAATTGACACTCAAAGCATATAGAAAGCAATATGGTCAGGAGCCTTTTGATTTAATTGTCTATGTGCCACCGACAGAATCGGGTGATTTGGTTAAAAACTTTGCTGAAAAGATTTCAAGGGTATTGCGAATACCGATCTCACATAATCTTGAAAAAATTGGAACCACACAGCCACAAAAGAGTTTTCAGAATGGATTATTGAAATCAGACAATGTTTCAAATAAGTTTGGATACAATGCGCCGGATGAAATAGTTGGGAAATCGATTATTCTTTTTGATGATATTTTTGATAGTGGCGCAACAATTAAGGAAATTAGCAAAATGTTAACTCGTAATGGTGCCAGCAAAATTGCTCCTTTAGTAATTGCCAGGACAGTTGGAGGTGACATTTAAGAAGTAGTAATTATGAAAAATGAATTAGCATATTGGCTTGCTTTGGCTCATTTGCCTAAAGTGAGAACCAAAAAGAAAAATGAGATAATTGTCAGGTTATTTGAAGAAAAAAAATCAATAATTGATTTCTTCCATCTTGAAGCAAAACAATGGAAAGATAATTATGGAATAGAAGAAAAAGAAATCTCATTATTTCAGGATGCTGTTAATGAGTTATCTAATTATGCATTTATGGTAGAAGATCTTCTTGAGCAGGGTTATAATATTCTACCTATTACTTCGCCTGATTATTCACCTATCCTAAAGAAGAACCTGGGCAGAACTCATGCTCCTCCCTTGATTTACACAAAAGGCAATATGGGCATAATGAAAGAAAAATCCATTGCAATCGTTGGTTCAAGGAAAGCTAATGAGACATCCCTGGCATTTACTGATAATATTGCAAGGAAAGCATCAGAAGATTACAAAGTAATTGTAAGTGGTTTTGCTAAAGGGGTTGACAAACAAGCTTTAGATTCTTCTTTGAAATATAAGGGGCAAAGCATTATTGTCCTTCCCCAGGGTATCACAACATTCAAATCAGGCTACAAAAAATACTATAGTCAAATTATTGAAGGAGATGTTTTGGTTTTAAGTACATTCTATCCAAAAGCACCATGGAGTGTGCCTTTAGCAATGGCACGCAACCCTGTTATTTATGGCCTGGCAACTGAAATTTATGTAGCAGAATCAAGTGAAACAGGTGGTACATGGTCTGGCGTTGTTGATGGATTAAGAAAAGGAAGAAAAATTTTCGTCAGAAAGCCTCAGTTAAAAGAAAAAAATGCCAATAATAGTTTAATTCAAAAAGGAGCTATTCCTGTTGACTTTGAAGGAAATGTCATAAGCTTCGGACAATTAAATATGGCTGAACAAAACCTTGTGTCAGAACCAGATCTTAATGATGAGGAAGCCAGAATCATAGAATTCCTAAAAAATGGAATCTATACCTCAAGAAAAATAATTGATGCATTAAAAATAGATTGGAGCTCACGTAGAGTCTCTGATTATCTGAGAGCACATAAAGAAGTTATCACA
>JAUVKW010000024.1 GCA_030596025.1 Bacteroidota bacterium | reverse complement strand
TTTTTTATATTTTACTGCTATAAATATATTGTCCCTATGGGACAAGAATTCAAAAATGAAGTTAACTGTTTTTATTACAATTTAGTCCTCTAGATTATCACAATAACGAGACTCTATAATATATCCTAAATTGCATTCTTATTTATAGACACCTGCAACGATTTCCATAAACGAATCTTTTTTAAAATAACGATTGGCAAGTTCGGATAATTGTTCCGGCTTAGTATTTTGAATTTCCTTTAAGCCCTTTTCAAAATAATCTTCTTCAAGTTCATTGTCAATCAATACCCTGTAACTATTAGCAATAGCCAGTGGTCCATCAAACATCCTGAGCCAATTACCCAGCATATAATTCCGAACCAGAGTAAGTTCTTCTTCACTTACCTGTTCCAGGCTAAGCCTTTCAATTTCCTTATAAACCTCCTCAATTGCTTTCTTGCATACATTTGTACCCACTTCCGAAGAAATAGATATATACCCCTCCTTTTCCATGGAGATGAGTTGTGCTGAAATACCATAGGTGTAGCCTTTATCCTCCCTGATATTTTTCATAAGGCGGGAGCCAAAATATCCACCCAGAACAGTAACCAGGATTCTCAATCCAAAATAATCATTGTGTGTCCTGCTAATGGCTGTTTTTCCAATTTTGATGGCAGATTGTACAGCATCTTTTTTTTCCACAATCAGTCTTTTTTCATGATTGATATTTTTCTTGAAAACAGCTTGAAGATTGAGGCCTTTTTCTTTGCCTATTGAAATTGCTCCTGATTTTTCCCCTGTCCGGTCATCTGCTCCAAAGAACCCGTTAAGTGTGTCCCTGAGGCTGAAACTCCATTTTCCAGACACTAAAATTGTTGTGTTTGAACCCTGGTAGAATTTCAGAAAATGATTCACAAGCTCCTGTCTGTTCAGTTCATCAAAATCTTTCAGCTTGATGGGTCTGCCATAAGGATGGGATGATCCAAACAAGGCACTTAAGAAACGCTCCCTGGCAAGGAATGAAACTTTTGACCGGTTTACCAGGAATGATTGCTTGCTTCTTTGCAGAAAAATATCAATTTCCTTTTCAGGGAAAATACTGTTCTTTAGAATATCCTCTACAAGAATGAGTGATTCCAAAACATATTTCGAAAGCGTGAACAGTACCAGTCCTGCCCTGTCTGCCTCTGAATACAAATGAATATAAGATCCATAGTAATCAAATTTGCCGGCTAGTTGTACAGAAGAATGATTTGGAGTACCCTCATTAAGCATGGCATTGGTGACTGATGCTGTTAAATTGGACTTTTCATACCATTTGCCTGCCTTGAAGATAAACTCAATTCTGATTATGTCCTGGGTTCCGGAACTTAAGGCATACACCTGTACACCATTGTCAAGTTTGAACTTTTCAGCTTTTGGGAGACTGAACTTTTCAATATCTCTGAATGAAGGTTCTTTTTTTCGGTTTGGCTGCTGCATATTTTGAAGCTTCTAATTCTGATTTTTTGAAAGGTAATAAAGGGTAGAACTATTTTGGCTGTCAAATAATTCCTGTGCAATAGTTTGCATTTTACCGGGAGTAACTTTTCGGTATTTATCAATTTCCATATTGGCAAGCTGTGCATTTCCAAGTAACTCATAATATCCCAGATTCATAGCTTTATTCAATATTGAGATCTCTGAAAAAACCAGGCTTGACTCAAGTTTATTCTTGACTTTTACCAGTTCTTCATCCGGAATTTCCTTCAGTTTTAATTTTTCAAGTTGATAATTAGTAGCTTTTATGGCTTCATCTACACTTATCCCATTCATCAAGTTCCCAGATATAATAAACTGTCCGGGGTCTATGCTTCCGGAGATATAGCCATTGATATTGCTAAACAATCTTTTTTCTTTTACCAGGCTCTGGTATAGCCTGGAGGAAAGTCCGTTTGATAGGATATCGGATAATAAGTCAGTAGCATGGTATAACTCACTTTTCCGGTCGCACATATGAAATGCCATATAAATAGCATTTGAAGGCACGTCTCTTTTCTCAGTAAGTTCCCTGGCTCCGGTTTGTTTTGGTTCTTTATCCAGCTTCCTGACTGCTATGTCTCTTTTTTCAATAGCTCCGAACCATTTTTCAGTGAGTTTATAAATCTGTTCTGTTTCTACATTTCCTGAAATGCTCAATATTGCATTATTTGGGGCATAATGTGAATAGAAAAAGGATTTTACATCATTAAGTGTAGCATTTTTGATGTGGTCAATACTTTCACCAATAGTAGGCCAGCGGTAAGGGTGCACTTTATATGAAAGAGGACGAAGCAACAGAGAAACATCTCCATAGGGTTGATTCAGATATCTTTGTTTATACTCCTCAATAACTACATTTTTTTGAATATCCAGGCTTTTTTGAGAAAAGTCCAGGGCCATCATTCTGTCTGATTCAAGCCAGAAACCCGTTTCCAGATTGTTTGCCGGGAGGGTAAGGTAGTAATTGGTAATGTCGTTGTTTGTGAATGCATTATTTTCTCCTCCAACTTTCTGAAGGGGCTCATCATAAACAGGAATGTTTTTTGAGCCTCCAAACATAAGGTGTTCAAAGAGGTGGGCAAAACCTGTTCTTTCTGGATCTTCATCCCTGGCTCCAACATCGTAGAGGATGTTCATTGCTACGATGGGAGAGGAACTGTCCTTATGAACCAATACCCTGAGTCCGTTGTTGAGTGTAAATTTATCAAATTCAATCATATAGTCTTTTTTCTTATATCTAATTCAGGTTACTGGAGTTTCAGATGATCTGCGTTTTTGCAAGATTAAATTCCTGCACAATGGTTCTTATTATTTCTTTCGCCGGAAGGATTTCTTTGATCATAGATGAAACCTGACCAATTTCAAGTTCTCCTTCCACAAGATCTCCCTCAAACATACCCTTTTTTGCTCTTCCCTTACCAAGAATATCCTGAAGTTCTTCACGGCCGGAACCAATATCTATTGCATTTTCTATCTGATGGAAGAACTCATTTTTAAGCAATCGCACGGGGATGAGTTTCTTAATTGCCAGCATGGTTTCTCCCTCCATTGATTCCAGGATTTTTTTCTTGAAGGAAATATGAGCGGATGATTCTCTGGATGCTGCAAAAACAGAACCCAGTTGTACGGCATCAGCTCCCAGCACCATTGCAGCCAGTAATCCTCTTCCTGTAGCAATGCCCCCGGCTGCAATCAGAGGGATTGAAACAGCCTTTCTTACTTCAGGAATCAAGGTAAATGTGGTGGTTTCTTCCCTGCCATTATGCCCGCCGGCTTCGAATCCTTCAGCAACAACTGCATCAACACCAGCCTCTTCACATTTTATGGCAAATTTACTGCTGGCTACAACATGCACCACTTTTATGTCTTTTTCCTGGAGATATGGAGTCCATATTTTTGGATTGCCGGCTGAGGTAAATACAATTTTTACCTGTTCACGTGCAATAATTTCCATTATCTCTTTTGCATAAGGGTAGATGAGAGGAACATTTACGGCAAATGGATGATTAGTGGCATTTCTGGTTTTTCGTATATGCATCTCAAGTATTTCTGGTTTCATAGATCCGGAGCCGATAATGCCCAGACCCCCTGAATTACTCACTGCAGAAGCAAGTTCCCAACCCGAACACCAAATCATTCCGCCCTGGATTATAGGGTATCTGATGCCAAATAACTCACAAACTTTTGATTGAATTGAATCCATATAAGAGAATTGTACTTGTGTGCCTCAAAATTATAAATTAAGCGCACAAAACCAAGCTCAATCAGAATGCTGTACTCCTCTTTCAAAAATGGCGGGTCATTTATACTCGTCAGACCACTATTAGTTAGTTCATAGAGTAAATGAATCGCAGAAGCTTTTCAAGTGCCTGATAAACAGTATGCAGGGGTGGGGGTGCTACTGCCCTTGTGTTGATAATAATTTCAAAACTACTTGCAGTAATGATTTGATTCATGCTGGCAGGTGGTAGTTGAATGATTTTAGCATAAATATTTAGAAAAAGTAAAGAACATGATGTTATCTTTGTTTCTTATGAAATTTAAAAGAGTTCTACTTAAGCTTTATAAATGGCGGATCAAATATGTAACAGATCGTCAATTTATTATGGTTTTGAGTGCTTTTGTAGGGTTGCTTGCCGGACTTGGTGCAGTAACCATAAAAAATTTGGTTCATTTGATCAAGACCAGCCTTGACAGTCAACTTATTCATACAGGTAGTTTTTATTTTTATCTTGGTTTACCTCTTCTGGGTTTGATGCTTGTTGCAGTATTTGTAAAATACATCTTAAGAAAGAAGGTAGATCATGGTATTCCCACGGTTTTATATTCTATATCTAAAAGGAACGGAAAAATTCTTCCCCACAATATATTTTCATCGGTAATTGCGAGTTCAATTACCGTTGGTTTTGGTGGTTCAGTCGGTTTGGAGGGTCCCACATTGGCAACCGGTGCCGCCATGGGGTCAAACCTTGCAAGGTTATTTGGACTGAATTATCGCCAGGTGGTTTTGATGTTAGGTTGTGCTTCTGCCGGTGCCATGGCGGCTATTTTCAAGGCCCCAATTGCCGCCGTAGTATTTGCCCTCGAGGTGATTATGATCAACCTTACCATGACCACCATTATTCCACTATTAATTTCATCGGTTACAGGTGCAATTACCTCTTATTTATTCCTGGGACAAAGTACATTATATTCATTCAGCAATATTGAATCTTACAATTTATCTGAATTACCCTATTTCATTTTGCTGGGAGTATTCACAGGCCTGGCTTCCCTGTATTTCATAAAGATGTATATAAAAGTTGCCAGTATCTTTGAGAAAATTAAGAAATGGCAGATACGTTTATTTTTGGGAGGTATAGTACTGGGAGCATTGATCTTTTTATTCCCTTCTCTTTACGGAGAAGGTTATGAATCAACGAATAGTGCATTAAACGGGAATATTGATTACTTATTTGAGAATAGTATATTTTTAGGACAGGAGCACCAAATTTTTTGGGTGCTGGGACTACTCCTTCTCGTTATCATTTTTAAGGTTATTGCTACTTCTGCAACCTTTGGGGCAGGTGGAATTGGAGGGGTTTTTGCTCCTTCTCTATTTATTGGTGCAAGTGCCGGTTTGTTTTTCGGGAAATTGATGAATTATTTTGGAGCAAATCTGAATGAGCAGAACTTTTCCCTGGTTGCCATGGGAGGGCTTATATCCGGTGTAATCCATGCTCCTCTTACAGGGATCTTCTTAATAGCCGAAATCACAGGTGGTTATGTATTATTATTGCCTCTTATGATTACTGCAACTATTTCTTATGCTACCATAAGACTTTTTCAACCCACTTCAGTTTATACTTATCAATTAGCTAAACGTGGAGAGTTGTTTACACATCACCAGGACAAGACTGCTCTTTCATTGATGGAAGTACGAAGTTTGATTGAAACAAAATTCAGTAATGTAAAACCGGATGATACACTGGGTGATTTAGTGAAAGTGATTTCGAAATCTGAAAGGAATATTTTCCCAGTTCTGGATGCTGAAAAACAATTTCTAGGGTTAGTTTGGCTTAATGATATCAGAGACATAGTATTCAAACCCGAATTGTATGATTCAACTTATGTTAGGGATTTAATGTTTATGCCTTCTCCAACCGTGTCTCCTGAAGATTCTATGGAAGTGGTTGCTTCTAAATTTCAGCATTCCTCTCATTATAATCTCCCTGTACTCGACCAGGGGAAATACCTTGGGTTTGTTTCCAGGGCAAATGTGTTCTCAAAATACAGAAAGTTGATCCAGGATCTTTCAGAGGATTAATTTCAAGTCTGATTTGCTTAAATATTTATACTTTTGCCTCCATGCAAACAAGGGGTATACTTAAAAGAATATTCGTATGGAGGGCAAGACATATTCCTCCAAGGCAATTTCTTTTAATCACAAGCCTTGTTGTTGGTGTATTAAGTGGTCTTGCAGCGGTCTTGCTAAAAACGAGCATACATTATTTGCTGCAATTACTCAACACATCCGTAGAAATTAACAAAAGCAGCTTGTTGTATTTTGCATTGCCTTTGTTGGGTATTATTCTTACTGCATTATTTGTTCGTTTTTTCGTTAAGGATAATATAAGCCATGGTGTTACCAGGATACTGTTTGCGATTTCCAAGAAGAATAGTTTGTTAAAATTTCACAATAACTATTCCTCAATGGCAGCCAGTTCCCTAACAATTGGCTTTGGTGGGTCTGTAGGTGCTGAGGCTCCTATTGTTCTTACCGGGGCTTCTTTAGGATCTTCACTGGGGAAATGGCTGCGATTGAACTACAGGGACCGAACATTGCTTCTTGGTTGCGGTGCGGCTGGTGCTATAGCAGGAATATTCCAGGCTCCTATAGCCGGTGTGGTTTTTACCCTTGAGGTATTAATGCTGGATCTTAGTCTTTCCTCTCTTGTTCCTTTGCTGATTTCTTCGGTAACTGCAACTATTATAGCATTTTTTCTTATGGGAAAGAACTTCCTGTTTTCTTTTATTCTGAAAGAGACCTATACCCTGACAGATATCCCTTTTTATATTCTTTTGGGTGTTTTTACGGGTTTAATTTCATATTATTTCACACGAATTACGAATACAATTGAAGCTGGATTTGCATCTATAAAAGCAAGCAGCCTGAAAATTATGACTGGTGGTATTGTTCTGGGGGTTCTGATCTTTGTTTTTCCTGCTCTTTATGGCGAGGGTTATGAAACAATTTCGTTTTTACTGAATGGAGAAGGAGACAGGGTCATAGGTAACAGTGTTCTTTATTCCTTTGTAGATCGGTATGGTTTGTTTTTAGTTTACCTGGGCTTGCTCATAGTTTTCAAGGTAATTGCAATGGCAACCACCACAGGAGCCGGTGGTGTAGTTGGTATATTTGCCCCCTCACTGTTTACAGGAGGAGTTGCCGGTTTCTTTTTTTCAAGCCTGTTAAATGGAATTCCAGGAGTGAGTTTGTCTAACAGCAATTTTACTCTTGCCGGTATGGCCGGCTTAATGGCTGGAGTTATGCATGCTCCATTGACAGGTATTTTTCTGATTGCTGAGATAACAGGAGGGTATGGTTTGCTTATTCCATTGATCATTACATCAACTATTTCTTATTTAACTATCATGTATTTTGAGCCGCATTCAATATATACAAAAAGACTTGCAAAAAGAGGAGAATTAATAACCCACGATAAAGATAAAGCGGTTCTTACATTGATGAACTGGAAAAAACATATTGAAAAAGATTTTTCTATTCTTCATCCCGAAGAAAGTCTCGGGAAACTTGTAAAGAAGGTCTCTAAATCAAAAAGAAACATTTTTCCTGTACTTGATGATCATAAAACTATGATAGGTATTGTAAGTCTTGATAATATCAGGGAAATAATGTTCCAGCATGAATTGTACGAATCCACTTTAGTCCGGGATCTTATGGTTATGCCCAGGGTATTTATTTATCAGGATGACAGTATGGAAACCATTCTTGATAAATTCAGGGAGACTATAGCCTGGAACCTTCCTGTAGTTGATTCAGGTAAGTATGTGGGATTTATTTCCAAATCAAGAATTTTTGCTGCATATAGAAAAGTGCTGGTAGATGTAACCTGAATACCAGCTTTGCTGTCATTCACTCTCCGCCTTCGGCGGATCGTGTCACTCAATTGACAGTCAGTAGTCAAGAGAGCTCTACTGTTTCATTGTTTGAACCATTGTTTGAACCATTGTATGACCATTGTATGACTATTGTATGACCATTGTATGACCATTGTATGACCATTGTATGACTATTGTATGACCATTGTATGACTACCGAATGACTATCTAATGGATATGATTTTAATTTTGAAACATATACATTATCTTTGGGTTTAATTTTTTAATAATTATGCAAAGAGATAAAGAAGCTTTCAATTTAATTGAAAAGGAATATCAGCGTCAGTTAAATGGTATAGAATTAATTGCATCTGAAAATTTTGTAAGTCCACAGGTTTTGGAGGCAATGGGAACTGTTCTTACAAATAAATATGCCGAGGGATATCCGGGTCACCGGTATTATGGCGGATGTGAAATTGTTGATCAGACAGAGCAACTTGCCATTGACCGTTTAAAAGAATTATTCAATGCTGAGTATGCAAATGTTCAACCACATTCAGGTGCTCAGGCCAATGCTGCCGTATTTCTAACTGTTATGAAACCGGGAGATACATTCCTGGGGCTTGATCTTTCACATGGAGGACATCTTTCACATGGGTCTCCTGTTAATTTATCAGGAATACTTTACCGACCAGTAGCCTATGGTGTCGGTGAAGATACCGGTATGGTGGATTATGATCAAATGGAAGAAATTGCACTTAAAGAAAAGCCGAAGTTGATTATAGGTGGAGCTTCTGCATATTCGCGGGAATGGGATTATGAAAGGATGAGAGAAATTGCTGATAAAGTAGGCGCCCTGCTGATGATAGATATGGCACATCCAGCTGGTTTGATTGCTGCAGGTTTGCTGAAAAATCCACTGGAGTACGCTCATATTGTTACTTCTACCACGCACAAGACTTTGAGAGGACCCAGGGGAGGGATTATTCTCCTTGGAAAGGATTTTGATAATCCCTGGGGAAAAGCCACGAAGAAAGGGATAATCAGGAAAATGTCTTCTCTTTTGAACTCGGGAGTGTTCCCTGGAACCCAGGGAGGCCCGCTTGAACATGTTATTGTGTCTAAGGCTGTAGCCTTTGGAGAAGCTTTGCAGCCGGAATTCAAAGAATATCAAACCCAGGTACTCAAGAATGCCCAGGCCATGAGTAAGGCGTTTACAGATCGTGGTTATAAAGTGATTTCAGGTGGAACCGATAATCATTCAATGCTCATTGACCTTAGAACCAAGGTGCCTGAAATTTCCGGGAAACTGGTTGAAAACTCTTTGGTAAAGGCTGATATCACAGTAAATAAGAATATGGTTCCTTTTGACAGCAGAACACCTTTTACCACTTCAGGAATCAGGGTAGGAACCCCGGCAATAACAACTCGTGGATTTAAGGAAGACGCCATGGAACCTGTAGTGGACTTAATTGATAAAGTAATCCTGGATATTGAGAATGAAGACAATTTAAGCGAGGTTAAGAAAAAGGTAAATGCATTGATGAAAGGTAACCCTTTGTTTGCATATTGATCCTGAAATTCATGATTATTCTCATTTTATTTATTTACTAAAAATTATTATTTTTAGAAGAGGAAAACCAAGCATAAATGGCAGGGAAAAAACTCATATTCGTTGTTGATGATGATCCGTTTATTCTCAATCTTGTATCTAAACGTCTTGTTATTGAGGGATACCAGGTTAAGTCTTTCTCATATGGTGAAGAATGCGTGAGTTCCTTAAGCCTTAAACCTGATCTTATCGTTCTTGATTATCTGTTTTATAATAAGGAACGGTCGGAAGTAATGGATGGGAAAGTGATTTTTTCTCTCATTCAACAATTTGATAAGTCAATCCCGGTCATCATACTTTCCGGTCAGGAAGATGGAGCAATAGTTCTTGAACTGGCCAGGTTGGGGATTGAAGATTATGTTATAAAGGATGAAGATATAATTGATAATCTTCTCGAAATTGTTAAAGGGGTTCTTGATGTAGCTGAATGACCAAGGGTTAAACACCAATTGACATTAACATTTTTTATTTTTCCTGGTATTTTTCACTCAGGGATTAAGCAAGTTTAACAATATATGGATTGGTTTTTATATCCTGCTATCATTGCTGTTGGTTTTATAGCCGGATTTATTAATACTCTTGCCGGCAGCGGTTCATTGTTGACTCTCCCCCTGCTTATGTTTTTAGGTTTGCCAGCCAATGTTGCAAATGGCACTAACAGGATTGCTATTCTACTCCAAAATATTATTGGTGTAGGGAGTTTCAAGCAACAGAAGGTGTTGAAATTCAGAGATGGCTTACATCTTAGCCTGCCAGCTATTGCTGGTTCATTACTGGGTGCTTCCCTGGCTGTGAATATTAATGAAAAAATAATGGGACAGGTCATTGGCCTGTTGCTTGTAGTTATGTTTTTTATTATTATTCTTAAGCCTGAAAAATGGTTGAAGGCTGAAGACAAAAATATTGGTTCAAGTGCTTCCTGGATTCAAATGCTCATCTTTTTCTTTATTGGTATCTATGGTGGTTTTATTCAGGCTGGTGTTGGTTTTTTTCTGTTAGCTGGATTAGTGCTTAGCTCCGGCTTTGACCTGGTAAAAGCTAATGCCGTTAAGGTTCTTATTGTATTATTGTATACCCCTGTTGCGCTTCTGGTTTTCATGTACCATGACCAGGTAAATTATTTTATTGGTTTGATCCTGGCAATAGGAAGTATGATGGGTGCATTTGTGGGCTCAAGGCTTGCAGTGAGCTGGGGTCCTTCATTTGTAAGAGTCATTCTCTTATTAGCCTTGCTTGGCTCTTCGTTGAAGCTTTTGGGGGTATTTGATTTTTTATTCCGAATTATTAGTTGAGCGAGAAAATATAGGTAATGGTTCCTTTCTGAAAGGCAGGAGCATCTGGTTTCCGGTCAAACCTGGCTAAGAGAGCAGCCTCCTTTGCTGCTTTCAGCAACATTTCATCCAGTGTTGTAGAGCCTTTAAATCCTGGAATTGCTTTTGTTACATTTCCGTTTCTGTCAACAGTTACTTCAACTACAACAATTCCTTCCACCTGGTAATTATATTCAGGAAGAGGTAAACCCTGGGAGGTTCTTCCTGAAAGATCATAAGAAACTCCATCATTACCGGTTCCTGTTCCCTCGTGACTTGTAGAATTTATTGAACCTGTAGTAGCTCCCTGATTTCCCTCGGTGGAAGTAATTCCTTCTCTTTGGCTGGTATTATCGGCTTGATTCTTTCCTCCGGTTAAAGCATTTTTGGTACGATCTGCAATTTCCTTGATTCTCCTTTGCTCTTCCTCAACGCGTTTTCGTTCCAGCTCCTCCTGTCTTTTCCTATCCAGTTCCTCCTGTCTTTGAAGTTCCAGTTCTTCCTGCCTCTTTTTTTCGGCTTTAATTTTTTCAGGATCGGGCTCAACTTTTTCTTTGGTCTCACTTGAAGGCAAGGCAATAGTTTCTTCCAGGTCCTGGGTTAGAATATTTTCTTCGTTTGAGGGTGCAGATTCAGCAGCATCAGGGACAGATGCGGGGGGAGTGCCCTCCTCAGGTGCAGAATTACTTTCAGAAGGTTCAATAAGTCCCGAGCCCTGGTCTTCAGTTCCAAAATTTATAAGGATTCCTTCTTCAGCAGGAAGAGGGAGGGGTGTTTTGAAACCCAATAAAACTAAAAGCAAAATCAGGACTATATGGAAAATCCCTGTGCCAAGATAACCCATGGTATGTTATTTAAAAGGCTTCACCTCAATTTGGATTGGTAGCCAGGATCATTTTATAATTGTTGTTTCTGCAAATATTCATAACCTCAACAAGATGCTCAACTGCAATGGTTCTGTCCATATGCAAAGCAATGTAAGTCTCAGGATTTTGTCCAATTTTATTTTGAAGGACAGCTTCAAGATCTTCCAGTCGAACGGGCTGATCCTCAACAAAGTACTGCAAGTCTCTGGTTAGGGAAACAGTAGTGAAAGGCTTGGCTGAAGTTTGATGCTGACTCTGGGGTAATAATAGTTTTAAGGCTGTAGGATGTATTAGGGTTGAGGTAATCATAAAGAAGATAAGTAAGAGAAAGACAATATCCGTCATCCCTGACATACTGAACGAAACGCTTATCTTATTTCTGCTTTGAATAGCCATTTTTTATTATTTAATTTCATTCATGATAGAAATATCATTATTCACTTACCGGTTCATTGAGCAGATCAATAAATTCGGATGTCATAGCCTCAAGCATGAACACAACTTTTTCGACTTTTGCAACAAGAATGTTATAGGAAAAATATGCTATGATACCAACAATGAGTCCTGCTACAGTGGTAACCATTGCTGTATAGATTCCATTAGACAGAACAGAAACATCAATATTACTTCCTGCATTCGACATATCATAAAAAGCCATAATCATGCCCATAACTGTTCCCAGGAACCCAAGCATAGGAGCTCCCCCGGCAACTGTTGCCAGTGTAGGCAAGCCCTTTTCGAGTTTGTACACTTCAAGTTTTCCAACATTTTCAAGTGCTGCATTTACATCCCGTATAGGTCTCCCTATCATCCGTATCCCTTTTTCAAGCATCCTGGCTTCCGGACTATCCTGAGCCTGGCACAAGGCCAATGCAGATTCCACTTTCCCGTCATGGATATTATCTTTAATCCGGTTCATCAAATTAGCATCTTTATGCTGGGTTGCTCTTAACACAAAAAATCTTTCAACAAAGATAAATACTGCAATGATGGAAAGAATAATTATGGGAACCATCACCCATCCACCTTTAAAGGCAAGTTCCCAATATGATAAAGTTAATTCTCCTGCCTGGTCTGATCCCAATGCCGAAGTATCTGCCAGTTGAATCTGGGCGAGTGTGAAAATACTAGTCATGAAATAGATAGTTTTATTTAAGTGCGAAATTATTAAAAAAAAACGAGATATATGTTTAAATATTATATCTCGCTTCCTAAATCAATGCTGAAGTTTTATGAAAACATCAGGTAATAGGTTCCTGCTCCGGCCACATATCCTGCCAGCGCTAATAAACTGATCTTTTTGAGGTACCAGATAAAATCTATTTTTTCCATCCCCATGGCTGCAACTCCTGCAGCAGATCCGATAATCAAAATACTTCCACCTGTACCTGCACAATAGGCCAGGAATTGCCAGAATTGACCGTCCTGCATATAAAGAGCAGCATGACCAACTGACCCGGGATCAGCAATATCATACATTCCCATTGCTCCTGCAACCAGGGGTACATTATCAACAATGGCAGATAAAAGACCAATTCCAAGGTCTATTAAATATATATTTTGATTAGTAACCTCATCCAGCCAGTTGGCCATTATGGTAAGATGTCCGGCTGACTGGAGTGCAGCTACAGCAGAAAGGATTCCCAGGAAGAACAATATGGTAGGAACATCAACTTTCCCGAGAACTCCACTTACAGTAAGGCGCTTCTTGATACCAATGATCTTGTCGCGGTGAATGATTTCTGTCACCGTCCACATCATTCCTAAACCCAATAACATTCCCATATAGGGAGGCAGGTGGGTAAAGGTTTTAAACACAGGAACGAATAAGAGAGCAGATACACCAAACATCAACATAAAAATCCGTAAGGCCGGGGTGGTGAAATCTTCATTACCAGACTTGACTTCGGGTCTGTCTACATTGCCCTTCAAGGTGAAAGACAAAATGACAACAGGAACTATCATTGTTACTAAACTGGGCAAAATAACATCTCTAATAATTGGAATAGTGGTCACCTGGCCCTTTACCCATAGCATGATTGTAGTTACATCGCCTATAGGAGACCATGCCCCCCCGGCATTGGCTGCCAAAATAATCATGGAAGCATAGAACCACCGGGTTTTCTGGTCTGCTATAAGCTTACGCAATAAAGCAACCATTACAATTGTAGTGGTCAGGTTATCAAGGGCTGCCGACATGAAAAATGTGAGAATACTAAGAATCCATAAGAGCTTAACTTTATTAGTGGTTGTGATCTTATCGGTAATAACCTTAAACCCCTGGTTCTGGTCAATCATTTCAACTATGGTCATGGCACCCAGGAGGAAGAACAAAATTTCAGAAATCTCTGCCAGATGATGTAGAAGCTCATGATGGGATACGTAATCCTGGTATGCACTTAACAATCCGACCTTTGCATAAAGGTGATTGGAAGAAAGGAATTCACTTAATTCCGAACTCCTGATTATGCTTAAAAAACCTTCATGTTCGATATATTCCAGGTATTGTGTGGCAGTGAGGGTTGCCATGAATCCCTGCTCATGTAAAAATTCCCAGAAGCCTTCGTTTTCAGGGAGGATTTGATCTACTCCGAAAATATATAATACCCAGGTTATTACTCCAATTAAGAGAGCTGAAGCTGCTTTATCAATCTTTAAAGGATGCTCCAGGGCAATTGCAGTATACCCGAGGACAAAGACAACGACCATTGCAATAAACATAATGTCAGAATTTTGGTTAATTAATTAGAAATATCGCTTATACTTTTCATAAAATTTGAAGACGAGTGCAAAGAAAATAAATTTCCTTAAATAATGTGATATATGTTCATTGTTATTTACAGATATGGGCCATAGTAAGGCTAGCGCATTTCTACAATTTTGAAAATCTCCTGCAGAGAATTACTACTATCTTCCTGTTTTTACCATTTGGTCACACAGATCAAAAACCTAATTATCTCGAAAACTATTGAAAACTGGAGAAGTGAGTTGGAAAAACAGCACCAGGCTTCAGCCTGGTGTTAAGGCATAAGTATGAGTCAGGTTTTGGCGAGACACCCAAAAAGCAATACGATTTAGTATTAAAAGTCAGCTTTTTTGGATTATGGAACAGGTGGGGGTGATTTAGTAGAAACCTGGTCTTGAACAGGATCTTTTTTCTTTTTATGAAAAAGATTATACCAATATCCTTTTATTAATTTCCCAAAAGAATTAAATTCCTCCCTGAAAAAGATTCCTACACCTGTTTCATAGTTGATAGATTCCTCGTATATCATTTTGTCATTTGGTCTGGTAAAGGCTTTAACTCTCACTTTACCACTTTTGTCAATTTTCACTTCTACAGACACATATCCCACAACCTCGTTTGTATTGTTGGTGTTACTGTATTGATTTCCACCTACATCAATATTGCTGTTAATCAGTACCCTGTCATTGAGGACCTGGGTTGCAATAGCAACTTCAATTTCCTGGCTTGTAACTTCATCACCCGGTCTGTAATGAAACCCAATATCAAAATCATTACTGATTTGAGATACCCAGTTACTTAATTGATTGGACAGGAGTTCTGCTGTTGTTACTTCAACAGCATTCGCTTGTATTGGTGATGCCCCGGAAGGGGCATAGTTAGGATCAGGAAGAAAACTATTAATAATCAGTAATGACAGGAATTGTTTGCTGAGATCTTCCTCTGTATTGATAGTATTTTCAAGTCTTGACTTTGTATCCTCATCTGCAGTTGGAAGATCAATATTAAACCTGATATCCGGAGAATCAAGCCTGCCTGACAAATAGATTTCACAATTTACCGGAATCCTTCGGCGGTACGCTTCATCATAAAACAAATTGTATAGAGAAGTCCTGATCTTATATATGCCTACTATATCCAGTGTTGCATCTTCGGCGTTGCCGGTAAAGGTAATTTTACTGCCGGTCTTAACTTCAAATTTTTTGTTTATTACATGACTCAATTTAAAGTTGTATGTTCCCTGGTCTATGGTATAGTCACCAAAAATTTTGAAATCGTCAGAAGTTCCGGTATTGATACTTAAGATGCCTAATCCCCGGGCAGTAAGGGACCCTCCTGCAGTGGGATCAAAAAACAGGGTAGATTCAAGTTCCGGAGTAGTTTCAAGGTTAATTCTTACTTCCAGATTTCCCTGTCTTTTAATTTCCTTATTGACAGGCTGAATTCTAAAAACTTTTTCAGGTTCTTTTTCCTTACTAACAAAATTGATGTAATTGGATTCTTGTTTTGAATAGTTTTTATCGAGAGGCAGGTAGAATTGGGAATCTCCAACAGTTCTTGCTGCGATATCAATCTTTAGGTTTCTGGTAGGCCCAACCAGTCCAACACTTCCAGACCCCTTAATATTACCATAGAACATATCATTCTGCCATTCCTTTAGATTCAACATTAATAGATTGTTGGTTTTAAAGTCAAGGTTGAGGTAAATATTTCTAAAATCCCTGGCGGATACCAGGCCATTGGCGAGAGCAAAACTACCGGTACTGTCAGATATCTGAATATTCTGAATCAGGAAATCATTGTCTTTAAGGATTACCTTATCATTGAAGTGGTAAGAAGTATTTATAAAATCGATTTTTATGCCGGAATTATGAAAGTTCAGTTCCCCGTTTAAACTTGGCTGTTTCATTAAACCATTCAGGTATATTGCTCCTGAGATGTCGCCAGTTAAATCACTTGAGAAGACTTGTGTAAAAGGTTCAAAAATATCCAGATTCAGGGAATCCACTTCAATCTTGAGATCAGAGGATTTCTTTTCTGTAAAATAGTCCCCTGAAATAGCAAAAGGAGAAGTATTTCCATTCGATGTTGTAGCTTCAATATGCATTGAATTGGCCCTGGAATTCCATTCACTTATGAAAGACCCATCTCCCAGAGGCACTTCATTGATTATTAGATTACTAAAAGATACTTCTGAAAGAAGCTTGGGATTATTATATATTTCTGATATCCTTGCTTCCCCATTCACAATTCCACTGAACTTTAACTTATGGTTCATCAGGTGTACACCTTTTAAATCTAATCCCTTTGCTATTATAATTAGACTATCCTCAGGATTTTCACTAATAACTCCATTGACAGAAAGAATTTTGTTTTGATTTGTAAGGGCGAGATTATTAAAGGAAAGAGAATTTGTATCAATCTTTATGAATGATTCCAAGAGGTTCCACTTATCATTCCTATGAATAATATGACTCGGATATATATGAATATCAGAGTGTACAGTACCTTTATTCTTGTTTAATGAAAAAAGTGACAGTACTTCAATATTGCCTTTATATTGAATAGAATCATCATTTGACCAGGAGCTTTGAAATAGCAGGGAATCTTTTCTTAGATTAGTATAAACCGAAAAATCAGTAAGAATGACAGTGTTTTCATTTAAAGAGAGAGCTTCGGTATGAAACACAAAATTTATTTCATCTAATTTCTCTGATGCAAGAAGAAATTCAGGGCTGTAGAACACATTTCCTTCATAAATAAAATATTCAGAAAAACCTTCCATTAAAACCTGTTTCATGGCCGGTTGGAACCAGCCATGAATTGTAGCATCCTGAGCAATCTGAAACTGAGGAAAGAAGAAGTCACTAATTTTCTCTGTGTTTTTAAAACGAATATCGAAGGAGAAGTTATTCTGGTAAATCCCTGTTGTATCCGGGAAATTTTTTAGAGTGGATGGAAGGAAAATGGCCTGGAGGTATTGGAAGGATGGCAGGAACATATTGAATTCATAATCTCCATGAACTTGAGCATCGAAGTAATCAGTTTGTAATAAAATCCAACTTGAATCAGGTCTGTTATGTGCCTCCAGGCTGAAATCATAAGCTTCAAGATATTTTCCTTTAGAACTGTATCTTGTATTAAGGAGTTTGATGTAGCCATTAAAATCATCTAATGTTGAGCCTATAAAGTTCGCTGTCATTAGCAGGGAAAGGTCAGCTGTAGAGTCGGCAGGAGTGAAGTTAAGTGCATATAAATTCGCCCTTGGAATATTTAAACTAAAATCAAATTCAGGTTTTTCCTGTGAGAAATCCAAAAGGCCTAAGAAATCTAACTTTATGTTAGGATCATCAATAGAAATATCGCCATCGAAAGATTTGTCAGAATAAACTCCTGATAATTCAACATTATGATAATCATATTTATTGAGAAGGATATGTTGAATGCTTCCTTCCAGGCTACTGCTGAAAAGATTGTCCAGGGAATAGGAACCCTCAACTCCAACACTCATATCTATAGTTCCCAGAAAGTCTTCAAGTCCGGAAAATTTCCCGATATTAAAGTTAATAGTGCTCAGTTTGCCTGCGAAGAGAAATGATTGCACACCATCAGAGATTATGGAAATATCTGTATTGGCAATGCCAAGGTCAGTGACAAATTTCCCATAGCTTACAAAATCATTAGTAAAACCTGTAAATACACCTTTAAAATTGATATTTCCTAATTTCTTAATATTTTTAATTATTTCAGGATTCTTTATAAATTCCCCTTTAGTAAGAATCTCAAAATCATCCTTGTCCAGGTTTAATTCATTTAGATTGATGTACCAGAAAGCATTTTCTGCAACCGGAAGTCCGGAAATGTCAAATTTTCCGGAAAGATTACTTTTTGTTCCGAATTTCAGCAGGATATTACGACCATGAAAATTCGATAATTTGCCGCTCACAGAACCTGAAAAGTTAACCTGCTGATCCATTTCGGGAAACTTAGGAACAAAATAAGCCAGGTCGACGGAATGAACATCAGAGTTTTCCATTTGAATGTTCAATTTTACCTTTTTCTCAAATCTTTTAAAATCTTTATAATTGCTAAAGTCTAAGCTAACTACTTCAGTATTTAAACCGGAATGGCTGGTAATAATTTTGTTGTTAAGGAAATGTAATTGATTATTTGTAATTACTATTTCCGATTCAAAATCTTTTATTTCAAAACCTGATTTTTCAACAAGACTCATTTTATTTACCCGGAAGTTTACTCCTTGCTTAATGGTTTTAAGCCTTTTTACAGAAATGTATAGCTGGTTGATATGAAGATCTGAAAAGTTTATTCTGTTTGAAATATCTTTCTTTCTGTAGTCTTCAAGAGAAAATTTCCCATTGTTGTACTCAATGTTATGAATCATGACCTGAAATGGGTCAGTTTTGCTTGTATCTTTTGCTTCCTTTAGAGTTTGGGTAATAAACTTAAGATTTATAACATTTGCTGAATCTTTTCTAAGATGAAATTCGGGTTGGTCCAGGGCAAGTTTACCAATTTCAAGAATTCTTTTTCTTCTGCTAAACTTTCTGATTCTGGCCTGGAGCAGTGGAACAAACAACAAGGTGTCACCATGCTGATCTTCTATATATACATTTGTCATTTGAATTCTGTTCAGGAATTTAATTTCGACTGATCCAACAGAGAATTCAGCACTTAAGGATTCAGAGGCTGAATCCATTATTTTATTTACAAGCCATGATTGAACATCAGGGTTTTTCAGCGAGACAACACCTATTATAAATACTGAAATTACAAGCAGTACAACAATTCCTCCTATTTTGAATATTTTTTTAATAATTTTGGTTTTTCTTGTTGAGGAAAGAATAATTTAAACTTCAGATAATCAGGAATTTATTATAACGCAAAATTTGTTCCAAAATGGAAAACAGGTTTAAAATCTTAAAATTAACGCAAAAAAAGTAAAAAAAGCTTAAAAATTGACGAATAAGGAATTAAAGGACATAATAATTTTAGGCATCGAGTCTTCCTGCGATGATACTTCGGCCTCAGTTGTCAGGGATGGGTATGTTTTATCCAATGTAATGGCTACTCAGGATGTTCATAAAAAATATGGTGGAGTAGTTCCCGAACTTGCTTCCCGGGCTCATCAGCAAAATATTGTTCCTGTTGTAGATGATGCTATAAAAACAGCCGGTATCTCAATTGAAAGTATAAGTGGAGTTGCATTTACAAGAGGGCCTGGATTGTTGGGGTCTTTACTTGTTGGGACTTCTTTTGCAAAGGGCCTCTCGCTGGCCAGGAATATCCCCTTAATTGAAGTAAATCATCTGCAGGCTCATATACTGGCACATTTTATTTATGAAAAAGGCAAGGAGACCGAACTTCCAAAGTTTCCGTTTTTATGTATGCTTGTGTCAGGCGGACATACTCAGCTGGTTGTGATGAAGGATTATATGGAAATGGAGATCATAGGACAGACAATTGATGATGCTGCAGGTGAGGCTTTTGATAAATGTGCAAAAATTATTGGCTTGCCATATCCTGGTGGGCCTTTGATTGATAAATTGGCGGCTGATGGAGATCCTAAGGCCTTTAGGTTTTCAAAACCAAGAGTCGCAAATTTTGATTATAGTTTTAGTGGCTTAAAAACATCATTCCTCTATTTTTTGAGAGACGAGTTGAAAACGAATCCTGAATTTATCCAGGAAAATAAGAATAATCTTGCGGCCTCTCTTCAAAAAACGATTATAGATATTCTTATGCAAAAACTTATTCTGGCTTCAGAAAAAACCGGTATTAAGGAAATTGGAATAGCAGGAGGTGTGTCGGCAAATTCAGGCTTAAGAAAAGCATTGATAAGTGAAGCAGACAGATATGGATGGAGGGTGCATATTCCTGATATTAAGCTAACTACAGACAATGCTGCAATGATTGCCATCAATGGGTATTATAAGTTTATGAGGGGAGAATTTGCAGATCAATCTGTTGCTCCTGATGCACGCTGGAAATTTTAATCACTTTATTTTGGGCTTATTTTTTACACAAATACAAACGACAATCCTGTAAAAGTTCTGATAGTTTGAAATCAATTATATATATTTACAATCAAGTCAACTTACAATATGCAGAAGTACTTTATACAAGGCTCACAAAAAACACCGGTTATTGATCTGGATGAAGGAGGCATTCTTAGGATAGGTGGACGCTCAATTCATGAAGATCCTGAAAGGTTTTTTGAACCGGTGGTTAACTGGGTAGATGAGTACTGCCGCTTGCATAAGGATGAACATACCACGGTTGAAATTGAACTTGAGTATTTTAACAGCGGTTCTGCAAAGTTTATTCTCAGTATTCTTCAGACTCTGACAAAGAAAATTCAACCACTGGAACATCTCACAATCAATTGGCATTATGAGGAGGGAGATGATGATATCCTTGAAAGAGGTGAGTATTATTCTTCTTTACTTAATAAAGATTTTATTTTTATCAAGGAAGGTTAGTGTCAAGTCTAAAACTTCTTATCGTCTTACTGAAGCAAATTGAATCATGCTAAGCCATAAGAGAATCAGTATGACTTCATATAATCAAGTACCAGGCTCTTTCTTATTTATTATCATTAAATTTGGCGCCAGCAAATTAGTACATTATGACAGAGCGTATAGCTGAACTCAATAAAAAGTTTTTGCAGACACCTGTAGAGGAGGTGTTGAAATATTTCTTAACAGAATTTAAGGGAAAAATTGCGTTTTCAACAAGCCTTGGAGCTGAAGACCAGGTATTAACACATATGATTGCCGGTATTGATACCGGAGTAAGAATTTTTACTCTTGACACTGGCCGAATGTTTCCGGAGCTATATGAATTAATTGACCGAACCTGTAATACTTATAAGATTGAGATAAGCACTTATTTCCCCGGGTTTGAACAGCTTGAGAATATGGTAAATGAAAAAGGGATAAACCTGTTTTATGATAGTATTGAAAACAGGAAACTATGTTGCCAGATTAGAAAGCTTGAACCTCTGAAAAGGGCCCTTGAAGGTTTGGATATTTGGATTTGTGGTTTAAGAAGCGATCAGTCTGTTACCCGGCTGAATACGAAGCTTTTAGAGTGGGATGAGCAGAATGGATTGTTGAAATTAAATCCTTTGTTTAACTGGACTCATGACCAGGTGTGGGAATATATTCGTACTAACCAGGTTCCATATAACCCTTTGCATGATAAAGGGTTTTTAAGTATTAGCTGCCAGCCCTGCACTCGTGAGGTTAAAAAGGGTGAGGATGTTAGGGCTGGACGGTGGTGGTGGGAGCAACCCGAAAGTAAAGAATGTGGACTGCATAAGAGCCCGGTTTATAAGAATATGAAAGAAGAGATGAGAGGTGAGTAGTGAGAGAAGATAAAGAAGCAGTGAGTGGTGAGAAAGATGTCTTGTCCAGATATGTCTACAGATTTAGCAAAAAAATCAAGCCACAAAAGTGTGGATATATTCCGGGATTTTAGGAAATATTGTTTCGGGCTTAAGAATGTTGAATGTTGTGTGTTGGAAGTTGATTTGGGAGGTGTCTGTATGTTTTTGTTACCTATTTCGGTTTTGTCATAAATTTTTGCAGCATTTAATAAACCATGTACCCTGGCATATTAGAAGGTTTAGCACAAAGCAAAAATTGCGCCAAAACCTGACTCAGATTAAACCTTTAACACCAGGCTAAAGCCTGGAGCTGTTTTTTTATCTTCAGGCTTGAAGCCCTTTATTCCAATTTTTCCATCGCTCTATCGCTCTTTCTTTTCATCGCTCTGTCGCTCCTTCACCCTGTCATCCTCAATGGTTCAGGGTTTAAGATATTTTTCTTTCCAATATTCCAATATTCCAGCATTCCATGTCTTTTCCCCCTTCATCCTTTCCTATATCTTGCCCGAATACTTGCAATTGAAAACAGGATAAACATTAAACCCAGAAAGCACAGAAAAATAAAAGCTACGATATCACTTGCAGTGATTCCTTCCGGTGAATCTGCAGAAATAAGAATTCCAGCTACTATTGCCATTAAGACTAAAAACCCAATTATCATACTTAAAACATCATAAAAAGTGAAGATAATTTGAGTTGTCCTATAGATAGGTGATTTTCGAAATTCATTAAATTTTCTCCTTGCTTCCTGAGCCGCTCTTGCCCTTGCCTTCATTCTTTCCCTTCTGAGCCATTGCTTGTAGATCTCTTCAGTATTAGCTGTTTGTGATGTGTTCTGGTGGGTTCTTATTTCTTTTAATTTAAGATCGGTAAGAAATTCATAAGCCTCATTTACAAGGATGAATTTTTCGTGGGCATCAGGATCTTTACTGATGTCAGGATGGAATTTTTTTGCAAGTCTCCTGTAGGCAAGTTTAATTTCCTGAGTGCCTGCAGTTTTTGAAACACCAAGAATTTCGTAGTAAATTAATGACATTGTTTTTCCAGATAGATTCTAAAAGTAATTTTTTTCTGTGAATAATCCATCCCGGAACCATAGACTGATTGTACTCTATTATACTGAATTAAATTTCAGGAGTAGGTAAAAAACAGGAACTATTTAGTTACTTTTACTATCCCCTGGTCATTTTTAGCAGGACATTGTCACCCTGAGCATTGTTACCCTGAGCCTTGTCGAAGGGTAGATGGTAAAGCTTAAACAACTATTATGAAAAAAAGAGAGTTTGTAAAATCAATTGCCCTTGGATCATTAGCCATTACAGGAGGTATTCCACTACTAGAATCATGTATCTCAAACGTGGAGCTTATAAAATCTCAAAATTGGGTGTGGATGAGTTGGAGGGCTCAGTACTCTGAAGATGATTGGATCAATAAATTCGATGAACTTGCTTCCCTGGGTTTTCATGGGATTCATCTGCAGCAGAATGATAAGGAAAAAATAAAGAAAATTGTCCCACTGGCAAAAAAAGCAGGTCTTGAAATACATGTCTGGATAATTGTTCTTTCGCAGACGAATGAAGAGATTCGTAAAAAGCATCCTGATTGGTTTACAATAAGCAGAGATGGGAAATCCTCACTGGAAGCCCCGCCTTATGTTGATTATTATACATGGTTATGCCCCACAAAAGAGCCCGTTGTAAACTTTATTACCTCATGGGCTGCTGAAATGGCAGAAATCCCGGATCTGGATGGAGTACATCTTGATTATATAAGGCATTGTGATGTAATATTGCCGGTGGCACTATGGGAAAAATATAATATTATTCAGGATAAGGAGTATGCTCAATACGACTTTTGTTATTGTGATGATTGCAGGAGTAAATTCAAACAGCAATCAGGTGTTGATCCGCTGGATCTGGATGATCCTTCTTCAAATGAGGAGTGGTTGCAATTCAGATATGATAGTGTAACCAATCTGGTCAATAAAATTGCTATTGAGGTTCATAGCAGGAATAAGAAACTTACTGCTGCAGTTTTCCCTACTCCCGATATTGCCAGGCAGCTTGTAAGACAGGAATGGCTTAAGTGGGATCTGGATGGACTATTCCCAATGATATATCACAGCTTTTATAATGAAGATGTTAATTGGATTGGGAAAGCTACTTCTGAAGGAGTGAAAGCACTTGGAGGGAAATTCCCTTTGTATAGTGGATTGTTTGTCCCGGAACTGACTCCTTCAGAATTGAAAAAAGCAGTAAGAATTTCAATGGAAAATGGTGCCAGAGGCATTACAATTTTTGAAGAGAAGTCAATGAAAAGAAAGCACAGGCATGTTGTGGGAAGATTGTTTTCTTAGTTAAAAAGGAGTTCATTATGATTATGAGAAAAGAGATTAATGTTCTTGCTATTATGTTGGCAGTTATGATATTGAGCTGCACCCGGCAAAATCAAAATCAGTCAGATATTCAGCAAGGTACAACTCCTGAACCAGAATTGACATTTGACCCGGGAAATTATGTTTGTTATACGACCGGGGTTCCCATACTTATTGATGGTGATCTGAATGAAGCAGCCTGGGATAAAGTTGAATGGACCGAAGAGTTCGATGATATTGAAGGAAATACAAAACCTGCTCCAGGATACAGAACACGTGTTAAAATGCTTTGGGATAGCACTTATTTGTATATCTCTGCCGAGCTTGAAGAACCTGAAATTTGGGCCACACTGCGTCAGAGAGATACTCTTATTTATTATGATAATGATTTTGAGGTGTTTATAGATCCGGATGGAGATACTCATAACTATTATGAATTCGAAGTGAATGCCTTTGGAACAGAATGGGATCTGTTACTTGCAAAGCCATATCGTGATGGCGGGCCCGCCATAAGCGGATGGGATATTAATGGTATCAAGCTTGGAGTTAAAATATATGGAACAATTAATGATCCGGCTGATAAGGATGAAAAGTGGACACTTGAGATTGCAATGCCCTGGGATATACTTAAAGAATGTGCCCCGGGAAACAGGAAACCTTATGCCGGTGAACAATGGAGGATGAATTTCTCAAGAGTAGAATGGGATGTTGATATTGTAGATCACAAATATGTTAAAAAGAAGGATCCTGAAACCGGTAAAAACCTGCCTGAAAACAATTGGGTTTGGTCACCACAGGGCCTTATAAATATGCATTTACCTGAATTATGGGCTTATGTGCAGTTCTCAGGCATAGTCGCAGGAACAGGATTGGAGGAATTCAGGGTCAATCCTGATGAAGAGGTGAAATGGAACCTCAGGCTACTTTATTATAAACAAAAAAAGCACTATGCTTCCAAAGGACTATACGCAACCAGTCTTAAGCAATTGGGTGTCAGTGAGAATAAGAGCTACTCACAATCTTTACCAAAAATTGAAGCAACATCTAACATGTTTGAGATCAGTCTTCCTTCAAACGAAAAAGATATTATATGGCATATCAGGCAGGATGGATTGGTATGGAAAAGCAGTAAAAAGTGAATGAATAATGACTTTTTTATACTTTTTTTGTTAAGTTTATCGCTGTATTAAAAAGTTTCAACCTTGAGATTTATATAATGGATTTCATGAGAATACCTTTTTTACAAATAAAACCTAATTATTAACTAAACATTTTAACTATGAAAAATCGTTTTCTATTTGCCTTCGTGCTGATGTTTGCAATGATAGGCAGCGTCTTTGCGCAGGAGCGTACCATAAGCGGTACAGTTACTTCTGCAGATGATGGCATGGAACTTCCGGGAGTTAGCGTTGTGATTCAGGGTACCATGCAGGGTACTATTACCAATGTTTCCGGGTACTATTCTTTTAGTGTTCCAGCCTCGGCTACTCATCTTGAATTTTCATTTGTAGGAATGAAGAGCCAGGTGGTTTCAATTGTAGGTCTGAATACCCTTGATGTGGTTTTAGAGGTACATTCTGAAGCACTGGATGAGGTAGTTGTTACTGCTCTGGGAATTTCCAGGGAGAAAAAAGCCCTGGGTTACGCAGTTACTGAAGTTGGTGCCGCAGAAATTGCCACGGTTAAAGAAACAAATGTGATCAATTCACTGGCCGGTAGAGTTTCAGGTGTAAACATTACCCAGTCAACATCGGGACCCGGTGGTGGCACAAGGGTTATTATACGTGGAAACAATTCCATTACCGGGAACAACCAGCCATTATATGTTATTGATGGTATACCCATGGATAACTCAGGCTTTGGTGGTGCCAATGGTGGAGGTACTGGTGAATATTCCAGAACTGATGCCGGAACAGGTATTTCCGACATCAACCCCGATGATGTTGAATCAATCACTGTATTGAAAGGCCCGAATGCTGCGGCTATGTATGGCTCAAGGGCAGCAAATGGTGTTATTCTTATTACAACCAAGAAAGGTACATCAAGGGACGGTGTCGGTGTAACATTTACTTCAAATGTAATGTTTGAAAATCCATTGTTACTGCCTCAATTCCAAAATAAATACGGACAGGGTGGAGATGGCAATATGCCAAACTCATATATTGACCTTGAAGATTTCAAAACACATGGTAGCTCCTGGGGTGGCGAAATGGATGGGTCAAACCAGATGTATTGGGTGGAGGATCCTCTTGGATCAGGAAATCCAACAATGAAAGCATATTCGTCTCAACCCGATAATGTGAAAGATTTTTTCCGCACAGGAATAAATGCCGTTAATACTATTGCACTTGAAGGTGGGAATGATGTTGCAAATTTAAGATTTTCATATACTAATAATACTGCCAATGGTATTATGGAAAATTCCGGACTGAAGAGGAACAACTTTAACCTTCGTGCATCTGCAAAACTGTCTGATTTAATATCGGTTGATTCTAAAATAACCTATTTCACACAGCATACTACAAACAGAGCCGAGCAGGGAACACAGGGAATCATGGCCTATACCTATAATATACCAAGGAATGCTGCTATTGATGATTACAGGGATTATCAGAATCCGGTTAATTATGCTTCTGTTTCTCATGCTACACTTGGACGAAATCCTTTTTGGACCTTAAATCATGATGTACTGGAAGACACTCGGACCAGAATGCAGGGCTTTGTAAAAGTAACTTTGGATCTTACAGACTATTTGTCATTTTTTGTTCGTACAGGAACTGACCTCGTTAATCAGAACTTCGAACAAATTGAGCAATACGGACACTGGTACAGCCAGGAAGGTTATTTAAATTTCAGAACTAATAAAATAACTGAAACCAATTCTGACATCTTACTTATGTTCAACAAAGAGGTTGCCAGTGGTATTAATCTTAATGTTAATTTAGGAGCTAATGCCATGCATAACACTTATACATCACAAGGAGTTAGTGGTGCTAGATTTAAGATCCCAACAAAACCAACTACTTCAAGTGCCGATGAAGTGAATCCGAGTTATACACCATTAAGGGAAAAGAAAATTCATTCAATTTATGGATCGGCTTCTCTTTCATATAACAGTTTTGTTTACCTTGATATTACCGGCAGGAACGATTGGTCGTCCACACTTCCTGAGGACAACTGGTCATATTTCTACCCCTCTGTTAGTCTGGCAGTTCTTCTGAATGATTTTATTGATCCTGACAAGAATATTCTGGATTACTTGAAAGTTAGAGGAAGCTGGGCCCAGGTAGGTAGTGATACAGGCCCTTATCAGTTGGATCTGGCTTACAATCTTAATGCAACGACCACCTCATATTTAGGTCTTACCACATTAAGCAGGCCATCTGTAAAGCTAAATCCTGACCTTAAACCTGAAAGAACTTCTTCCCTTGAATTTGGAGTCGAGTTCAGGTTGCTTAACAATAGGATCTATGGTGACATCTCGTACTATGATATTAGCTCAACAGACCTTATTATGGATGTAAATGTTTCACCCTCCACTGGTTATGATAAGTATCGATTAAATGTGGGTGAGATTACAAATACCGGGTTTGAATTTATGCTTGGAGGTACAGCCATACAAAGCAATAGCTTTAGCTGGGACATTGCCCTGAATATGGGTCATAATAAAAACGAGCTTGTTAGCCTTACTGAGGGTCTTGAATCTGTTACATTTACCACTACCAACAGCGGTATTGTTACTGTTAAAGCTACTGTAGGTGGAGGTTATGGAGACATTTATGGAACAGTTTGGGAAAAGACTGATGATGGAAAATATATCGTTGATGCAACAGGCAGGCCACAGGCAAGTTCAGATAAGGCTTTACTGGGCAATTATCAGCCCGACTGGATTGGTGGCTTAACAAACACATTCAAATATGGTGATTTCACATTGAACCTTTTAATTGATGCACGTTTTGGAGGTCAGTTATATTCAGGATCTGATGCCGGATTACAGGGTGCTGGTGTTGCTCTTGTTACTGAAAACAGGGAGTCACGCATACTTGATGCAGTTGTAAATACCGGAACTGTTGAGGCTCCTGTATGGGAAGCAAATACTGTGGAGATCACTGGGCAACAGTACCATTCAAGCATGGCAGGGATTGCAGAAACACATATTTATGATCAGACCAATATTAGATTGA
>JAUVKW010000196.1 GCA_030596025.1 Bacteroidota bacterium | reverse complement strand
GGAGATCCTTTTGGGCCATGCCTCAGCAAGCACGACAGAATCTACTTCAACAAGGCCATTGACTGAGGGTTCATAAATTCTGATCATGTTGTCATTCCCTCCAGAGGCAAACAGTCTCGAGTGGTCATCATTGAATGTCAGTCCATACCATGATTTTGGGATAACCGTCTTATGGATCATCTTAAATGTATGAGGATCGATAAGCATGATAGATTGTTCACTCTGTCCATTATTAGTAACAGCCAGCAGCTGACCATCTTTTGATGCTACCAGGTTAAGAGGGAAGTCACCAAGTGGAATAGATTCTCCGGGAACAGAAAGAGACCAGCCATTAGGTAGTAGGATTCGTCGGGAATTCAGAAGTGCATCCAGGGTATCTTCTCCATCACTGGTATTGGTACAGGAAAATGGAATGATGGTTAGAATGGAGTAAAGTAAGATGAAAACCAGCAGATGTTTTTTTGTAATTTTTTTCATTGGTTTAGAGACTTTAGTGAATTAAAAATAGTAAATTTTATCTCTCTATTTTTAGTTGGATACTACTGATTTATAAGTATGACTATAAGAAAGTTTTTTTCCGGATTACTTTTATGCAATTTTATTATTTCAGGTTCTTATTGTCAACTTTCAGGACCACAACCTGGGGATGTCTACAAAGGAGAAAATCCAAATATATTTCGCTTGATTAATTTCAATATAGACTAAAACTAAAACTGCTTATATTAGCATTCTCATTTGAGTATATCTATGAAGTTTAAAGGGAAAATTCTTGCAATTGATAGTATAGAGTTTAAAACTTTCTTCAGAAAGTATTTTTCGTCGATATATATTTTTGCAGAGAAGTTTACTAAAGATGAAATGCTTGCCAAAGATATTGCTCAGGAAGTATTTATTAAAACCTGGGAATCTTCCAGTGATTTTGAGAATGAGAAAGCCTTAAGAGCCTATTTGTATCTGTCTGCCAGAAATCAGTGCATAAATCATTTGCAAAAGAAAAACGGCAAACATGCCAAAGAACCACTTATTGACCATATCTATATTGAAAATAATTATTCGGATGAAGTAGTCCGGGAAGAGACTTTTCGGTTACTGGATATTGCTATTCAACATTTAGCTCCCCAAAGTAAAAAAGTAGTTGAATTAACTTTGAAAGGACTGGGGAATCACGAAATTGCTGAAGAACTTCATATTTCTGTCAACACGATAAAAACTCATAAATTAAGAGCTTATAAGATCATCAGGAAAATAATGGAGAGCTAAGCCATAATTTTTTTATCAATTCTGTCACCCCTGCCTCACCTTTTTTTGTTTTAACTATGAACGCACATTAACAAATGGAAAAATTATTTAAGCAATTCTTTATTGCCAAACTATTAATAAAGGAAGTTTTTGGACAAATAAGTCCTGAACAACAAGAAGAACTTGATTTGTGGAAAGAGAAGAATCAAGAAACATATAACTTCTTGTATGATAGTAAGAATTTCGAAGACCGGAAAGTCAAATTGGCAAATGTTGATATATCCGAGGAATGGAGATTATTTCAAAAAAGGAATAATAAAAAGCACATATCAATATTCCGAGTATTTAAGTATGCAGCTTCAATTATTATCTTATTGTCATTGACAACCTTAACTTATTGGCGGATTTCTCAAAAAAATGGAGATTATGCAAACGAAATTGTCTCATTAGAAATTCCTCACGGGGAGAAAAAGGCTGAGTTAATATTAAGTAATGGCAAAAGTATACAACTTACCCCTGGGTTATTTAAGAAATTGAGAGAAGTAGATGGAACTTTCATTTCCAACGACTCGCTAATGTTATCATATCAAGAAATTGAGGAAGATAATAAGCAAAAATCCATTCCTGATTTACATAATGAATTACGCGTTGCTCATGGTGGGGAATACTTTCTTATTCTATGCGACGGTACCAAGGTGTGGTTAAACTCTTTATCCACATTAAAATATCCTGTAAAGTTTTCCGGAAAAGAGAGGATTGTTGAATTAACCGGAGAAGCATATTTTGAGGTGGCTCATGATCCTGAACATCGCTTTGTGGTAAAAAACAGAGATTATGACATAAGAGTACTGGGTACATGCTTTAATATTTCCTGTTATGATGATGATGATGAATTAGTTACAACACTTGTTAAAGGAAATGTTGAAATTGCAAATATTAAAGGTGCCCCGGATAAAGAGTTTAATCTCTTAGTAAACGACCAGTTAATATTTAATCGGCTTAACCGTTCAATCAAAATACAAAAGGTTGATGCAAAAACATTTAGCAGCTGGACGGAGGGTAGTTTTATTTTTGAGAATGAGTCCCTTGAAAAGATTTTTCACAAATTAGAAAGATGGTATAACATCAATGTTTTCTTCATTGAAAATGATGCAAGATATTTTGAATTTACCGGGATCTTACCAAGACTTGAAAGTTTTGAAGTCATATTGAACATGCTTGAAACAATAAGTGAAGTGGAGTTTACTGTTAAAGACCAAACAATATTGATCAGTGTAAAGTAAGGCAGGGAAATTTTGCCCATTTCCCTGCCTTTTAATACAGATACGGATGTATCTGTACATATTAACTAAACTAAACAAAAGTATGAAAAAAGAACAACTCTTTTACCTCTTCTTTTTCACAGGAAGATGGAGAAGATTTTATCTGGTTATGAGAAATTGTTTTTTTCTTTTTTTTCTGTTTAACCTGAGCGTTTCCGCCAATATGCTGAGTCAGCATATCGTAAGCCTTGACCTAAACGATGTTTCGTTGAAAACATGCTTAAAAACTATTAGGCATGAAACAGGAGTTGGATTTCTTTATAGCGGGAGGGAAATCAACAAGGTGAAAAAAATATCTGTGAATGTGACCAATGAAAGATTAGACAAGATACTGGATCATATTCTACTGGATAACGGCTTCACATACAAAATTAGTAATGAAGTGATTCTGATCCAGAAATCACCTGAACAAATACCGGAACCTGTTATGATTCCTGAAAACAAGGTCCAGGAGAAAAGTATTCAGGGGGTAGTGTCGGATGAAGACGGGAATCCGTTACCCGGAGTGAACGTTGTGGTTAAAGGAACCAGCATTGGTGCAATTACCGATGCCAATGGACACTATTTCATTACAGTGCCGTTGGATTCCCAAACCCTTGAGTTCTCTTTTGTAGGAATGCAAACCCAGGAAGTAACCATTGGTAATTCTACTGTAATTGATGTTTCAATGCAAATAGCTATGGAAGCTATGGAAGAGGTTGTTGTTACAGCTTTGGGGATAAAAAAGGAATTGAAATCCGTTGGTTACGCGACACAGGAACTTGACGCAAATGACTTATCTGCAGCAAGGGAGTTAAATTTGGCCGGCTTTTTAACCGGGAAAGTTGCAGGAGTTCAGGTATCCAGGACTGCCGGTGGTGCAACAGGATCTACCAGCGTTACCATAAGGGGCAATAGTTCATTGACAGGTAGAAGTCAGCCCTTATATGTTGTTGACGGAGTTCCTATAATAAATGAGCCTAAAGGTGTGGGTGGAATGTTCGGTGGTGAACATGATTACGGAGATGGTATAGGCGATATCAATCCTGAGGATATACTTTCAATTAACGTATTGAAAGGTCCCAGCGCATCCTCACTTTATGGTTCGAGAGGAGCAAACGGGGTAGTCCTTATTACAACAAAATCGGGAGGCAAAAGAAAGGGCATTGGGATTGAAGTGAATTCCAATTTTGCTATTGAGACAATTAGTATGATGCCCAAGACACAGAATAAATGGGCTCCCGGGTGGGATGACATGAACATTAATGGTTCTATTGTCAATATCGATGGTGTTGATTATGAGACCTATCCGTCGGGTAATAATTATAGTTGGGGACCAGCTCTTGATGGTACCCGCACAGTTTCCGATCCTTATTTGTTACCTGGAGAAGATCTAAGACCATTGACACTGCTTCCCCAACCTGAGAATAATATCAATGATTTTTATGATGTTGGTATGTCCAATCAAAATACAATTGCGTTTTCCGGAGGCAATGAAACGACTTCAGGCAGGGTATCCATAGGTAACTTGTCCTATAAAGGGGTTATCCCGAATCACAAGGTTGATAAGCAAACAATTTCAGCCAGGCTAACATCCCGGATTTCAAAGTTCCTCACAATTGAGGCCCAGGTTAACTACATGCATACGGATGGTTCTCAAAGACCTGCTTTAGGTTATTCTATTGAAAATGTTAATTACGTACTTTCACAAATGGGTAGGATTGTACCGCTCGATTTCCTTGACAGTTATTATCAGGAAACCGGCGAACCTGGCCGTTTTCCGGGTTTATGGGGAATAAATCCGTATTACACCATCGATTCATTAAGGAACTCTGATTATCGTGACAGGATGATCGGTTATCTTTCAGCTACAGTTAAGTTCACAGATTGGTTAAGCCTTTTAGGAAGAGTTAGTCTGGATAGTTATACTGAATACCGTGAAAAGACATGGCCAATCGGTTCAACTTCATGGGATTATCCAAATGGAGGTATCACCACTGAACTAAATCATATCAAGGATTTGAATGCTGACCTGATGTTAATGGCCAATAAGCAATTATCAGAGAACTTAAGCGTAAATGCAACTCTGGGGGCAAATTTATTGAAGCAGAACAGAGACAGGATAAATGTTGTCGGACAAGAATTGAGGGCCAGGGATGTTTATCACATCAGTAATGCAAATATTGTAACACCTTACCAAAGTCTTTATCAAAAGGAAATGCAATCAGTTTTCTTCACAGGACAAATCGGATATAAAAATTATCTATATCTTGATGTTACAGGGCGAAATGACTGGTCCTCTACACTTGGATTGAACGAGCAATCATATTTTTATCCATCTGTCAGTACCAGTTTCATCTTTTCAGAAGCATTCAATATCAATACCAATCTGTTGAGTTTTGGTAAGGTTAGGGTTTCATGGGCACAAGTTGGTAATGATTCAGATCCTTACCTCACTAAATTTGGATATGTACTGCATTCTGACAGTTATAACGGACAGGGATTTATTTCCACCCCCGGACAGGTCCCGCTTCTTGATCTCAAAAACGAGCTAACCGAA
>JAUVKW010000099.1 GCA_030596025.1 Bacteroidota bacterium | reverse complement strand
TATATCTTTAGAAAATGAAGCTGGTAATGCAAATAAACTTGCTATTTTAGCTTTAAAAACATTTTTTTATGGTTTTATTCTTTATGCTATAATCCAATATATCAGAAGAGTTATATATAGGAGAAATCATAAAAATGAATTTGAGTAATGGAAGAATTTGTTAAAATGGATAGCCAATTGCCAGGTGGAAAGTCATTTGCGAGAGATTATATCCTGGATTTCCAATTACCCATTTACTCCCATCCTGAATCTGGGGATCCCGCATTTTAAAACCGAAATCAAGGCGAAAAAGAAAATAGGAAAAATCAAACCTGGTACCAACACCAGAGCCAACAGCCATATCCGAAAGAAATGTACCAAATTGAAATCTTGCTCCGGGGCGGGTATCCTCTTTACTTACCGCCCATACATTTCCTGCATCCACAAAGAATGCTCCTTCCAGCACCCATGCTATCTTAAATCGATATTCAATGTTAAAATTGATTTTCATGTCTGCTGTCTGATTGTAAAAAGTAGTGCCTTCCGGTACATGAGATCCGGGGCCCAAAGATCTTACGGGCCAGGCCCTTATATCATTCGCTCCTCCTGTATAGTATTGTTTTTCAAAAGGAAGTGCCCTGGAATTTCCATAAGGCAATCCCAGACCAAAAAATCCCCGATACACAATTGAATTGGCATCATTTATTACAGTATTATACATAAGGTTAAAATCCCCTTTGACGTATTGAGAATACTCAATCCCGAAAACCTCATTACCAGTTTTTGAAGCATTATCATTGAATAAATTATCCAATAAAGACACCATATTCCCTGAAGTAGAAAAGTTGAATCGAAAATAATAATAGTCCTGATTCCTTCTAATCTTACGATTGGTATAAACAAAACTATATGAGAGACCGGCTATAAAAGTATTTTTATAACTATAAGCCAGATATGAAGTTGTATCAATGTGATCAATAAATGCACTGTCAATATATGGAAGTTTTATAACGTTAAGATCAATAGGGGTTACAATATGAGAAACATAGCGGTTACCCTGCCAATTATATCCAAATCTGGAGACAAACATGGTGCGTTCATATTCAGGTCTTCTTTGATAATTATATGCGGTTAACAGATTAGTTTTTGGATTGTACTTTTTTACAAAATTTTCCTTTTCAAGAAATGGCAATAATAAGCGGGGAAATAAAATACTGGCTTCTGCACCATATTCCTGCATACTACCATATCCTTGTGTTTCTTTAGGCAAAGCCTCATAGGAAGTATTTAATTTCAGATTAAGTACTTCTGCCCTTTTAAACAAGTTGCGGTGCTGATATAATAAGCTTAGTGAAGCTCCAAAATTTCCTGAAGAATTGGTCCCTTCCAGTTCTATCGAATAAGATTGTAATTTATTTGGCACAATCTGCAGATTGCAATCAAGGGTAAATACCGATGTGTCAGATACTTGTTGCTGCCCCATCTCCGTAAAATAAAGATCTACATGCCTTATCATTGTTAAACCAGATAAATGATTTCTGGTTTGTTCAACATTGGTTAGATTATATAAATCATCGCTGTACAAATAATTTAAACGAAGTACAATATCATAGTTGAGAGTAGATCGTTCATTCGACTGAATGAAGTTAAAACCTTTATATGAGATAGTATCCAGTCCCTTATAATAATTCGTTGGATCTTTTAAAGCTTCAGAAGGATCATAATCCAGAAAAATAAATATCTTTCCTATCTTATACCTGTGAAATGGAACCTCTTCAATCTCATTGTTTGGAAGACGTAGCGTCTTTGATCTTACATGAATAGTAAGATCAATTGTTTTTTGCTCCCTTGTACTATCCGCTTCAAAATAAATAAAGTCCTTTCTAAACCGGTAGAATCCTTTATCTTTTAACAGGTATTCAATTCTTTCTCTCTCATTATCTATGTTTTTCACTTGATATGTCTCTCCCGATACCAGTTGAGTACTTGAAGAATCTTCCAAAATATATGGTTTAAGCACAGGGTCGTCAATAATATAATTGATCCTTCCAATCTTATAAGGTTCTTGTAGGTCAATAGAATACTCTGAAATTGCTTTCTGTTTGGAATAAATTACACTATCCTCAACTATTGCATCAAAATAGCCCTTTGTATTGAGGAAAGATTTCATCTGTACTATGGTTTTTTGGTGCTCAGAGATGTCAAATATTACAGGAGGCTCCCCGGTTTTTCTCAGCCATGGATGAATTCCTTTATCCTTGTCGATATTTGATAAATTATAAAGTCCCAGGTGAAAACGAATTCCCACAATTCTATTGTTGGATTTTTGTTTAATATTAGCTTTTAAATCCTTCTTTTCTACCTTTTTTTTCTCACTGGTAATCATCTTGTTCCTTTGAAGAATAAATTTATCCTGAGGTACATATTTGGTGGGATTACAGGCTGAAAATATTAAAAGCAAAAGAAGATAAAAACCGGACAACCCGGAAAGCTTGTTTTTATATCTTGCAAATATTTCCAACTTTTGTAATTGTGTAAAAGGTGATTCAGGCAAATATAAGAATAATTGACATGCTCAGTAAAGCAAAAATCAAATATCTAAACTCCTTAAAAAATAACAAAGGTCGTACCAAATCAGGTTGTTTTATGGTAGAAGGAGATAAAATGGTTGAGGATATTCTACAATCAAATTTGATAATCACAGAACTATATGCCCAAAATCATTGGCTGGAAGAACTTGGAGTTTCAGATAAAAATAAAATTGGAAGGATTGTTGAGATAAATTCCGGGGAAATGAAAAAAGTGAGCAATTTAATTAGTCCTCACAATGTTATTGCTGTTGTTAAAATCCCTGAGCCAGATCATGATACCAATCCTCCTGCCAATAACTTAAGCCTTGCACTTGACCGCATTCAGGATCCAGGTAACCTGGGAACCATCATTCGCACTGCAGCCTGGTTTGGAATTGAAAATGTGTATTGTTCAAATGATAGTGTGGATGTGTACAATCCCAAAGTGGTTCAATCTACCATGAGTGCCCTGCTAAAGGTAAATGTGAGGTATACAGATCTGTCAAGTTTAATGAAATGGTATATTAAAAACTCACTTCCTGTTTATGGTACCTTTATAAATGGAGAGGATATTTTCATGGGAGATCTGCATTCTGAAGGGCTAATTTTAATGGGGAATGAATCAGGGGGAATTTCATCTTTGCTTCAGGAAAGTGTAACTCATCGAATTGCAATCCCCCATTATCCTGCAAGTCAAGACAGCAGAATTGAGTCTTTAAATGTGGCCTCTGCCACAGCCATTGTCTGTGCTGAATTCCGAAGAAGAACATAAGAATGGAACGATGGAATGTTGGAATATTGGAAGAAGAAGCCACTGATGCACTAATAGAAGACGAATACACGGATGTAAGGATGTGTCTTGTCCTGATATATGTCTACAGGTTTAACAATAATTCATTCTACAAAAGTGTGAAGTTATTCTGATAATTTATGTCAAATGTGTCATGTAAATAAAGAAGGTCTCAGTATTTGACTTTATACATTTGACCTCTGACTTTTGACATTATTTACTCTTCTCTTTCAGCAGTTCTTCTTTCGCTCCCTCGCTCTGTCGCCCCATCGCTCACTCATCTGCTCTCTCACCTTTCATCGCTCATCACTCATCACTTTGTCTATCGTTTTACAGACTGATTTTTATTGAATACCGCTTCAGCGCATCTTACTCCATCTACAGCAGATGAGATAATCCCCCCTGAATAACCTGCACCTTCGCCACAGGGGAATAAATTGTTTATCTGTAGATGTTCGAGTGTTTGAGTATCCCTGGGGATTCGAACAGGAGAAGAAGTTCTGGATTCAAGCCCTGTTATTATAGCATCGTTAGTTAAAAAACCCTTCATCTTTTTGCCAAAATCCAGAAAAGCATGTTTCAAAGGATTTTGTATGATTCCGGGAAGCCATTCATGCAATGGAGAGCTTACCAAACCGGCCAGATATGAATTTGCCGGTAAGGACCCGGAAAAGCGTCCTTCCAAAAAGTCCCCCAATCTTTGAGCAGGAGCCATTACCTGAGAACCCGATTCTTCAAATGCCTTCCTTTCCAGCTTCATTTGAAAATTCAAACCAGGAAGTTTTTTACCCGCTTCTGATTTACCCCAATCTCCGGGGCCAACTTCTACCACAATTCCTGAATTTGCAAATGGCGTATTCCTTCCCGAAGAGGACATCCCATTCACAACCATTTCATTTTCTGAAGTCATTGAAGGAATTATATATCCCCCAGGGCACATGCAGAATGAATATACACCTCTTCCCTCAATGCGGGCACTTAATCTATACTCAGCAGAAGGAAGAAAAGCCATTTGATCATCATTATGGTATTGAATGGAGTTAATGAGTTCCTGAGGATGTTCAACTCTAACACCGAGAGCAAAAGATTTCTCTTCCAGTAAAATTCCTTTCTTGGATAATAATTCATAAATATCTCGTGCAGAATGGCCGGTAGCCAGAATAAGTTCACGAACAGGAATATGTTCCCCGGTTTGCAAAACCACCTCTTTAATCTTTCCTGAGGAAAGAACCAGATCAGTTAATCTGCACCCAAACCTGATCTCTCCACCATGATCAATTATGCTCTTTCTAATATTTTCAATAACGGAAGGTAGTCGGTCAGAGCCAATATGAGGATGTGCATCAAACAATATCTCCTCCTGTGCGCCGTGAAAATGCAACACCCTCAATATTTTATCCACATCACCCCTTTTTTTCGAGCGTGTGTATAACTTACCATCTGAGAATGTACCTGCCCCTCCCTCTCCGAAACAATAGTTTGAGTTACCATCAATCTTTTTTTCACGAATTAATTTTGCAATATCCTTTTTTCGCTCATGTATATCCACACCCCTCTCAATTAATACTGGCTTCATACCCAACTCTATTAATCTTAAAGCGGCAAAAAGACCGGCCGGACCAGTGCCTATTATTAAGACCTCTGAACTCCCGGAAACATTTTTATAGGGTGGAAAAAATTCTGAGGGACTGACGGGAGCTTTTCCAAAAACAGCCTCAAGACTCAGGTGCACAATAACTTTATGTTTTCGTGCATCTATTGACCTTTTTTGAATATTCAATTTTCTGATTTCAGAAGGCGGGACTCTTAACTTTGATGCCACAACTGATTTCAAAGCCTTATCTGAAAAGGCTACCCGAGGTCTGAGGCTCAAATTAAGAATTTTATTCATGATTAATGTCCTGATTAGATTACAACATACAAGCTCCCGGATAGATCTTGCTTGCCTGTGCTACTCAAAATGGAAAGATAATATCCACATCCTCGATTTCAGTTTGTCTATAGAGCTAACATAATACTCAAAACCGGGGTAGGGATCATCAACAAGCATATTCCTTGAACCAATGGAATATTTCAACTCTGCTGAAAATTTGAAATACAAGAGAAAGAAATCTATTCCAAACCCAACTTCAGTATAAATATCTGACCTCTTTAGTCGTACATAATTCTGTTTTTCAGAATCATATTCCTTCTTTGCAGCCAGATCAAGCCTGTAATTAAATCCAGCTATCAAATATGGCCTGAAATTATTTATCCTTTCTGATTTATACTTGATAAGAAGCGGAAACTCAAGAAAGGAAGATTCAATTTTTTGCTTAGTGAAGAGAGTATCTTGGTTGTAGTAATTAATTGTTCTCTGTCCAAAACTTATCCCAGGTAAAAACCTGAGATTCATATGCCTATTTAAGCGCAAACTGGAAACAACATTGATATTAAACCCCGGGTGTAAGACAGTGGCGTTTGGTATGGTATCTCTATGAAATGTAGAAGGATACAGGGCAAAATCCAGGGTGTTCAGTCCAACTGTAAACCCAAAATGAATGGTCTTCATGTCATACACAGAATTATTCTTGACCTTTTGCTTCTGAGAAAAGGCCAGCCATGGAACCAGTAGTAATATGAATAAAATTTTTACTTTCAAAACAGATTATTTCTCATGAACAATTAACTACAAATCGGGCATATTATTGTGATTCTCTCTTACTCCTGTGTATAAACTTGCCACACCAAAACTCAATCGTTTGAAAGAAAGTTCTGAAAAACCAGCATTCCCAAGGCGGCAGAGAAATTCATCTCCGTCGGGGAAAGCCTCAACTGACTCCGGCAAATAAGTGTAGGCAGACCCATCCTTCGAGATAATTTTTCCGATTTCAGGAAGAATCTTAAAAAAATAAAAATTATAGATCTGCTTGAAAGGGAAAAGTGCTGGTTGTGAAAATTCAAGAATAACAAAAGTCCCCCCCGGTTTCAAAACCCTGAACATCTCATTGAGCCCTTTTTGAAGGTTTTCAAAGTTTCTGACGCCAAAAGCAACCATAAGAGCATCAAAGCTAACATCCTCAAAAGGTATTTCTTCAGAATCCCCCTGAATTAGCTCAATTTTATCCAGGAGTCTTTTCTTTTTCAACTTTTCTCTACCCTTACGAAGCATTCCTTCTGAAATATCAATTCCAATAACCTTGTCTGGTTTAAGCCGAAGTGCAGCTATTGCCAGGTCTCCGGTGCCGGTAGCAATGTCAAGTATTTTTTTTGGTTGAAATGGCTTCAATATTCTGATAGCCTTTCTTCTCCAGAGTTTATCTATCCCAAGAGATAAAAAATGATTTAAAAAATCATATTTTGGTGCAATCTGGTCAAACATCTCCTCAACCTGCACCTTCTTTCCGGATTCAGAATTCTTATAGGGATTTACCACAATATTTTCAAATCAATTATTCTTCAAGATGTTTTTCCAGGCTTCCGAGATAAGCTTTCTTCATGTCACATACAAAACCATATGACAGATCATCTATTCTTATCTCCCCTTTGGTAACATGTCCTAATGCCGAAAAGGGAACATCTTGTTTTAGCATAAAATCAATAAACTCGGTTTCGCGTGTTGGTGTTACGGTTGCTACCACCCTTCCCTGAGACTCGCCAAATAAAAACGCATCGCTTCTGATTTCAGCATCTGTAGTGATATCGAAACCTAAACATTTTGGCATCCCTGATTCAAAGAGCGAAACGAATAATCCTCCTTCTGAAATATCATGGGCAGACATAACCAGGCTAAAACCAATCAAGTCTCGTACTACACAATGCATCTTATATTCTTCTTCCAGGTCAAAGTATGGCACCGGAGATTTCTCAATACCATGCCAGGAGACAAGATATTCTGAGGAAGCAATATCATTCCTGGATTGTCCAATAAGATATATCATACTCCCCTTTGACTTAAAAGCCATACTCATCTGATTGTTTTTTTCCTTAAGTAAACCGAGCATCCCGATAGTTGGAGTAGGAAATACAGGAACTACTACATCACCAATGGAAGTCTGGTTATAAAAGCTCACATTTCCTCCGGTTACAGGGGTCCCGAATTTCTTACATGCCTTTGACATTCCTTTTATTGCACCCGCAAACTGCCAGAATACCTCCGGGTTATATGGGTTGCCAAAATTCAGGCAATTTGTTATGGCAAGTGGGTCCCCCCCTGTGCAAATAATATTCCTGGAAGCTTCTGAAACAGCTATTTGTGTTCCAATGTCAGGATCAGCCATAACATATCTCGAATTACAATCCACTGTAAGAGCAAGAGCCGAACGGGTTCCTTTCACATTCACCAATCCGGCATCCGAAGGAAAATTAGTGGTCATGTTGCCGGTACCTACCATAGAGTCATATTGTTCATAAACCCAATGTTTGCTGGCAATATTTGGATTTTCAATCAGTGACCAGGCTATTTCTTTCAGATTTTTTGGTTCCTTAACAGAGTCTATATTAAACTCTTTAAACTCCTTATAGTATGCAGGTTCCTTAATTTCTCTTTCATACACCGGTGCTCCCCCTCCAAGAACAAGGCTGGAGGCAGGGACATCAGCATATAATTCCCCATCCCTGTAAAAATACAATCTATCCTCTTCTATTACCTCTCCAATAATCACACAATTCAGATCCCATTTCTCAAATACTTCTTCAACTTCTTTCTCACGTCCCTTTTCAGCCACTACCAACATTCTCTCCTGTGATTCCGAAAGAAGGATTTCCCAGGGTTCCATATTTTTCTGTCGAAGAGGAACCTTCTCAAGATAGATTTTCATTCCATGACCGCCCTTTTCCGACATCTCAGAAGTACTGCAAATTATGCCCGCTGCTCCCATATCCTGCATTCCAACAATAGCTTCTGTCTTATTCAATTCAAGACTGGCCTCCAATAATAGCTTCTCCTGAAAGGGATCACCAACCTGAACCGAAGGGAGATCATCGGCTGAGTTCTCAGTGATATCTGCAGAGGCAAAAGTAGCCCCATGGATACCATCTTTGCCTGTTCTTGATCCAACAATAAACACAGGATTCCCCACTCCCTTTGCAATGGCAGAAATCATATCATCTTTACGCATCAAGCCAACCGACATGGCATTTACCAGAGGATTTGTATTGTAACTCTTATGAAAATATACCTCCCCGCCAACCACAGGTACACCAAAAGAATTTCCATAATCCCCTATCCCCTTCACTACTCCCTTTAAGTGCCATTTTGTTCTTTCCTGGTCAAGTGTACCAAACCTTAATGAATTTAACTGTGCTACCGGCCGTGCTCCCATAGTAAAAATATCCCGGTTTATACCTCCTACTCCTGTTGCTGCACCCTGGTATGGTTCTACAGCACAAGGGTGATTATGAGACTCTATCTTAAATGCACATGCCAGTCCGTTCCCAATATCCACAAGCCCGGCATTTTCTTCACCAGCTTCTGCTAATATATGTTCGCCCTCCCGTGGGAGTGTTTTTAACCATTTTATTGAATTCTTATAAGAGGCATGCTCAGACCACATAACCGAAAATATACTGAGTTCAGTAAAATTGGGATCCCGGCCCAATATCTTCCTGATCATCTCAAATTCACTGGCATCAAGACCGAGTTTTTCAGCTAGATTTAGGTCAACTTTAGTTTGTGACATAACAAGGAGTTAGTTTCTGGTTCTATAATTGAAACAAAGATAAGCAAGATTCTTAATTCTTTTGAAAATAGGATTCCATATACCGGCAAGATTTGTCAACTTCACTCAATATAAAGCTTATCTTCTATCATCAGATGATTATATTGCTGGATGAAAGCTTTCATAATCATCTCTATCTCATTCTGAATCTCAAAATTAATTCCGGCAATATTTTCGATTAATAATTTATCGGAAAAATAATTATATAATCCCACAGTGGTATCATCCCTGAACATTAATATATAGTCGTCAACAATTAATTGATAAGTATTATTTGAGTAACTGACTGCAAAATGCCGGGCTTCATTATCGAAAATATCATTCCCAAATGCAAAGTAAGCTTCAGGATAATTAAGGTAACCAAGTATTGTAGGCATTATATCAATCTGCTGAACTACTGTATTATCAATTCCTTTCAGATTTTCATCTCCAGAGGGTCTGAAAAAGATAATGGGAATTGAATATTTTCCAACAATAGTTCTATATACATCAAAATATGACTGATTAGCATGATCGGCAGTAATTACAAACAAAGTGTTATTGTACCAGGGCATCAGGGAAGCTTCTTCAAAAAACCTCTTTAGTGCCATATCTGAGTATTGAACCGGTATATGTATGTCAAGTGGGCCCTCTCTGAATTTCCCTTCGTACCTTTCCGGTATAATGAAAGGGTGATGAGATGAAATTGAAAATAATGTGGCATGAAATGGCTCTTTTAGACCATTGAGTTCCTTTGCAAAGAACTGGAAGAATTCTTCATCCCAGACACCCCAAATTCCATCGTAGTCTTTTGAACTTCCATATTCATTCATTCCATAATACTTATCATAACCCGCCACTTTCATAAAAGCATCAAATCCCATACTCCCATTAGGAGCACCATGAAAAAAAGCTGTCTGATAACCCTTCTCCTTAAGTAAGGTGGCCAGGCCGGTTATCCTGTTAGCTGCATATTTTGAAATAACATATGGTTGCACCATTGACGGAATGCCAGCAACAACCGAGGGTAGTGCATCAATTGATTTTCTGCCATTGGCAAAACCGCGGGTAAATGTTTTACTTTCACCTATAAGTGAATCCAAAAAGGGAGTGTAGCCAGAATAATTTCCTCCTTCCAGGTCTTTGTTTAAAGCTCCAACATACTCTTTCCCGAAACTTTCTAAAACCAGAATAACTACGTTGAGTTTTTGGAATTGTTTTGAATTGTCAGGAGTTATTATTGGAGAATAAATTTCTTCTAGCTGCTGGCTGCTGAAATATTCTTTTTCATGAAGAGCTTGCTTATCAATAGTTTTAATAATAGTAAAGGCTGTGTTCAGAACTATAGACATTTCAAGAGGTTTTTCAGTATACTTTCCTGCATTCCCAAGGCTAATAGGCCTGAATGAAGGAACAAAACTGCCACGCATTCCTATAACTGACAGGTACATTGTTAATACTAAAATAAATATCCCCATTGGATAATATACCCATCCCTGAAGTGGATCAGGTTTGTTGATTTTGGTTTTATTATAAGAAAATACTAAAAGAAAGATTAAACCAAGCCATATGAGTATTCCAACAAAATAATCAATAAAAAATTGCTTGAAAAGCTGAAGAATATTTCCCTCAGCAGCCCAATGAAACACATCGGCAGTCGATCTCTTCAGAATAAAATCAAAATAGAAAAAATCCATTATGTTAGATGCCAGAATCAACCCGTTAACAATAAGAAAAAGGTATTTTAACACAGTTTGATATACCCTGTGGTACCTGAATGGCAATGGTAAAACATAAAGGATAATATATAGAGAGTTCAAGTAAAGAAAGGCTGAAATATCAAATTGCAAACCTCCCAGCAAAATTCTCATAAAACGCAAAAAGGAAATATCACTGAAGTGTTCAAAATTAAACAAGAAAAATAGTATCCTTGTTATTGATAATAAAACCATTACCAGAAGTATCCTTTTTATCAACACCCAGGTCTCTCTTGCATGCAATGATCTAAGGATCTGATTATTTATTCTTTTCAAAATCGGGATTATCAATTCCAGTATTAAATTGCTTCAAAGATAATGCAGATTTTCTGTATGTCTAATCAAAATTTTGAATTAAAAATATCTGAATGGGTTCGTGGATTTTTATATTTTTGATGTCAGGATTTTTGTCTGCCCCAAAATTAATCCGGGCTTAATACTTAATTAAACAAACAAATGAAACGTATTGCATTTATTACAGGAGCCACATCAGGAATTGGCAAGGCTACAGCAGAAAAATTTGCCAGTCATGGTTTATACCTTATAATAACCGGGAGAAGAAAAAAGAAACTGGAAGAACTGAAAAATGAACTGATAAATAAACATAAAACAGAAGTCCTGGCTCTTAATTTTGATGTCAGAAAGCTGGAGGAAGTAAATAAATCCATTGCTGATCTTCCTGAACATTGGAGGAAAATTGACATTCTTGTTAACAACGCCGGCCTGGCTGCCGGCCTGGCTCATATACAGGATGGGGAAATTGATCACTGGGAAAGAATGATAGATACGAACATCAAAGGCTTGCTTTATATTTCGAGGGCAATTCTCCCACTTATGGTAAAAAATAAAAAAGGACATGTAATAAATATATCTTCAACTGCAGGAAAAGAAGTATATGAAAACGGAGCTGTTTATTGTGGTACAAAACACGCTGTTGATGCACTGAGCAAGGGAATGAGGATAGATCTCCTAAAGCACGGTATTAAGGTTACGTCAATAGCACCGGGCCTGGTTGAAACAGAATTTTCAATTGTACGTTTTGATGGAGATAAGGAAAAGGCGCAAGTACCCTACCAGGGAATGAAGCCTCTTTGTGGAGAAGATGTGGCTGAGGTGATCTGGTATACGATAAATCAGCCCGAACATGTAAACCTAAATGATATTGTTATGACTGCCACAGCCCAGGCAAACTCTACTTCTGTATACAGGAAAATAGAATGATGGTCCACCTTCGCTAAAGCTATGGTGGATAAAAAATAATGGAAT
>JAUVKW010000186.1 GCA_030596025.1 Bacteroidota bacterium | reverse complement strand
GATTACCTGGCTACTTTTCAAGACTAATGTTAAAATAAGGTACCTGGTTTTGACTGATAGCATATTCTCCATATTACTTTTTTTGTGGAGCTATCAAAATCTTATTCCCTTCTGGAAATACATTTGATAAAATAAGCACAGGAGGATTCTTGTAGCCTTGAAAACAATTTATTATTCAGTGCTTAATAATGAATTGATTAAAATTTTAACAGGTATTATACTACATAGTAAGATGGCTCTGTCTTAATTTATGTGTCATAGACTGAGCTGACTAATATTTCGTCCCTATGGGACTTAGTTTGTTTAGTTACTACCTATTCTATAAGTATTTTGTCCCTACGGGACATCGAATATTTATTTAAGCGGTTTGTTTTAAATTACTATTCATAGAACTGTGGAATAATTAGTTATATTGTTTTACTATTTGTAAATCCCGTAGATTATTGCAAAGCAATACCATATTTATAGAAAGAACCTTAGCACTATCTATTCAGTCCCATAAGGACGACATTTATTATCAAAACATGTAAATAGATTGAAGTCTCAGAGGATTTATTCATTATGCTCTGCAAAATACTCTTCTAATAAATAGGTTTTATCAGGCCTGATACCTTTGGGGGTATCTTTCAGTGTGCAGCATTCATTATAAACATCATGCTCAAAAAACAGGAGATATTCTTTTTCAAGTGCCTCTTTTAAAAATTCCTCCTTTTCTATCATGCTAACCAGGGGGCGAACATCATAGGCCATATTATAATGAGCTGGAACATGAACAGTAGATGGCATCAGATCGCCCATATAAACAATAGTTTTCCCCATATGAGTAAAAAATGGAATAATCTGGCCTTGAGTATGACCATCAAAAAGTCTTAACTCCACACCCGGTAAAAGTTCGATATTTTCATCTACAAATTTCATTTTCCCACTATCCATCATAGGTAACATATTTTCATCTAAAAAGGAATCTTTTTCCCTATTGTTTGGGTTCATTGCCCATTCCCATTGTTCCCGGCCAATCCAATGTGTTGCGTTTGGAAAAACCAGTTCATACCCGGTTCTATCGGCATTGTGGCGAACACCTCCTCCACAATGATCAAAATGTAAATGAGTAAGAATCATGTCTGTTATATCCTCTGGTACATAACCATGCTTTTTCAAGCCTCCAATCAGGCCATCTCCCCCACTCATATGCAAAAAGCTGAAAAACTTTTCTCCCTGTTTATCGCCAACTCCATTATCTACCAGAATAACTCTGTCTCCTGTATCTACCAACAGGCAGCGCAAGGCCCATGTGCAAAGATTATTTTCATCCGAAGGATAATATTTTTGCCAGATTGATTTTGGCACTACACCAAACATAGCTCCACCATCCAGCTTGAAATTTGAAACATGAATTGAAAAAACTTTTGTTTTACTCATATGCTTTAAAATGCTAATTTTAGCAAATATACATGAAAAAATAACAGGGACTTATCATGGAATTCAATAGTGTATTATTTGCTTTCGGGCTTACTCTTTTTGCTGGTTTATCCACCGGTATCGGCAGTACCATTGCTTTTTTTGCAAAAAGCACAAACACTAAGTTTCTATCTATTGCCTTAGGTTTTTCTGCAGGAGTTATGATTTATGTTTCTTTTGTTGAAATTCTTCCCAAGGCCAATGATGCTCTATCAGTACCCTTAGGATATACAGGTGGATGGTGGGTTACGATAGCCTCCTTTTTTGGAGGGATTTTATTGATTGGCCTGATTGATAAATTCATCCCTTCGATTGAAAACCCACATGAATTAAGAAATGTTGAAGAGATGTATGCAAAACCGGGTAAAGATCAAGAACTAATGCGCATGGGACTGTTTACTGCCCTTGCTATAGCTATTCATAATTTCCCGGAAGGACTTGCAACATTCACTGCTGCCCTGACTAATCCTAATCTTGGAATCGCTATAGCAGTGGCAATAGCAATACATAATATTCCTGAAGGAATTGCTGTTTCTGTGCCAATATATTTTGCCACCGGGAACAAAAAGAAAGCCTTTACACTTTCATTCCTATCAGGGCTGGCTGAACCAGTAGGAGCCATTATTGGTTACCTGATACTTATGCCCTTTCTTAATGATACTGTTTTTGGAATCCTCTTTGCTGTAGTTGCCGGTATCATGGTTTTTATTTCCCTGGATGAACTTTTGCCTGCTGCACAGAAATATGGAGAACATCATCTCTCAATTTATGGACTCGTACTGGGAATGGCAGTTATGGCTGTCAGTTTATTGTTGTTTTTATAAACTTTTTTATTGAAAGAATTATGCTCCGTAAAATCTTCTTCGCGCTATTATTGTTATCCATCAGTGGGCTTGGCTTGTATGCTCAAAATTATAAAGCTGCTGTGGGAATTCGGGCAGGTCTTCCCCTTGGAGTAAGTTTTAAATATTTTGCTTCAGAACAAGCAGCACTTGAGCTTATGGTTGGAACCAGATGGAAAGGCTTTACTCTCGCTGGGCTTTATGAGCGTCACAAGTCAATAAATCTCTATCCCGGACTTAAGTGGTATTTCGGAGGCGGGGTTGAATTTGGTATTTATGGGCAATCAAGCCCCTGGGTTTATGAACCTGAAAACAAATTGATCCTTGGAATTGTAGGGATTATTGGTACAGAATATAGCTTTGATGATTTTCCACTAAATATTAGTTTCGACTGGGCACCCCTTTTTAATATGTTTGGTTATACTGAGTTTGATTATCTCCAATTCGGAGTTTCTGTACGCTACATCTTATAATACACCTTCTTTCTCTCTACTAATCAATGAACAAGCAGTGGATTAAGGTAAAATCTTTTTGTTTCTTTTTTTTTGGAACCTTAAAAAATATTTTACCTTTGCAATCCAATCCTGAAAATGGGTTTGAATGGTCCGTTCGTCTAGGGGTTAGGACGCCAGGTTTTCATCCTGGTAACAGGGGTTCGATTCCCCTACGGACTACAGTAATTAAGTTTTGATTTAATCTAGGATCTAATAAAATGGCTAATCATCAATCGTCGATAAAAAGAATCAGGCAAACAGAAAAAAAAAGAGTGCATAATAAGTACTTTGCAAAAACAACTCGTAATGCTATTAAGCAATTGCGTGATACAGGAGATAAAAAGGCAGCTGAAAAACTTCTTCCTGAAGTTTCAGCTATGCTTGATAAATTATCAAAGAAAAACATCATCCATAGCAACAAGGCCGGGAATCTGAAATCGAAGCTCAAAAAGCACGTAAATCAACTATAATATCTTTATCATATTCTAAAAGCCTTTCTTCCATGAAGAAAGGCTTTTTTTGCTCTTATAAAAGTACGCTAAAGCGCACTATTTCTCACACATACTATCCATTGAACACCATGCTGAAGCATGGTGCTTTTTTTTAGAAACTACTAACTCCATGAATATCTCATTACGAAACTCATGAAAATATTATCATGAAGGTTTTAATTACCGGTTCCGGTAAAATATTCTTAAATTTAAGAATCTGTTCCTTTTTATTATTAAGCCAGGAACGGGATTTAATATGGAATACAAGAATTTAAAGATCAAGGATTGGGCTCTTGAAGACCGGCCTCGTGAGAAGCTTCTTGCAAAAGGCTTGCAAAGTTTATCCGATGCAGAACTGATTGCCATACTTATTGGATCAGGGCAAAAAAATGAATCTGCTGTAGATATTGCCAGAAAAATATTGAACCTTGCACAAAACAATTTGAATGAGCTTGGAAAGCTTTCGGTTAAAGACTTCAAGATCATAAAAGGGATTGGAGATGCCAGAGCCATAACTTTAATCGCTGCATTGGAACTGGGGAGACGAAGGAAAAGTTCCGAAATTATTAACAAGCCAAAAATAGGCACCAGCAGTGATGCTTATAACTTCTTTCAACCCTTTATTGAAGATCTGTCTTACGAAGAATTCTGGGTTATATACCTGAATCGTTCAAACAGGATTATTGATCAGAAAAAAATTAGCCAGGGAGGTGTAGCCGGAACTGTAATTGATGTTAGAATTATCTTAAAACATGCCATTGAAAACCTCGCATCCTCATTGATTATTTGTCACAACCATCCCTCTGGCAACCTTCAACCAAGTGATTCAGACAGTAAAATTACGACTAAACTTAAGGAAGCCTGCAGTTTCCATGATATACAATTACTGGATCACCTGATCATTGGTGAAAAAGCATATTTTAGTTTTGCAGATGAAGGGGTTTTATAAAAGGGATAGAGCCATTTTTTATTCGTAAGCCTTATTAGAGGCTCTGTTCTAAATTGTGTGTCATTCTAAACTCATTAATATTTCGGGGCTGTCTCAAAAGGTATTAAATTTTTGGGTAAGAAGAAATATTCTGTAATAATGTCATTTCTCTATTAATGATGCTCATACCGCGTAGCGGTTATAGTTTTGTAGAAAGACATTATGGATTTAAACGTTTCCCCGTAGGGGATAGACATTTGGAAAGATATACTTCTCAATGATTTTTTGTAATGTTAAACTCCTGTCGGCAGGCAAGGCCTACGGAGTATGATTTGATTCAGGAAATATTCTGCTACAAAACTTAATGTCCCTGACGCTTACGGTCCGGGTCAAAGACCTACAGGCAAAACATTTTACACAAACATGACTTTTGAGACAGCCCCTTAAATTGCTTTGTTACTAACTATTCTATAAATATGGTATTGCTTTGCAATAATCTATGGGACATTATTCCATCCTGGTTCTGGATTCTTTAAGCTTTTCAGTTCACTACTCACTGCTAACTTTTTGATTCCCCTTTCCCTCATATATCTTAACTACCAGAGGATCGTTGCAAGCCTTAAGCAATTCGTTTATTGTCTTTCCAAGTTTCGGGTGAACAAAATTCTGAAACAATTCATTGAGAGGTACCAGGGTAAACTTTCTCAAGTGTAGTTTTGGATGTGGAATTACCAAATCCCTTGATTCTATTATGCGATCTCCGTAAAATAATATATCTAAATCTATAAGTCTGGAAGTGTATTGATGTCCTGTCCTTCTCCTCCCCATATCCGTTTCAATTTGCATCAGGCTTTTTAAAAGGATTTCAGGTTCTGGCGAAGAGTCCAGACAAACCACCTTATTCAGGAACAATCCTGTGTTGGTAAAACCCCAGGGTTCTGTTTCATAAACAGATGAGCTTAGCACAATCTTCCCAATTCGTCTCTCAATAAGATCAGATGCCTTGTCCAGATATTCCTGTCGTTTTCCTATATTACTCCCTAAAAGTATAACTTTCATGCTGTTGGAAATAACTAATTTGATCAGGTAAAGAGAATGAATAAAAATTTAATAACAAAATCAGAATTGCTCTGGCAATAATGCAATGAACAACCTCGCAGCAAGCTATCGAGGTATCAAAATAGAAATTTCATTTTTTATTCTTGAAATTTGAGTTTCACGAATAAATTCCCGGCCTTAACCCGAATAATTCATAAATAAGTAGTAAAATTGGGTGTAATGTATTATATTTGAATTAGTTAGAACCAAATATAACTAAAAACACCACACCCAATTATGAGTATCAAAAATACACTTTTTTACAAGCAAAATCGAGCA
>JAUVKW010000067.1 GCA_030596025.1 Bacteroidota bacterium | reverse complement strand
CTTATTATTATATTGAACAACCACTTTGCTCTTATACCTTCCGGTTTTGTAGTACAAAAATGACAACAATGTTCCTGCAAGCATTCCAATTGGTACAGCCCACCAGATTCCTGTTTCTCCAAATTTTTGTGACAGGAGATATGCCGATGGGATTCTCATAATCCAGAGTGCAAAGAGAGTAATAAACATTGGTACCAGGGTATCACCTGCTCCCCTCAGCACTCCGTTAAGGGAAAACATTATGGAAAAAACTACATAAAAAAGGCTTACAATTGTAAGGTATTCATAGCCGATTCTTACAACTTCAGGGTCATTGGTAAACAGGGTCATTAAATCTTTGCCCCAAAGAAGCAGGATGGCAGTTACAAGAATCGAAACTACACTTGACATTAGCAAGGTTGAAATCAGGCCTTTCTTTACTCTTTCCTGTTTGTTGGCACCCAGGTTTTGCCCTACAAAAGTGGAAAGAGCGGCAGAGAAATTCATTGCCGGCATAATTGCAAGAGAATCCAACCTGATTGCCACTGAATACCCGGCAATTACATCGGTTCCGAAGGTGTTTACAATTCCCATTATGGCCATCATACCAAGGGCAACAACTGACTGCTGGATTCCCGATGGCAATCCTATTTTCAGGGCTTTCCTGAAAAGATCCCGATCAAATCTTAAGGACCTGATCCTGAGTTTGACTACCTCATGCGTTTTATTCAGGTAAAATATGGTAGTAAGGAAGGCTCCGGTTTGAGATAATACAGTAGCAAAAGCTGCTCCCTCAATACCCCATTTAAATACAACCACAAATAGAATATCAAAGATAATGTTAAACAGGGTTGCCGCTATTAAGAAGTATAATGGTGTTTTGGAATCACCCAGCCCTCGTAAAATCGCACTGGTGCCATTAAAACCAAAAAAAGAGACCATACCCAGCAAATAAATGTTGAGGTAGCTTTTTGCCTGAGGCATAATTTCTTCAGGTAACTGCATCAGCCTGAAAATATCTTCACTGAAGTATATTCCTATAGCACTAATAAATATGGAGGCAAAAAAGAGAAAAATATAAAATGTGCTAATTGTGCGCTTTACCCTTTCAATGTCTTTGGCCCCAAAATATTGAGAGATAACAACCATTGCTCCACTGGCAATGCCAATAATCATGGAAATGAGTGTAAAAATTATAGGAAAAGAGGCTCCTACGGCAGCCAGGGCTTCCTTACCAAGAAAGTTTCCAACAATAATGCTGTCAACAATATTGTAAAGTTGCTGAAACACATTGCCTATTAGCATAGGCATAGCAAAATAAAAAATAAGCCGGCTTTCTTTCCCGCTTGTTAGATCTTTCATCCTCTAAATAAGTATCCTGCGAAATTGGAGAAATAATTCCGACCCACAAAATGAATAGTTTTTAAAATCAATGAGACAACAATTATAAAGTCGAAGACCTAATACCCTGAACAGGGTATGAACTTTGAATAACCACCGGTGAAGCCGGTGGTTATATGGGTAAGAAGTTACAGCCCTGAAAGGGTTGAACTTTTAATATTTCTCTAATTCAACCGTAAAATGTCTCAGTATTGGGGCTTCTTTTACAATCTTTACGCCTCTTTTTATTTTGTCCTTCCGGTCATAAATATTCTTGAGGGCTGCAGCCACTACATCCATGTGTTTATAACTATATGCCCTTCTTGGTATTGCAAGCCTTACCAATTCCAGCTCAGGAAACCTGTTCTTGCGGGTCACCGGATCCCTGTCTGCCATAATTGCTCCCAATTCTACCCCTCTGACTCCGGCCTCAAGATAAAGTTCAATTGCCAGGGTTTGTGCAGGGAATTCTTTGCGTGGAACATGGGGTAGAAATTTGCTGGCATTTACAAAAATTGCATGCCCTCCGGAAGGCCTCAATAAAGGAATCCCATATCTGGAGCACTGTTCTCCAAGGTAGGCTACCTGATTGACTCTTGATTCCAGGTAATTAAACTCAGTGGCTTCATCCAGGCCTTGAGCAAGAGCATTCATATCTCTTCCTGCCATTCCACCATAAGTAAGATAGCCTTCAAACATGATATTATATACTGAAGCCTGATCATAATAGTCTCTGTCACGAAATGCCATGAAACCACCAATGTTCACTATTCCGTCTTTCTTACTACTCATGGTCATGCCATCAGCATACTTGAACATTTCTTTTACAATCTCCTTAATCGTATGATTCTCAAATCCCTTTTCCCTGATTTTTATGAAGTAGGCATTTTCTGCAAACCTGGCAGAATCAAATATTACCTTTATATTATACTTATGTGCAAGACTATGAACAGACTTTAGGTTTTGCATGCTTACTGGTTGCCCACCAGTAGTGTTACAGGTTAGTGTAACAATGATAAATGGAATGTTTTCGGAGGGGTTATTCTTAAAAACATCTTCAAGCTTCTCCAGGTCAAGATTCCCTTTAAAAGGATCGATAAGTTCAGGGTCAAATGCTTTTTTAACAGTACAATCTACTGCAACAGCTTTCCGGAATTCAATATGTCCTTTGGTTGTATCGAAATGAGCATTTCCCGGTATAAGATTTCCTTCTTTTATTATGGCTGAAAAAAGAACATTTTCAGCTGCTCTGCCCTGATGAGTGGGTAAGAAAAAATCAAAGCCTGTTAATTGTTTCACCACCTCTTTAAGCCGGTAAAAAGAATCCGATCCGGCATAGCTCTCGTCGCCAGTCATTAAGGCAGCCCATTGTTTGTCACTCATGGCTCCTGTGCCCGAATCTGTTAGCAGGTCAATAAACACCTGCTTACCCGTCAGGTTAAAAAGATTGTATTTTGCATCTTTTATCCACTTTTTTCTTTCTTCATATGAGCTTTTCTGGATTTGCTCAACCATTTTTATTTTATATGGTTCCGCATATGGAATTTTCATGGTACTCAATTGTTAGAATTTAGTAAATCAAATAGGAAAGCAGAGGCTTTAGTCTATTGCGAAAATAATCTTAAGAAAGCCCCGTTTAAAGTTTGAAAAAGGGATAGTTGTCTCTATTTTTGATGTTTAAATAAAGACTCTGTGTGAAAAATGAATAGATAAATTTCATTTTATTATTGTGATAAAGAACAAAAGTAATGATTATTATTCATTTTTCAATTACGAAACTGCTTACTGACAGGATAGTTGAAGGAATATAGATTGATTTTTAATTATAGAAAGCTCAAGCCTGAGAGGAGTGAAAATTGTGAATAAAGGAAAGATTAAATCATGTGCTAACACCTTGATGAAAGTGTGGTGGCTTACATTCATATTCATGATTTTGCCTCATGCTTTAGTGGCCCAAACCGATAGTTTAAATTTTTCTCTGGCAGATAGTCTTGGTAAGAATGAGCTGCTTCATAAAAAGCTGCAGCATGAGAAAAATATTGGAGTTCCTGATAGTTTAGTAAATGCATTGAAACTTGTAAAAGAATATTATAATAACCGTGACCACTGGGATAATGAGAATGCTTCATTGAAGCTGGCAATTGAAAGGTTAATACTCTATATTGAAAACGGGCCTGTAGAACCAAGCCTGGAAATAATAAAGAATTTCCCTTTTACAATATCAAGCCAGGATACAAGTCTTACACACCCTGAACTGCCTCACACTTTTCCTGACACTTCTAACTTGATTTTGGAGGGACAGGAAGCAGATTCATTACTATTGTTGGGGGATAGTCTTATGCTTCAAAGTTTATCTCTGATGGACGATGTCAGGGAAGCAAATTCCTTTACCCTTGCTACTGATAGTAGCAGAATAGAGGTTTCTTTTATTCCTGATAGTTTAGTATCGGAGAAAGAGGCTGCAGCAGAAGAATATATGATAATTGATGATTCAATCAAGCTGGCACTGGATGCTCTGGTTGAATTTCTGGAGACCGATTCGGTAAAACTATGGCTTTCAAATATTGCAGGAGATTCGGTTGAAATTGTTTTGAAAGATGGGATACAGATGACCAGAAGGTTCTGGCTTAAAAATGAAATGCTGGATTCTATTGGTTTATGGATGGACGCAGTTGCCAGTGACAGGCTACTTATCCTTATGGAGGATGGTTTGGAGGTAAATAGAATGAAAGGGAAGAAATACAGAGACAATTTCATGTTTACAGAGCTTGAAATAGACCAGAATATAAAAAGTGTAAATCTTAAAAAAATTGAACCAAATCCATGGGAATTTGGTGGGATAGGCCAGCTCTTGCTGTCTCAGGTATACCTGAGCAACTGGGCAAAAGGGGGTCAAAGTTCCATTTCAATACTGGTAAGAGGAGATTTGAATGCTGATTATTCAAAGGATAAGTTAAAATGGGAGAATTTGTTTAGATCAAAGTACGGACTGGTAAAGTACAGGGATGAAGGTCTCCGTAAGAATGAGGACTTTTGGGAAATAAGTACCACTATAGGATGGAAGGCATCTAAAAAGTGGTATTATAGTTTTGGTTTTAACCTGAAAAGCCAGTTTGCAAAGGGTTATAATTATCCTAACGATTCAATAATTGTATCCAATATTTTTTCGCCAGGGTATTTATATACAACTGCTGGTTTTGAGTTCAATCCGGTTAAGACAACTTCGGTGATTTTTTCACCTTTGACTTATCGTTCGACTTTTGTTCTGGACACTATCAATATTGAGCATACAAAATTTGGTGTTCCATTAAACAAGAGATCGAAATCAGAGCTTGGTTTCCTGCTTAAAGCGCATCATACCTACAGGTTAAAAGAGGACATTAGCATAGAAAATCGCTTGCAGTTTTTTGCAGATTATAAGGGATTTAAAAAAATTGATTTTGATTGGGAACTGAACTTCAGACTACAATTGGGACCATTTTTCACCTTTAGCTTAATCACTCATATCCTGTATAACACCGATGTGAAATTCCCTGTATATGATGATACAGGCATAGAAACAGGGAAAAAGGCAAAGATGCAGTTTAAAGAATGGATGGGATTTGGAATTGCCTATAAGTTTTAATTCAATTGTCATTCGACGGTCATGCAATAGTCAAATAATAGTCATCTTTCAATCAATTTTTCAACCCTCCCAGGATCAACCCTTCCAGATCCAGACCCTGAAAGGTTTTTCTTGTGCCCCTCTTCACTTCCTCGCTCTGTCTCGCTGCCACTGTGCCCTGTGCCCACAGTGAAATATGCTCCCTGACGATATCACCTACGCCAAAGCATCGATAATCAAAGAAATGTCAGAATCTATGACCTTCGTTGCATTTCACGTGGCAAGCCTGTGCCTTCTTCTTCCTTTGCGTTTTCTTTGCGCCCCTTTGCGTAATATCTTTATTCCATCATTCCATTATTCCATTTGTCTTTCACCCAGCACCTCTTATATTCTTAAAGGTTCTTGGAATATATCCTGAACTTTTTGAACTTTTCACCCCCTGCTTTTATCACTTCGGCATTCATATTTGTATTGGTTTCCAGTATCAGATGACTCTCTATTGTAGTCATCCCTCTTTTCATTGCTGTTTCAAGAATTTTAACTGCTATCAGGGCATCGGTTCCCATCCCTCTATATTGCGAATGGATGGCTCCAAGTAACAAAACAAGGTGTTTGGTACGTTTCATATAATACAGGATCTTTAAGATCCCTATAGGGAATAATCTACCCTTTGCTTTTTTAAGCCCTTTCCCAAGGTCTGGCATGGCAATTACAAAACCAATAACTTTCTCGTCTTTTGTGACTACTTTAAGAAAATCCGGATCCAGTATTGGAAGATATCGTTTTGCGTACTCCTGCATTTCTTTTTCCGTAAGTGGAACATAGCCATAGATCTTTTCATAGGTCTCATTCATTAACTGAAGGACAGGAATAATATAGCGTTTGATATCTTTTGTGGTCCTGAATTCAACAAGTTTAAACCCTCCATTATTAATCAGTCTGGAGTATATTCTCGTATACAATTCAGGCATTTTGTCCGGAACCTTTATGAGATAATCAATCAAGTCCACCTTCTTTTCATAGCCCTCATTTTCAATCAGCTTAACCATGTAAGGATGATTGCAAGCTGTTTCCAGAACCGCTCTGTGCTCAAACCCCTCAATCAGGAACCCCTGAGGATCTTTGTCTGAAAACCCCATTGGCCCTATTACTTTTTCCATTTTCTTTTTTCTGGCCCAATTCTCAACATATTGCAATAGGCTATGGGCTATATCAACCTGATCTTCACATTCCATAAAAGCAAAACGAGCATGATTTTCTTTGTGAATCTCATTGTATCTGTTGTTTATCAATCCCATGATCCTGCCAACCACTTTCCCGTTTTTGCTTGCAAGCAGTAAGACAGTATCTGAATAGGAAAAACTTTTGTTTTTCCGTGGATCAAAAAACTTCCAGTCATCCGGATAAATTGAGGGGATCCAGGCATCATGATTTTTATGAATTGAGGCAGGATAATAAATAAATTTTCTAAGATCCTTTCTTGTCTTTACTTCTTTGAGAGAGAGATTCATGAGATGTGAAAATTTCCAGAAAATATGTAAATCATTATTTCGGTGAAAAAAATAAAGATAATTATTTTCATGTGTTCACAGTTTATTTTTTCCATTTTTGCAGTAGCAAAGAAAGGATTTAAATGAGCTTGAAACGATTTTCTATTGGGGTATTCATTGCTGTAGCTTTAGCTGCTCTGGTATATTTTGGTGTCAGGTATACCAGAAATGATGTTTTTACGGAAAATATAATCATGGATGTTTCTGGAAGTTTTGGCCAGGATCTGGAAAGGTTTTTTTTCCCGGTAATGTCTGACATTATGAATATAGAGAATGTAGTTAGCGACAAATCACATGCCCTATGGAATGAAGATACCCTCCAATTGAATTTTTATAAATTTTTCGAGCAACATCCAATTTATTCAACAGCATTTTTTAAAAATGGAGAGAAAGGAGAATTTGTTTTTTACAGGGATAGAAACTCTTATGTAAGTAGCATAAGGCCTGGAAGAGATCTTTCAGATTCTGTGTACCAGTGGAAGCAATTCTCCAGGCCTGGCGAAATAATGAATCAATGGAATGAAGTGCTTTCCAATGATCTTGTAAACCAGGACTGGTACGAAGGAAGCCATGCATACATTGGAAGGGAACAAATATACTGGGAGGGACAGTATCAATCGGTTTTTGTAAGAGAACCTGTATTTACAGGGGCTATAGCATGGATGCCGGAGGAGGGGAACCAACATAGTGCCCTTGCATTTGAGATTCCGGCAAAACACCTGGTAAAAGCAATGAAGAAATACAATTGGTATCATGAAAGACGTTTATTTATTCTTTCAGACGATGGCGAATTTGTAAATATTCCTTCAAGCTCAAAAGATAGCATTGTTTTTTTCCTGAATGATAAAAAGAATATGATTTCAAAAGATGTGGTTCTTTCCAGGATAAAAAGCGATCTTTCCCTGTTTCAAACAGATTCAGCTCAAACATTCACTTTTTTTTTAAATGAAGAGCCATGGTGGGTGCATATTGACCAGGCAACAATAAATGGAAGAACTATTCAATATGGTATTGCATTGAGGGAAGGGGAGTTGATTTTAGGGAAATTGAGAAAAAACCAGTTTGTGCTTCTTTTTATACTGGCCTTTTTTGTTTTATTTTCTGCTCGTTTTATTCTTCAGAAAATGAACCAATCAAAACTTGTGAAGCCAACAGATAATAAAAGGAAATTTGACCGGACAGAAACAGACCTGCTTAAATTGATAAAGAGCGGCGAGGGTAATAATCTTGAATTTAAATCATCATTGAGGTGGGATTACCAACAGCATAAAGTTAATCCCAGGCTGGAGGAAGTGATTTTCAAGACCATTGCGGCTTTCAGCAATGGGGAAGGAGGTATGCTTATCATTGGTGTGGATGATGATGGTAAGATTCTCGGGCTTGAAAAGGATTTTCAAACCATGAAAAGATTTGGCCCTGATTTTTTTGAAATTCACCTAAGGAACCTTTTAAATACACATTTTGGCATTACCTTTTCTACGAATCAACTTAGTATTAATTTCCCGGAAGCAAAGGGAAGTCTTATTTGTACCATTGAAATAGAGAAAAGCTCTGAACCGGTTTACCTGACAGTTACAGATAAGAATGGCAATAAAGCTGAGAAATTTTATATACGCTCAGGGAACAGCTCACAGGAGATAAAGTCGCTCAAGGAAATCAATATCTATATAAGTCAAAGGTTTAATCCACAGGGTAGTTGAGTTTTTCTTTTTTGCCACAACGTGGCTGAATTTAAATAACCGTCCCGGTACGGGGCGGATACAACGAATCCTGTAACTGATCCCTGAAAGGGGTCAATACTGCTATGATGGTAATGCATGGCCTTGCCATATGCTAAAATTATTATAGTCCTACTGTCTGTATAGCCATGCTTACAAAATCTTTTATCTATAATCCCGAACCTTCACATGCATTGTATGTAAATTGTTTGACAAATCTCACATCTTTCCTTAAATTCGTTGAAAGAATCTGTCTAAAGAATAGTATAAAATGAGGGGAATGCCAAAATACATATTGATATTTTTTCTTCTCTGCATGCCATTTCTAATACATGCCCAGGAATTTGCATACAAGGAGAAAAGGGGATTCCGACCCCAGGATTCAAACCCATTTGATTTGCAATTTTCACCCTTCCGGAATTATTTCGCTATTACATATGCTAACAATACTATTGAAGTTTATGATAAAAACTGGCGAAAGGTTTTCGAGCACCAGGGGAATCCTGAATCTTTTGCAGGAGATATTAGTTTTTCTCCGGATGAGGAATACCTGGCTTTTTCAAAGTACAAAAGCAAAAATGATGTTGCAATCCTGAATCTTTCAAACATGAATATTGTGGCTGTCCTTACCGGGCAGTCATCCTTTATTAACGACTTGATATATAGTCACAATGGTAAATATCTGGCAACTGCATCCTACGATAAGTCTGTATGGATATGGGATGTTAAGGGATCAGATTATCAGGTTCTTAATCGTTTTGAGGATCATAGCTCTGAAGTTCAGTCGCTGGCTTTTAGTTTCGATGATAAATTTCTTGCAAGTTGCGCTAATGATAGCAGGATTCAAATATATGCATATGAGAGTGGATCTTATAAGTTATACAATACTATTGAGGGTGGTAGAGGGTTTATTTACCAGGTAATGTTCCAACCGGGGAGCTATAATCTTATATCCGCAAATTCTGATTATATATATTTTTGGAATCAGAAAAACAAGCATTATGAAAAAAGCGATTCCCTGAAAGGAAATTTCCAGTATGGGGGTTTAGCATTTAGTCCTACAGGAGATTTCCTGGCAGCACCATATTACAGAGACGTAAGGATATGGAAAAAGGATCATGGAACTTTCAGGGAGATGGAGTCCATATACCGGCATACAGCTAATGTCTTTAAAATAAGCTTTAGTGAAGACGGACAGTTTCTTTGTTCAAGCAGTGCAGATAAAACAGCCTATATTTGGGAAGTCTCAGGTGTTAACCCGTCTTTACGGTCATCTGTTGCGAAGTATATGTATAATGAATTGACCCTTGCCCAGAAAAGGATGCTTGTCCCAGAGGTTCTTTTAGAAATCAATAAGAAATTAGATCCGAAACTGCTTCTGCCAAAAGATGAATTCGAAACCACTGAAAGTTATAATAATCGAAGACAGGAGCTTGCAGAAACAAGCCTTTCATTTCTGCAGGAGTATATGGAAAAGGAATATAATATCAGTCCCGCCCCTGGAGGAAATGTAAAGATCCCAGTCCAGGGAATTATTGGGTATAATGCAGACAGGCAGATCTATAAAATCAGGTTTATGGAGACGGAGGCAGGAGTTAATATCCCGGTGGAAGCAGCCCGGCAATTTAAAAATTCGTGGAAGAAGGCGCATATACTGGCCTGGAAGGTGAAAGATAAAGGTGAGATTGCATTCTCATACGAAGATTTTAAGCTGGTTCATCCTGTGAGCGGTAAAAAATATCTTCTTATCCCCTTAGAAAATCCATTCCTTTTAAAAAGCGGGGAATCAGACATTGATGAAAGAAGAATGGTAGATCCAGGTCCTTCAGGAAGTACAGATGGTAAAGTGCTGGAAGGTCAAAAAGTTACACGTGCCTTGCTCTTTGCGACTAATGTTTATGATTCCTATACTGAATTGATTAATCCCGTTGTGGATGCAAGTTCCCTGTCGGCCGAATTTGCAAATAATTATAAGGTGATCGTGGAGCTTGTTGAAAATCCCACTCTGAATGAAACCGTAAAGAAAATCAGGGAGTATGCCACTATGAAGTATACTCCCCAGGATCAGTTATTTATTTTTTTTGCGGGTCATGGTATATACGATCGTATCTTTAAGGAAGGCTATGTAATCTCGAAGGATTCAAAGTCGAGTGATGAAACAAAAACTTCCTATCTATCTCATTCTAATTTGAGAACCATGATCAATAATATTCCCTGTGATCATGTATTTCTTGTTATGGATGTTTGTTTTGGCGGTACTTTTGATCCATTGATTGCCGATTCTCATCGTGGAGCAGGGATGTATGAAGAAATCTCAACAGAAGACTTTGTGGAGCGGAAAAGTAAGTACAAAACTCGTCTGTATCTTACATCAGGTGGGAATGAATATGTTCCGGATGGCCGTCCCGGACACCATTCTCCATTTATGAGGAAATTTCTTGAAGCATTAAGAAATTATGGTGGTGGGGATGGAATAGTGACTGTGAATGAGATTCTTCCCTATGTTGAAAAGGTTGAGCCACAACCTCGCTACGGGGAGTTTGGAGATAATGAACCCGGAAGTGACTTCCTGTTTCTTGTGAGAAAATAAAAAAAGGTGCCTTACCGGGCACCTCTATCTTTTTAAAAGGCTTTGACTACTCCTCGGTTGGAGCTTCTTCTTCTGTAGCCTCTTCAACTGCGGTTGTGTCAGTTACTTCTTCAACAGCTTCTTCAGCAGGAGCAACTTCTTCGGTAGCTTCTTCAACTTTAGGCTTTTGAGTACAGGAATTTAAACTGATAAATCCAACAAAGGCAAAGAGTGCTAAAAATAATCCAATTTTTTTCATAATAAGGGGTTTAATTAGGTTTAATAAATGAATATGAGAAGGTAAAGTTACATTTTTTTGATTTAAATCTTACATCACAATGAAAATTGTGATCAGGCAGATCATATTTATATTTTTCAGGTCTGAATATTTATGATTTTTTCCTGGTTTAGATGCTTCAGCACAATTTTTTTTATTAGTTCATAGTTTCTAAATATACAAATCCAGGATAGTAAAAATGGCAAAAAGCACACTTGCAATTCCGTTTGTTGTAAAAAACGCAAGATTAACTTTTCTCAGGTCATCAGGCTTAACCAATAAATGTTGGTAAAAAAGCAGGGAAATAAAGATTAAAGCTCCGATCCAGTAAATACTTCCCTGGCTTCCATTGATTCCCGCAAGTATCACTAGCAGTGCCGTAAACAGGTGCAGGATTGTGGAGAGTGTAAGTGCTTTTCTTTTGCCAATCAGTACAGGTATGGATTTAAGGTTTTCATCCCTGTCAAATTTCTGATCCTGAAGTGCATAAATAATATCGAATCCACTTACCCAGGTAAAAACAATCAGGGAGTATATTAAAGGTAAAAGTTCAAATTTCCCAGTGACTGAGATATATGCTCCAATTGGGGCCAGGGATAGTCCAACTCCAAGAATGAAATGACAAAGGGCTGTAAACTTTTTTGTAAGACTGTATCCCATGACAACAAACAGAGCTACCGGAGATAGTTTGAATGTAAGAGGGTTTATAAACCAGGTAGTTGCCATAAATAATATGGCATTGATCATAGTGAATAGCAATGCCGACCTGGGCTTTATTATCCCGGCTGGGATCTCCCGGATGGAAGTTCTTGGATTTTTCAGGTCAATTTCTTTATCAGCAAAGCGGTTAAATGCCATGGCCGCATTTCTGGCAAATACCATACAAAGAATGATAAGGCCAAGTAGTTTCAGATTTATATCTTCAATGTTAAACCCTATTGCCAGGAAAAACCCAATGAGCGCAAAAGGCATGGCAAAGATGGTGTGGCTGAATTTCACCATCGACAGGTAATAATTTGCCGATTGAAGAGACCTTTTTAACATAGAACTAACAACTCCTTATAGATATTGAGGTTTTCTTCATCAAAAACAGCGAATGTCACAGATTTAATTTCCGGATGCTTTTCAAGGAAAGATTGTACTTCATGAATAGCAATTCGTGCAGCTTTTTCCTTTGGAAATCCATAAACACCGGTACTGATATTCGGGAAAGCAATAGTCTCAATATTGTCTTTGAGGGCTAGCTGCAGACTGTTTTTGTAAGCATCTGCAAGCAGTTCTTCTTCTTTATTATTACCCCCATTCCAAACCGGGCCTACAGTGTGAATCACTTTCTGTGATGGAAGTTTGTAGGCTCCAGTAATTTTTGCTTCTCCTGTATTGCATCCATTTAATGCCTTACATTCTTCAAGAAGACCTGGTCCTGCAGCACGATGGATGGCCCCATCTACACCACCACCACCCAAAAGACTCTTATTAGCGGCATTTACAATGGCATCTACTTTTAATCCTGTAATATCTGTTTGTTCAATCTTGATTCTGTCCATGATCTATCGAATCTGCGCGCCAAGTTTTTCTGTGTAAACCTTGATCAGCCTGTTCATGATACCTTCAATACGTTTATCTGTTAAGGTTTTTTCATAATCCTGAAGAATGAAACTTACAGCATATGATTTTTTCCCTTTCTCAAGTTTTTTCCCCCTGAATACATCAAAGATCTGGACCTTTCTTAGAATTTTATTTTCGGTTTGAAAAGCCAGTTCTTTGATTTGCTCAAACTCGATTCCTTCATCCAGTAATAATGCCAGGTCGCGCTTAACCTCAGGGTAACGGGGTAAGGCTTTGAATTTTATTTGCTTATTAGAGATAATTTGAATCAAAGTGTCAAATTGGATATCTGCAAAAAATACATCCTGATCAATTTCAAAGGGTGCCAGGGTATTTTTTGATATACTTCCTAATTGCACAAATTCTTTACCCTGGTATGTATATTTTTCTCCTTCAGTAAAGATTTTGCTCACCATAGTGGATATCTTCAGTTCATTATCAGTCACTCCAAGTCTTTGAAAAAGCAGCTGCAATATGCCTTTGAGTGTATAGAAATCTACTTTTTGAACTTTTGAATTCCAGGATTCATTATTTTTATTTCCGGTTATAAATAAGGCAAGCTTCTCCTGCTCATGATATTTTTTCAGCTTCTCCTGTCCTGATGCAGAAGGCAAAAATTGATAAGAATTCCCAAATTCAAAAAATTTTAAATTTGCCCGTTTTCTGTTTGTGTTGTAAATAATTGCTTCCAGCCCGCCAAATAGAAGTGATTGCCTCATTACATTAAGATCTATACTCAAGGGGTTCTGTAGTTTCACTGATTTTTTTGCATCAAAGGCACTATTTTCTTCATAATAGCTTGCTTTGGTTAATGAATTCGACATAATCTCATGAAATCCATTTGCAATAAGAAGGTCTGAAAGCTGGTTGATAATTTTTTCTTTGTCCGGTTTTACAAGATGGTTTATGCTGCTGCTACCTTGTTTATCCGGGGGAATCTGGTTGTAACCAAAGATCCTGAGAACTTCTTCAATAACATCTGCTTCCCGGGTAACATCTACTCTGTAAAGGGGCACACCAAGTTGAAGACTATGGGCGGACTCTTTGATGATATTAAAATCAAGGGAACTTAAAATGGTCTTAACTTTTTTTACCGGTATCTCTATACCAATAAGACGGTTCAGATTTGCAAAGGAAAGTTCCACTTTTTGTGGTGAAAAGTGTTTTGGATATACATCCTGAATTGGAGAGCTTATTTTTCCACCGGCAATTTCTTTGATCAGCAGGGCTGCTCTTTTAAGGGCATAAATGGTCATCTCCGGATCAGCTCCTCTTTCAAAGCGAAATGAAGCATCGGTATTAAGAACATGTCGCCTGGCAGTTTTCCGGATATATATAGGATCAAAACAAGCACTTTCCAGAAAGATTGCATTTGTTTTTTCAGTTACCCCTGATTCAATTCCTCCAAGGACACCGCCAATACACATCCCATCTTTTTCATCACAGATCATAAGATCTTGCCCCGATAATTTCCTTTCTTCTCCATCCAGGCTAATAAATTTGCTTCCCTGCTGTAGGGTTTTTACAATAATCTTATTTCCCTTAATCTGTGCTGCATCAAAGGCATGGAGTGGCTGGCCTGTTTCGTGCAAAACATAATTACTGATGTCGACTACATTATTTATGGGGCTCAGGCCAATTGATTTTAGCCTGTTTTGCAGCCATTCAGGGGATGGCCCAACTTTGAGCCCTGAGATTGTAAGCCCGGAATAACGTGGGCAGGCTTTTTCGTTTTTAACCTCAACAGGGATAATGAGATCCTGGTTGTTTACTTCAAAATCTTCAATTCCCGGAAGATTTGCCTTAATGGTTTTAAACTGGTTGAGATATGCTGCCAGATCACGGGCAACGCCAAAATGAGAGGCTCCATCTATTCTGTTTGGAGTAAGTCCGATCTCGAAAGTGGTGTCTTCCTGAATATTAAAATAGCTGCGTGCCATTGTTCCTGCCGGAGTTTTTTTATCCAGTACCATGATTCCATCATGTGAATCCCCAAGCCCTAATTCGTCTTCTGCACAGATCATTCCCTCTGAAGTTTCTCCACGAATTTTTGTTTTCTTAATCACAAAAGATCCTTCTCCTTTATACAGGGTGCTTCCAATAGTGGCAACTGGCACTTTCTGTCCCTCCTTCACGTTTGGAGCTCCACATACTATTGCTGCAATTTTACCATTCCCCAGGTTTACCTCAGCAAGAGTGAGTTTATCTGCATTTGGGTGTTTACGAACAGAAATTACCTCGCCGACTACAATTCCTTCCAGGCCTCCCTTAACTGTTTCAAACTGCTCCATTCCTTCTACCTCAAGACCGGTATTAGTAAGTATTTCTGACACTTCCATGGGGTCGAGGTCGACCTTAATATAATCTTTCAGCCAGCTGTATGAGATTTTCAAAATGAGTGGAATTTATGATTAACAAAATTATTCTCCGGGTATAATCAGAATTTATTTCAGGTTTCTGTAAGCCCGGGGATGAAAACACAAAAATAGGGATTTTTCCGGTCAAGTTCTTAATTTATATTTTGGAATTTGAGCATTATTCAGAAAATTTCCTGCAATAAGCAGATGGAGAAATGCCATATTGCTCTTTAAAACATTTAGTGAAATAGGACAAATTATTAAAACCTACAGAATACGCTATTTTAGTTACCTTTTCGTTTTCTTGTGTCATTAATTTTGCCGCACGTTTTAACCTGAATGTGCGGATAAATTTACTTGGGGATAATCCGGTTAAGGCAAATAACTTTCTGTATAATTGTGTGTGGCTCATACCGGCCTTACCCTGAAGATCCTTTACACTAAAATCAAGATCGGCAAGATGCTCTTCAACAACCCCAAATATGCGATTGATGAATTGTACGTCATAGGAATTAAATGCAATATCTCCTGGTGTAACATTTAAGCTGCCTGCAAACCGTTTTCTTAATATTTGCCGTTGCTTTATCAGATTTATAACCCTTATTCTTAATTCATGTATATTAAAGGGTTTAATGATGTAATCGTCTGCTCCTGTTTCCAATCCTTTGATCCGACTTTCGATATCTGCCTTTGCAGTTAGCATTATAACAGGGATATGACTGGTCCTTTCGTTGGTTTTAACTCTCTTACAAAGCTCAACCCCATCCATTTTGGGCATCATGATATCGGTAATGATGAGATCAGGGATATTTTTAATTGCTTTTTTAAGACCTTCTTCACCGTCAGAGGCTTCTTCGATCAGGTAATTTCTTTGTAATTGTTCTTTCAGGTAAGCACTAAGATCCCTGTTGTCCTCAACAATCAGAACTTGTATGGTTTTCTTATCCGGTACCGATTCTGTTTCTATTGAGTCTGCTGATATCTCATCTGATAATATATCCTCAACCAATTTCGGTTCCGGTCTAAGTTCGGGTTTAACAATAACATATTCAGATTCTTTCAGATGATCTTTGCCAAGAGGAATTATGACAATAAAACAGGTTCCCTTCCCGGGCTGACTGCTAACTTTTATTTCTCCATGAATCAAATGCACCAGTTCCTTTGTAAGAGACAAGCCGATGCCGGTTCCCCCTCCCTCTATATGATGCTGTTCATCAGCCTGATAGAACCGGTCAAAAATAAGATCCAGCTTATTTTTATCTATCCCAGGACCGGTGTCCCTTACAGAAATTTCAATAACATCTTTTTCTGGTTCCTTCCCGGCCTCTTTAATATGAACAATGCACTTAATCTCTCCACCTTCAGGTGTATACTTAAAGGCATTTGACAGCAGGTTATTCATGATCGTTTCCAACTTACCCCTATCAAAACAGGTAAGCAGTTCATCATCAGGCAATTGAAAATTAAATTGAATTCTTTTCTTATCTGCCAGTGAAATGAATGATGAGAATGATAGTCTTAATATTTTAATTATATCTGCCTCCATGAGTTCAAGCTTCAATTTTCCACTATCCAGCTTAGAGAGGTCCAGTAGTTGATTAACAAGATCCAATAATCTCAGTCCGTTTCGGCGAATGACACCTAATTCATTATAGTCCTTATCCTTATAGGTTCTATTTGCCATTATCTTTTCAAGCGGACTTAGAATAAGAGTTAAGGGCGTGCGA
>JAUVKW010000059.1 GCA_030596025.1 Bacteroidota bacterium | reverse complement strand
AATCTGTACCTGAACGCCAAATTATGCTTCAAGGATTTAGCTGACAATGCAATTTTGAGAAAAGTAAACCAGGTACTTACTGATCTTGAACTCGATGATATCAGTAAACTAAAGGTTGGTAACCCCCTTAAAAAATATATTAGTGGAGGTCAGCGAAAACGACTGAACTTTGCATTGGAATTAATTCGTGAACCTTCCATCCTTTTCATTGACGAACCGACTTCGGGACTCTCCTCCATGGATTCTGAAAAGGTCATGTACCTTCTAAAAGAACAAACCCTGAAAGGAAAGCTGGTTATAGTAAATATTCATCAACCATTTTCCGATATTTTCAAACTCTTTGACCGTATCCTTATCATGGACAAAGGGGGCTATGTTATTTACAAAGGGAACCCTATCGATGCTCTTACCTATTTTAAATCACAAAGCAATTATGTAAATGCAGATGAAGGACAGTGCCTGAATTGCGGAAACGTTACTCCCGAGGAGATCCTCCGAATGGTGGAGGTAAAGGAAGTAGATGAATTCGGAAAACTTACAAAAGAGAGAAAAGTAAGCCCTGAGGAATGGCACAAAACTTATAAAAAGAAGATTGAATCAAAAGCTGAAATTAAAAACCCAACTGAAAAACTGCCTCCCGTAACAACTGAAGTTCCGAATAGTTTGGTGCAGTTCAGAATATTCACAATCAGAAACCTGTTATCAAAGATTGCCAACAGGCAGTATTTGCTGATTAATTTCCTGGAAGCACCCCTTCTTGCAGTCATTATCAGCCTGTTTACAAAATATATTCGTGACCTTTCCCCAACAGGGGTTTACGTATTCCAGGATAATGTTAATCTTCCGGCATATTTGTTTATGGCTGTTGTGGTTGCATTGTTTATGGGATTGATGGTAAGTGCAGAAGAAATTATCAGAGATCAAAAAATTCTTGAACGGGAATCATTTTTGAACCTGAGTCGTTTGAGTTATCTGAATTCGAAAGTAATTATTCTCTTTATTATTTCTGCTATTCAGACACTCAGCTTTGTATTGATTGCAAATTATATCCTGGGAATTAAAGGAATGACCCTCCCCTACTGGCTGATTTTATTCACAACCTCCTGCTTTGCCAATATCCTGGGTTTAAACTTATCTTCAGGCCTGAATTCTGTAATAAGCATTTATATCTTAATTCCATTCATAGTTGTACCTCAACTACTTCTGAGTGGTGTAATCGTGGATTTTGACAGGCTGAATAAGGTGTTTCGGAATCCGGTATATGTACCGGTCATTGGAGATGTTATGACCACCAGGTGGTCTTACGAAGCCCTTGCGGTATATCAGTATAAGAACAATAAATATGAAAAGAAATTCTATCCTCACGAAAAAGTAATAAGAAATGCCTCCTTCCAGACATTGTTTCTTATCCCTAAATTACAAACTAAAATAAATGAAGCCCTGAGGGATGCAGAATTAAAAACAAATCCTGATCAAATAGATGCTAATCTCAAAATAGTAGCTAAAGGAATAAGAAATTCCTATAAACAATATGGATGGCCTGAACTTGAAGGATTGGAAAACCTGAAACCGGAAATTTTTGACTCTTTGCTTGCAGGAAATGTGTTGAATTATTTAAACTTCAGAAAATTTCAAGCTCAACAGAAAGGAAATTCTGCAATGGGAGAAAGAGATAAAATGTTCGAAGAAATTGAAGCTGCACCCTCGGGCAAGGATGACCTGATTAAGCTGCGTTTAGATTATTTTAATAGTCGCCTGGATGAATTGTTAACAAATAAAACCAGGATTAACAAGATTGTTGAACTGGAAGACCAACTTATAAGGAAAGCGGATCCGGTATATATGGATCCGGTTGGTAATTATGGCCGTGCTCATATGTATGCCCCTGTCAAGAAATTAGGCCAGTGGTCTATTGATACTCTCTGGTTCAATACACTGGTTATCTGGATAACTACACTTCTGCTATATCTCTTTCTTGTCTTTGATTTTCTCCGAAAAGCAATTAATTGGTTTGGGGTAAAAAGGAGTCCATAAATGTTATTCATCCTGGGTTTTGTTTTCAAACTATATTCGTCAGACCACTATTAGGTAGTTCATCTTGTAAAAAGATAAATCAATCTACTGGCCTTAACTATTAGTGGTCAGACGAGTAACACTTCCATTTGAATATTGGAATTTGAGATTTGTAATTCCCTCCCCATTTCTCTGAGTCTTTAGAAAACTTTGTGTAAACGCCTAAACTGAAATTCTGCATCTGTCTCTCCATTTCGCCTCTTCTCTTGCCTGCTGCCTATTTCTCATCGCTCATCCTTTCTCTATAATCCGGAACTCCAAACAATCTTGAACTCTGAACTTCTTCACTCTTCTTCCCTTTCAATCGCCTTTTCAACTTCCTGTATATGCAGATAACCTCCATAGTTATAGCGAGGTCTTAAATCCCAGGCATCTGTTAGAACTTGCAGTGCTTCATCATATCTGCCCTGCTTATAGAGGCCCCACCCTCTGGTATCTAAATAACTCCAATTGTCAGGCCTGGATTCCAGGGCTTTTTCTATAAGATCCACACCTTCATTTACATTAATATCATTATTGATCAGAAGCCAGGCCAGATCACTCATTCTTGAAGGATTCCGGGGATCTAATTCAAGGGCCTGACGATAATTTAATTCTGCTTTATCAAATAGATTTGCCTCTGTATAAATAGTTCCAACACTTGATAGTATTCTTGCTTCATGCCACAGATACTTATTCTTTCTAATTGATTTATAGTTACTTATAAATTCATTGGCCTTGTCTGTATCTCCCTGTGAGAGAGCACAAATAGCTTGGCGTCGTATAATGAATGGATGATCAGGAAATATGCTTAAGCCCAATTCATATACCTCTTTTTCTCTTTTATGTTCATTGACTTTATGATACGAATTTCCCAGAACAGAATATATCCATATATTCCGAAAATTGGTTCCCCATTTTTCATGAATTTTCAGGGCTTTTTCACAAGAAATTGCAGCCTCTTCATAATCATGGAGTTTTTGATAATAGGCTAACCCCAGCAAGTACCAATATGTAGAATTCAGTTCATCAATCTCCAGAATTTGTTTAAGATATTTGATTTCCTCGATTGGGGTTTCAAAATAGAATGCATGGAGGTGATTTAACATTAATTTTTCTTTTAATGGCAATTCATCTCTTTTTTCATAAGCCAGGTTACACCACTTCTTTGAGAGTTTATCATTTCCGGAAATACTATAGGTAAATGACATGGTCAAATAAGCATTCACAAAGCCAGAATCGGCTTCTACTGCTTTTGAAAGCCATTCGATAGCAGCCTGGAAATCTAAACTCATAAATGAGTCCCATCCACGAATATAATGACCAAAAGCTTCAGATGAATTTGTACAATAAGATCCACTAAAAACAGGTGAATCATACTCTTCAATAAGTTTCTTGATTTCAAGATAATTTTTTATCAGTCCGGACAGGGAGTCGGCCATGGCGAAAATATCATCCTCACTATTCATGTCTACCTTGTACGTTTTATATATCTCTTCTGTTTCAGCATCCACCAATTGAGTATTCACCCGGATCTTATTTCCAGCCTTGAGTATGTTGCCGAGAATAAATGTTTTTGTGTCAAGTTTTAATGCAAGCTCACTGGCTACTGAGGGGGTGATAGAGGCATAGCTTAAATCTCTTCCACTCTTAAGTACAGCATGCATGGCCTGATACTGGCGGACTGATAACTCCTCTGAATTTGAAAGAGTAGTGATAAGAAGATTTTGAAAACCACCCTGCCACACATTATATAGTGTATCTCCGGTATGATTTTTAAAAGGCATAACCGCAATTGAAATCTTACCATCCGGATCCCGGATCCCTTCAAACTTATCTTTCGTAAATATTTTCGGATAAGCAAGTATCCCAACAATAACGATCAGCACAGCAATAATTGCATCACTTGTTTTCAGTCTTCTTTTAACAGGGCTAGAAGGGGCTTCCTTCTGTTTTGCCATTTCAATGGATTCTGTTTTTTTTACCCCTTCAGGAGTGATATCAAATATCCATGAAAGAATTAAGGATATCGGAAAGCCAATGATAAGCAAAACAATGATAAAGGTAACCGTCCAATCAGGCAAACCCAGCCGTGGCAACATAATATCTGATGCCTCCATAATAATAAAAGCAGTAGCAGCATACATGGCAACCACCCTGAAGACTTTTCTGCGCTTCAGTTCCTGCCAAAAAATCATTGGATTTTTCAATTTGTCAGGCATTGTAATCAGGTGAGTGGGTTAAGCTTGTATAAATTTACACCAATTGTACATCAAAGTCAAGGAAAGATTAAAGAGAACCAAAACCATTGACTGGTTTGCACAAGAAATATTCGTCTGACCACTGCGAATGGTCAGACGAATATTGATTAAAAGATTAATTGGCTAATTGTTGATCAAGCTTAATTCAGAGTGAAAGTCATCATTCTAGCCCTACAGGCTGAATGTCAAATTTGTCGTTCATATTCCAGCCACTAAAGTGGTTGGCTATTATCACTTGAAAATAACAAAGCCAACTTAAAGTTTTAAGTTGGCTTTGTGCCCAGGACTGGAATCGAACCAGCACGACCAAATAAGGTCACCAGGCCCTCAACCTGGCGCGTCTACCAATTCCGCCACCTGGGCTTAAAGAAGTTCTGAGTTATGAGTTGTGAGTTTTTAACTCAACACTCAACCCTTTAAACTATACTTTGGTGCCCAGAACAGGAATCGAACCTGCACTTCCCGAAGGAAACTAGTCCCTGAAACTAGCGCGTCTACCAGTTCCGCCATCTGGGCGAGTATTAAAAATTACAAGAAATCTAAGAACGAAATACTATCATTAAATTAATCTTCTCTCTTCTATTAACGATGGCGGAATTGGCCACCCTGCAGGCAGGCTGCTCGCTAAATTCATCCACTGGATGAATTCTTTACCCTCGCCCCAATCTGGGCAAAAGGGCTACAAAAATATAAAAAAATCAATCTAATAACAGGGAATTCGCTCTATTTTGCAAAAATCTTCCACTAATGTCCGGTAAAAAATTATTATTATAGTTAAAAGCTGTAAACTGTTTAACCTCTACGAGGTAACAACGCATTTGGTGGTTCCCCTTTTACTACAATACCTTATCGCCTACAGCGAATTCCCCGGAGGGGATAAGGTATTGTAGAACAAAATGATAGAATTTGCATTTTTTCCCTGTAGGGGATAAACTAATTTTAATCGAACAACACTGTAAAATCTTTTCCTCTCTTCTCAAATTTTCAAGTACTTTTTGGTAAATTCGTAATAAATCAAAAGTTTTAACTGTAAAAGACATTGTAACACCTTGAATTATGAAGATAAAAACAACATCAATCTTTATGTGGATCAGTCTAATGTTTCTGATCTCTTGTAATTACAACAAGTCAGAAACCAGCAATATCCTTGAATTCAGAGAAGTGGAATTCAGTAAAACTGCGGGAGATTGCGATCAGGATGATGATGTCTGTATTGAAATAACTATTGATTACCAACTGGTGGAAATTGGGCCTGATCAGATTGTAGGTTCAATAAATCATCAAATACGTGAAAGCATAAGCACTACCCTGGCAGGATTCATAGCCGACAGCCTGGAGAAATCTTCTGACTTTAGTATACTTTCAAATTATATTATTAAAAGCTATGAAGATTTTAGAGAAGAATTTACTGATTATGCACACAAATGGTATGTTGAGATTCGTAGTTATTTTTTAAGAAATGATGAGAGTATTTGTTGCATGTGTATTGAAACTAATAGCTACATGGGAGGAGCCCATGGGAATGACTGGCTGGAGATCCTGAATTTTGACAGTCAGACAGGAAAAAAAATCAGTTGGAAGGATCTGATCAATGACCAGGATAAATTCATACAAATAGCAGAAAAAGCCTTCAGGGAAGATAATGAACTGGCAAATGATGCAGACCTGGATGAAGAAGGGTATTTTTTTGAAAATAACCAGTACAGGCTACCTGAAAATATTGGTTTAAGCAGTGAAGGCATACTTTTTCTATATAATACCTATGAGATTGCCCCATATTTTATGGGACGTACATCTTATACAATTAGCTGGGATCAATTGGCAGGTTTATTAAATGAAAATTGGGGAGATTTATTATAACGATCTTTTATTATACCCCATCCAAATGGTCCGGATGATTCCTTAAGGTTTGATTAAATACTCTGGTCCGGACCTGATTATGTTATGCTCTATAACCCCAGGGCTTCGCCCAGGGCTTTTATATTTCAGGCCTTCAGCCTGATTATGCTTCTGCACTAAATAAGCCTGAAGGGTTGAGAGAGTCGAGAAGTCAAATAAAACAGGTCTCTCTAAACTGGGTCACAGGCTTTTAGAATCAATTTTAGGACGAGACACTCTTGGACCTTTTGACTTTTAGACCTTTAGACCTCTATCTATCCACAGGCCCTAAACAACAAATCCCGACTACCTTCAGGCTGTCGGGATTCATTCAGCATGCAATATCTACTTCTTCTTTCTTCCTTTAGGGACTCCCCTCAATTCCCTGCTTCTTTCAAGCAGGCTTTTGGTTGGGATGTAATAATCTACATAAGCAAGAAAGTAATTGAGACCACCATCCAGAAAATCGGTTTCAATAAAAGCAATATCATCTTCTGCCAGGGTATAATTATCATGGTTTGCTTCCCAAACATCTACATAATACCTTCCCGGCATTAAATAAGTGAAAACCACAAAGCCATCCTGATCAGTGTAAGCTTCATCAATCATATTCGTTTCCTCCAGCCAATCCTGGTAGGTAGGATACAAAATAACACTTGCACCTTCAACAGCATATAAATCGTAGTATTCTAAAACTTCCACCTCGAGAATTGCTGGCTCAAGGACAGTAATGGTCTGATAGGCCTCATCGGCCTTATTTCCATTCTTCGACCATACGGTAAGTCTTGCATCATATACTCCGGCCTGATTGTAGCTGTGAACTACATTGGGAGCACTGGCAAAAACCCCATCTCCAAAGTCCCATTCAAATCGTGCAGCATCAAAAGAACTGTTAGTGAAATATACATCTTCATCTTCCAGTACAGTTATGTCAGAGACTGCAAAACTTGCAACCGGGGCTCTTTCGCAGGAAAAGAAAAAAATTGAAAGTGTAAGTAGTAAGTATATTGGCTTTTTCATGACTTCTAAATTTATTAATTGATATTCTGATTCCATTAATTTAGTCGATTTATATATAATAATGCAAATTGAGTGCCAGCTTTTATCAGTTTGATGCTTAAACTTAAGAGAAATATACAATTTTCCTGATTATCACGAATTTACTTCATCAATTTTTGATAAGCAAACCAAAATGAATAGGACTAAAAAAAGCACCATGCTTCAGCATGGTGTTAAATGTGAGCAAACATCTGTCTTCAGTGCGCTTCAGCGTACTTGAAATTATAATATAAAGTCAAATTGATTAATTCATTCGCCAGCGTACTCGTTACTCAGACTGCTGGAGCAGTCTTCGTGCTGTTTTGCTCCGCAAAACGGTCTTGAAAAAAGGAGGAGAATTTAATTAAAGATTAAAAGATAGTCTTAAATTCCCCTCCTGAGCCAGTGTTTGAACTATTTAGAAAGTCTGTAAATAAACATACCACAATGTCTTATGTGCAAAGTTCATTTAAGTGTTACTGGGTAAGGGATGGGGTGGTATGAGTCTTGGGCTTATAGTTTTTTGCTAATAATTGTTATTCTTCCTTTATCATAACAGAGCGAATATACTACGTAATAAGCCTTCATCATTCCAACTCTGCTATTGGGTTATAATAGGGATGTTTCAGACACCTAATTTCAGCCCATAGCATCAGAGTTAAAAACCCAATGCTAAACAGAAAAGGGCCTATGCCTGTTCCCAGCATAAAGAAACCCGGAATAAATCCAATTATTGTAAATACCAGTGAGATTACTACTGCCCATTTCCTGCCTTTAAAAATACCAATAGCTAGTACCAGTTTAAAAATCATCCAGGGTATAAGAAAAAGGAGTCCTATTGAACCAAATATTCCAATCATGGCTCCCATCTCTCCTGCTTTGAATCCCTCAAAACTTAGGATAAAAGTAAGTATTACTGCCAATACGGCCAGGGAAAACCCTGCTATACTAAACCAACCAAGTAGGGTTCCCTCGAGGGGACGTTTACATATTATTTTACTATCTGGCCTATTCTGTTGTACCGGGCTCACTGTTTCTCATGCTCATAATATCCCGGTCAAACATATACATGTTGTGATTACCAACCAATTTCAGCTTATCAAGAATTTCCTGAACAGAAGCCTCCTCCTCAATTTGTTCAGCCACAAAACCCTGAAGCCAATTTTGAGTAGTATACTCTTTTTCCTCAACACATAAAGCAACAATATCATTTATGGATGCTGAAATAAATTGTTCATGACTCATCACATCATCAAACATTTGGGCAATATTATTGTATTCAGCCGGGGGTTTCTTAAAGCCGGGGATCACAGCATTCCCTCCCCTGTCATTTACATAATGTATAAATTCATGCATGTGCATTTTTTCCTCATCTGCCTGTGCATACAGCCACTGAGAAATTCCAGGATAACCCTGCGCCTCAGCCCAGGATGCCATAGCCAGATACAACAAGGAAGAATAGCCTTCTTTTTCTATCTGCGTATTTAATAGTTCTTCAACTTTCGAGGATAACATGTTTCTGTTTGTTTTGGTTATTTACATATTATTAATGAGTTCATCACCAAACTCTGAACATTTCAATAAAGTTGCACCTTCCATTTGTCTTTCAAAATCATAGGTAACACGCTTTTTTGCAATCGCAGATTCCAGCGCCTTTACAATAAGGTCAGCGGCCTCTTTCCATCCCATATGCTTCAGCATCATAACCCCTGAAAGTATCACTGAACCCGGATTCACCTTGTCTAAACCTGCATATTTTGGAGCAGTGCCATGGGTTGCTTCAAAAATTGCATTACCTGTTTCATAGTTGATATTAGCTCCAGGGGCAATTCCTATTCCACCTACAATAGCAGCAAGTGCATCAGAAATATAATCTCCATTCAGATTCATGGTGGCGATTACAGAATATTCCTTTGGCCTTGTAAGAATCTGTTGGAGAAAAGCATCAGCAATAACATCTTTAATCAACAACTTACCTGAAGCAAGGGCTTCATCCTGTGCTTTATTGGCTGCTTCTGTGCCACTCTTATCCTGAATACTGTCGTATTGCTGCCAGGTAAATACCTTATCGCCAAATTCTCTTTCAGCCAGGTCATACCCCCATTGCTTGAACTGGCCTTCTGTAAATTTCATGATATTACCTTTATGAACAAAGCATACAGAAGATCTGCCTTCCTCAAGTGCAAAATTTATGGCAGCTCTCACCAATCTTTCGGTTCCTTCTTTCGAGATGGGCTTAATTCCAATTGAAGTGCTTTCAGGGAAACGGATCTTGGTAACACCCATTTCCTCCATCAGAAATTTTTTCACTTTTTCATTTTCCTCAGTCCCATGTAAATATTCCACGCCTGCATAGATATCTTCTGAATTTTCACGATAGATTACCATATCGGTAGTGGTTGGATCTTTTACCGGCGAAGGAACTCCATCATAATATTTCACGGGTCGAAGGCATACATACAAGTCTAATATTTGTCTGAGTGCCACATTTAAAGACCTGATACCCCCACCTATTGGAGTAGTCAATGGACCCTTAATTGCTATAAGATATTCTTTTATAGTATCAAGAGTCTCCTGGGGTAACCATTTCCCCGTTTTATTAAATGCTTTTTCGCCTGCAAGTACTTCTTTCCAGAATATTTTCTTCTTTCCATTATATGCTTTCTCAACAGCAGCATCCAGAACACGCACTGAAGCGGCCCAAATATCTGGTCCTGTACCATCTCCTTCTATAAAAGGAATCACTGGTGAATCAGGAACATTTAAAACACCATTTTGAATTGTAATTTTCTCTCCGTTCATAATACTTTTTGATTTTTTGATTTAGAATTGCGAGCACAAATTTAATGAAACAAGAGGAGTAAAACAAATGATTTGGAAGCTTACTCTGATGAGGAAAAATCATTCAAAATCAAGACCCATTTGCTGTTTAAGTGTCTTTAAATGTGGGTTTTTCTCAAGGAGATGGTTGAATTTTTCTTCCTCGGTATAGGGCTTTTTACTCTTTTCTTTAACTTCATTCAGCACACTGGTCAGAGTAATTTCCTGATTCTTCAAGGCTTGCTTCAAATATCCTAATATGTCGGATTTTGCATAACGATCAAAATCCTCTTTTTGATCCTTATTTTCTAATGCAACAATTACCTTGAATCCTTCTTCAAGCTTCGGTTTATGCGCCCTGATTGTCTGAATCAAACGGGTCTTGTCGATATTGGAACTATTTAAGAATTCCAACCATTGAGAATGAAGTTCATCCAGGCTAAATTCACTATTCTTATGTACAACTTCAGCTGCCTGACTTTGATCATGCACCTGATCAATAATAGCTTCATTTTTCTGTCGAACATTTCCATTGAGAGCAGCCTTTATAGATGTGGTTTGCGGTTTATAAGCAGGTCTTGACTTCCCTTCTTTATTCTGATTCTCTTCCTTTAATAATGGTACTGAAGGAATTTCATCAGCCTTCAACACCTCATCTTTGGGAGGAATTTCATTTTCAATTATTTGTTGTTTTTCTTTAGCTGGAATTTTTTTTTCAGTTACTTTTTGCTGTTCGTATCCTGAAATTTCAGTTTTTTTTTCCTCCTCAGTCAGTCTGCACAATTTAATCAGTGTTAGTTCAGTGTGCAACCTTTGATTCTTACTGGTTTTGAATTGAAAATCGGCAATACTAAGAATCTCCAGAGCCTGAAATAAAAAGTCTGCTGATGTATTGGAGGTTTGTCCCAGATATCTCTCTCTAAAACCAGCCCCTGCCTCCAGCAGAGCAATAGTTTCCTTGTCTTTACATACAAGTAAATCGCGGATGTGACTACTTAAACCGGTAACAAAATGGTGTGGATCAAATCCATTGTTAAGGATTTCATCAAGCATAAGTAGGCACTGAACTGAATCATTTCTTAAGAATGCCTCCACCATTTTAAAATAATACTCATAATCCAGTACATTGAGGTTGTCAATCACATTTTGATAAGTAACAGTCTTACCTGAAAAGCTCACAATCTGGTCAAAAATAGAGAGGGCGTCTCTCATAGCCCCATCTGCTTTTTGAGCAATTATATGCAAAGCTTCCTCCTCAGCCTCAACACCTTCATTCTTTGCCACATATTGTAATCTTTGAACTATATCCTCTAAACGTATCCGCCTGAAATCGAATATCTGGCACCTGGAAAGAATGGTAGGGATAATTTTATGCTTCTCGGTGGTAGCAAGAATAAATATAGCATGAGCAGGAGGTTCTTCCAGGGTTTTCAGAAAAGAATTGAAAGCCTGTGCTGAAAGCATGTGTACCTCATCAATAATGTAAATGCTATATTTACCCACTTGAGGAGGAATGCGTACCTGGTCAATTAAACTTCTGATATCATCTACTGAATTATTTGAAGCAGCATCTAACTCATGAATGTTAAATGATCTGCTGGTATTAAATGCTTCACACGACTCACACTTATCACATGCTTCTGTTTCATCTGTAATCTGACTACAATTAATTGTTTTTGACAGTATTCTCGCACAGGTGGTTTTTCCAACACCCCTGGGGCCACAAAAAAGATATGCCTGGGCCAGGTGATTTGATTTAATAGCGTTTTTAAGGGTTGCTGTAACCGTATCCTGTCCTATGACTGAGTCAAATGTAACAGGCCTGTATTTTCGTGCAGAAACAATAAAATTCTCCATATCCATTTTTTTTATCCAGGATAAATTTCCTTTAATACATCTTTAAAAAACGAAAGGAAATCTCCTCCGGGCAAATATACTTAATCGGGCCAGAAAAAATTGCAGATTATAGTTCCAAAATGAAAAAATTTGATCCTTTCTGTAAATTTTGTCATAAATAAAATTCGTTCTCATCAGCAATTTATAAAAGCGCAAAGTGTAACACATTTAAAAGCAGTGAGTAAAAGTCTGGAATTTATTCAGCAAGAACTTTGTATTGACTAAAAAATATTATATTTTTGCAGCCCAAATAAAACATTTATTAACTAAATTTTTAATTATTATGTTGAACCAGTACGAAACCGTTTTCATTACAACTCCCGTTTTGTCTGATACCCAGATGAAGGAAGCGGTTAGCAAGTTCAAGAAGATCGTTACCGACAATGGAGGTGAGGTCATTCATGAAGAGAATTGGGGATTAAGGAAACTGGCTTATCCCATTCAAAAAAAATCAACAGGATTCTATTACCTGATTGAGTTTAAAGCAGAAGGCGAAATTGTTTCAAAACTGGAAGTGGAATATCGTAGAGATGAAAGAGTCATCCGGTTCCTGACTTTCAGAATGGACAAATATTCAGTTGCTTATGCCGAAAAGAAAAGAAAACAGAAATCTGAAAATAAAGTGGAGAAATAGACAATGGCAAAAAACGAATCAGAAATCAGGTACCTGACCCCGGTGTCAGTAGATGTAAAAAAGAAAAAATATTGTCGTTTCAAGAAAAACAGGATCAAGTATATTGATTATAAAGATCCGGAGTTTCTGAAAAAGTTCTTAAATGAGCAGGGCAAAATTCTTCCACGTAGAATTACAGGAACTTCTTTGAAATATCAAAGAAAAGTTGCTCAAGCAGTAAAAAGGGCCAGGCACTTATCCCTGCTGCCTTATGTTGTGGATATGTTTAAATAGCAGGAGAGTCAATTATGGAAATCATACTAAAACAAGATATCCCTAGTTTGGGTTATAAGAATGACATAATAAATGTCAAAGATGGCTACGGAAGAAATTACTTAATTCCAAAAGGCCTGGCAATTCAAGCCACCGAATCAGCCAAAAAGGTGAATGCAGAAAATCTTCGTCAAAGGGCTCATAAAGAAGAGAAGATTAAGAATGAAGCAATAGAATTTGCTGCAAAACTTGAAGGTCTTTCCTTAAAAATTGGAGCTAAGACCAGTACCACCGGTAAAGTATTTGGTTCAGTGAATAATATACAAATTGCCGAAGCTATTAAGAAAGAGGGCTTTGATGTGGATCGTAAAAACATTAAGCTTCCTGAAGAACAGATTAAGCAAGTTGGAAATTATGTAGCTACTGTAAAGTTACACAGGGAAATTTCTGTTGAAATCAAATTTGAAGTTATCTCAGAATAGAAATCATTAGCTTAAGGATAAAGAGAAAGGCTATCTTATAAGGGTAGCCTTTTTTAATTGTTTTCCGAGCAAATTTTATTGTCACAATCTTAACTGGCACATAATCTATCCTTTAATGCGAAATAGTATTGCTTTTTGGGTGTCTCGCAAAAACTAAAAGTAATTAAGTAGCCCTGTTTCATGCGGTCCGGGAATCATTTTCCCTCTATTAAACCAGATGCTGTGGACTTCCTGTTTTTCGGTTTTGTCACAAATTTTGCAGCCTTCAATAAACTTTTCACCCGGGCATATCTATAGATTTAGTACAAGGCAAAATTTGCACCAAAACCTGACTCATACTTATACTTTAACACCAGGCTGAAGCCTGGTGCTGTTTTTCCAACTCTCCTCTCCTGTTTTCAACAGTTTTCGAGATAATTAGGTTTTTGATCTGGATGACCAAATGGTAAAAACAGGGAAACAGGTGTTACATTGTTTATCCTCATCACCTGGCCCCTGTCTATTGCCAGGTCACCATTCTATCTTGCGGTCCTCCGGCTACTTATCTTTTAACGGCAATAGTCTCAATTTCAATTTTCACTCCCAGAGGAAGTTTAACCACTCCATAAGCGGCCCTTGCCGGAGGTTCTTCATCATAAAAATTACCATATACCTCATTCATTGCCTGAAAGTCATCCATATTTTCAAGTAAGCATGTTGATTTAACTACATCCCTTTTCCTGTACCCGGCAGCTGATAAAATAATCTCAATGTTTTTTAATACCTGCCCGGTTTGTTCCTTAATACCCCCTTCAACTACTTTACCGGTATCAGGATCTATCGGGATCTGACCTGAGATATATAAAGTTTGGCCTGCTTCAATAGCCTGGCTATAGGGGCCTACTGCTGAAGGAGCTTTAGATGTTTTGATAATTTTCTTTTTCATTATAGAGTTAAATTTAGTTTTCCGCAAAAAAATCTTGTCCGGTAATTAATAAAAAGAAAGCAAAATGAAATTAGTCATAATTAATTATCATACCAACTCTTTTGTTTCTTGTACTTTAGGTCTTTTAGAATGGAAGCCTTGGCATTGATGGAAAACGAATAGCTCTGGTGGTAACCAATAGGTATCCATGAGAGTCTCATTTCCCAGCAATGTAAATCTCTGAAAATATTCATGGAGGTATAGGATAAAGTGTTTTTTTCAAAATCCCAACCTGAGGTCACCCCAATTTGCCATTTTGGAGTTAGTTTCAATTTCCCGTTAAAATTTAAGGTCTGAGTAATTTTGGAATCAAAACCCGGCCTGGTATAGTTAAAATTGTACCTTACTGAAAGGCTCCATGGGATATTAAAATCTACATAACCCGGATACATTGTAGACATAGTTTGAGATATGACTTGCTTCTCGGTTTCCTGCAATTGTGAATCCATCTCATCTGGTCCCATATCCAGCTCCCTGTTTGGAGCACTCCCGGAGGCTTGTGATCCTCCTGATTTCTCTCTCGACCTGAAGCTAAAATCAATACCAACGTTAAACCTGGTTAACCTGAAAGGTTTTCCTGAATTCCCCACTTCAAAGGCATTATACTTCCTCCCATTAGCATCCAGAGCATAGGGATCAAAAGTTCCCGAGAAGTTAATCTTGAATTTGCTATCAAACAGGGTGGTATACCCTGACATAGAAACCGGAGCCAAATTCATAGAATCGGCAAAAATATTGTAACTCGTAGAAAATCTCAGATTATCCAGTAATTTCACTTTCTTAAAATCGGTTGTAGTATCAGAATCAGATCTTACTTTCATTTCAATATTATTATTCAGGCTGAAGGTAACTGAACCAGATCTTCCATTCAGGCTTGGTGTTCCATAAATTCCATTCTCAAAATAGGAATACACACTGGTTCTCCCTGTAGTATCAACCTGTACTGTATCGTAATAATTTGGAGACCATTTTGACATATCAGGGGTATAGTTGAAGCCTAAGGCTGGAGTCATTACATGCCTGATTGCCACTACCCTGGATTCCTGATTCTTAAACTGGTACATACCATAGATCCTGGGATTCAAACTCATTCCAATAGATGGCAGGTAGGCATGAGCATATTGAAAACCTTCAATTGTATCCACAACCAGGGTTGGTGTAACCTGGCCTGTCTCCGGATCGATGAAATTCTCATCCCATTCTTTCTCTATTCTTTCAGTATAAATTACCCCTGTATATTTAATCCGTGGAGAAATATTAAAATTATTAAAGGGTTTGAAATTCGCTGTTAGTGGGATATCGTGTTGAAAGCCATTTTTCATATCATCAAATACCGCCGGAGTAAACAACAGGGAGTCATAAGTATTTATACGATTTTCCAATTTGGCAGAATAGCTCAATTCAATATTCTTATACCACTTGTCCTCAGTAGAACTTGACAATTGTCTGAATGGATTTATCCTGTTCACATTAAAAGCCAATTTTGGAAAATTAAGATTCATTGTTTTATTTGCACTATTCTGGCTATGAGAAAGACTTCCACTAAAATTAAGTGGCGTTCCTGCCCATTTTTTTGTATAAGAAATACTTGATTGCTTGGTATTTGTAAGGTAGTTCTCGTTCTCGAAACTATGGTTCCTGTCATAGCTTGAGGAGCTTAAATTTACCTGAGCTGCAAAAGAGCTGCTTGGGTTGGATTTGGCATCCTGCCTGTGTGACCACCTGACAGAAAAATCCTGCGACCTGGTATAGGTTCCAAGATCAAGGTCACCTGCAACGTTTTTATAATATCTGACATTTAATCCTCCATTAAACCTGTAGCGCACCCTATAATTTGACCGAACACCCACACCCCAGGTTCCATTCGAAAATACATCTCCGGTGACAGCCAGATCAAAATAATCGGATAAAGCCAGGTAATATCCACCATTCTTTAAAAAGAAACCCCTGTTTTTCTCTTCCCCATATTCAGGTATTAATATACCGGAGGCCTGAGTTTTCTGGTTAGGGAAAAACCCAAAAGGAATAATCAGGGGAAGCGGGACATCCTCAACCACCAGATATGCAGGCCCTGAAACAATTTTATCGTTGGGTATTACTTTGGCTTTAGTCAATGCCAGGTAGAAATGAGGGTTCTCAGCATCGCAGGTAGTATACTTACCATCTTTCATGTCAATAGTTCCGTCGGCGTGTTTTTTGGTTTTTTCACTATGCAAAAAACCTCCCTCCTGCTCAGAAATAACCCCGGTTATCATTGCCTTCTTTGAATTAAAATTATAGGTTATGGTCTTGCTCTCAAATGATTCAGATCCCTGTGTGAAAACAGGTTTGCCAACTATTGTACCACTGCTATCCGGAAGACCTTTAGCATATACTTCCCGGGTTTTCATATTCAATTGAATATAATCAGCTACGAGAGTAATATCTGTGTAATCCACCCTGGCATCTCCATACAAATAAACCATTTGCCCCGGTTTGTCCACATTTACAGAATCTTTAGCATTATAGTCAACAGGGGCATCCAGGAAATCAGAAGATGTGTTTGTTTTGAGTGTATCTTGTGTTAGCGAATCTGTAGCAGGCCTGACCAGGGTGGTGTCATTTAAAAACTCCTGAGCTTTTACAAGAACAGGAAAGCTCATGAAAAACAGACATACAAGAAGACTAACCAGTAATTTTAATTGCCGGTCGATTATACTATTTTTGTATGAAATAAGTTTCCTAATAATGATGGGAATTCATTGAAAAAGCCAGAGCTCTAAGGTTCTAAACAAAACTAACCAAAAAAAACACATCATAAAATGTGCCAGTCGAAGATAATTGATTTTTTTCATCAGAAACAGTGCATTTTCCTTTTCCTTGTATATTTTCTATTCTTCGCTTCGGGATTACAAAATCTTCAGGGCCAAATGACAGGTGAGTCTTACAAAATAAAAAAGGTAGTCATTGATGCCGGGCATGGTGGCAGAGATCCAGGTACCTCCGGGAAAAGCGTTAAGGAAAAAGATGTTGTATTGGCCATTGCACTGAAGCTAGGTAGCTATATAGAACAAAACCTGAAAGATGTTGAGGTTATTTACACACGAAAAACAGATGTACTTATCGATTTATATGAAAGGGGTAATATAGCTAATAAGGCTCATGCCGATCTCTTTATCTCAATACATGCCAATTCTTTTCCTAATCCTGGAATTTCTGGAACTGAAACCTATGTTATGGGACTGCATACCAATGATGAAAATTTTGAAGTGGCCAAAACAGAAAATGCTGTTATTACTTTTGAAGAAGACTATACTACAAAGTATGAAGGCTTCGATCCTAATTCAACTGAATCGTATATTATTTTTAGTCTGCTGCAAA
>JAUVKW010000051.1 GCA_030596025.1 Bacteroidota bacterium | reverse complement strand
ATAATCATCCACAACCCCAATCACTGTAAGCCGTGTTGTATCATAAATAGTGATTGTATGTCCAACCGGATCAGCCCAGCCAAAGGCCTCAGCAAATTTATTATTAACCAGTATAGATCTTCCCATGTCTGCCTCCATCCTCACTTTATCAAAAAACCTTCCATCTCTCAATCTGAGCCCCATAACTTGAGGGTATTCAGGTCCGGATTCCATAACGTCAACTTCAATTTGCTGATTTTCATCCTCAACCGGCCTTCTGTAATTTCCCCACCCAATATGTTGCTGGGTTCCGGCAGCAGCCAGTACTTTTGGGTGTATGATAAGAGCCTCCCTGTATTGATTTATGATATCCGAACCAGCAGGAATGACAATAATTTTATCCCTGTCATATCCAAGATCAAGGGTTTCCTGGTAAGTTGCATTTCCCGCAAAAATAAATCCTGAAATAAGAGCCATAACAGATATAGCAAATTGTATGGTAAGAAAAATTCTGGAAAGCATTCCTGCACTTCCAAGTCTGGTCTTTCCCTGAAGTATGGCAATAGGTCTGAATGAACTAATATATAATGCCGGATAGCCTCCTGCAAGAAATCCCCCAATAACAAGAAGAGCAAGCAGGAAAAACCAAAAATTTACATATTTCGAAAAACTAAGGCTGATATCCATATAATCCCACATGCTGCTATAGGCAGGTACAAGGAATTTAGAAATTCCAATCCCCACAAATAAAGCCAGTAAAGTGATCAATAAGTTCTCAAACAAGAACTGCACCATCAATTGCCTCTTATGACCTCCAAGCATCTTTCTCAATCCAATCTCTTTCAGACGCTTCCCTGCCGCAGCAATTGCAGTGTTTGCAAAATTAAAAGCCGCTATCAACAATATCAAAATAGCCATGATTGGCGGAGCAGCAACCTGAGCCGGATGAATTCCAGGGTACAACCCACTGGACCAGGTTTCACGTGTATTTTTACCCACTTCTTTTAATGGTACAAGCTTAAATCCAGTGATAACAAAGTCTTCCCTGGCTTTATTCTGTACCGGCAGGTATTGTGATAAACCCTGCACTATCCCTTCCTGAGATGATGGATCCGGCACCAGCAGAAACAATGCCCTTGCCCAGCTCTTCCAGTCCGTGTCGTTGATTTTCCACATTTTCAGGAAATTGTCAGCATGAGTAAGCACATCAATCCTGAAACTTGAGTTATCAGGAAGATCCTCAAATACTCCTGCTATTGAATAGACATATTCTTCGTTTTCATCATTGAAAACAGAAATAGTTTTCTCTAATGGATTTTCATCTCCGAAAAGGACTTCTGAAAGTTCCCGGCTGATAAAAACATTCCCCTTATCTTCAATCATAGATTTTGTCCCGGACAATAGCTTGAATGTGAAAATATCGAGAAACTCAGGATCAACGTAAGAAATATTTCGTGTAAAAACATCCCGGTCAACCTTAACCGGAGACCATGACCTGAATAATCTTGCAGACTTTTCAATTCCGGGAATATCTTTCTTTACTTCCAGACCAAGTGTAGCAGGTACCAGTCCATATTCCTGGTTCCTTCCCTGCATGTCCCGAAAACTATTAACTCTGTATATCTCCGAATAATTCTCATTATTCTTGTCAAACTGGATAGCAAACATATGGTTGAAGTAGGCAACAATACAAACTGCAAGTGCCAGGCCAAGTCCAAGGATATTGATAAGAGCAAAAATACGATTCTTATAAAGGTTCCGGAAGGTTATAACCAGGTAATTTCTAAACATATACTAGAATCTGAAAGTATTTTTATTCCTTTAAATCAAATCAAATGTATGAATAAAGACTATGAATAAAAACCATGGGAGAAACCTGCCAGCTTATTGATCCTGACATTTCTGTGATCACCATAGCCTTGGCGTAGGTGATATCGTCAGGGGGGGTGGTTTTCTAATCAGAAATCAATATCCTCTGTATCTTCCTTTCCATCCCACCAATACTTGAGAAACTGGAATTATTAAGGATAATGATGGTGCTGTTTCCTTCCGGATATCTCCAAATACTTGTACGGAAGCCATTCCATCGTCCATGATGGTACACAATTTTTTTGCCATCAACCTCTTTGATCCTGAATCCAAAACCATAATTTATCTTATACTTGCCCTTGAGCATCAATGGGCTAAAAGCCTCCTCTAAAGTTTTGAAGGAAACCAGTTTTTCTGAATTTAGGGCCTGATCCCAAAGGTATAGATCAGAAGTAGTTGAATAAACTCCCTTATCACCAAAGGACCCGTCATTTATTGTTTGTGGAATAGAGATATATCTCCCCCGGTAAGGACGATACCCCACCAACATAGAAGTGTCGGCGGAAAATGAGTTTGGGTATACAAAACTCTGGTTCATTCCCAGGGGATTAAAAATATTATCTTCCATAAAATCAGGAAAAGTCTGCCCGGTAACACTTTCTACCAGTAATGCTAAAACCATATAACCTGTATTTGAGTAATTAAACCTGGTACCAGGTTTGAAATACAGGTTCATTTCATCTTTATGATCTCTTATCAGTTCTATTATCTGCGCATTGGATGGTGGAGAATCTTTCTTCCAGTAATGCTCCACTACCCACATATAGTTTGGCAAACCACCAGTATGCTGAAGTAGGTGTTTGATAGTTACATCTGGCCAGGGCATATCAGGAATATACTTTGCAAGGCTGTCTGAATATCTTACCAGGCCTCTCTCCTTCAGCATCATCACTGCCATTGCTGTAAATTGCTTTGAGATAGATGCAAGCTGAAAAACTGAACTCTGGTTTAAGACAGTATTTTTTTTCAGTACACTATTTTCAAATGAGCCCTGATATATAATATGATTATTGTCTGCTACCAGTACATTCCCATTAAACCGGTACCGGTCCTGATAATCCAACAGAAGAGAATCAATTTTTGAGATTTTCTTCTGATTGTAATGAACCCATGCAGATTCGGGATTCAAATAAACCTCCTTCATACTGGCAGGCTCATTGCAGGTTACCAGAATAAGAAAAAGTACAATAACTGTAAGTAATATGCGCTTCATGTAAAGTATTTCCTAATTTGAAAAACCAAAAAATCAGGAATTTATTTTGTTTTACGCCACAAAGGAAGTAAAAAGGATTAATATAGTCGAATGGTCTTAAGTCTAAAGTCAAAAAGTTGAGTAGTTTAGCTTAAATAAATCCTTCCAGCGTAGTATAAGAACTGGTTCCAATTCCGATATTCCAACATTCCATTCTTCCATTTTCACTCATCTCTTCTTTGCTCTGTGCTCTCTGCCCTGTGCCATTTGCGTGAGAATATTTCACGCTGATGACGCAGATAATCGCAGATCTTTTTTGATACTATCAGAATTAAATTCTATAATTCACTTTCAGAAAATAACTTCTCCCAATCCTTGTCTTTACCATTCAGCCACTTATCAAACCATGCCATGATGGTATTGTGCCATTCAATACGTTTTGAATAAGTCAGAATATGGTGATTCTCACCTTCTACCTGTATCATTTCAACAGGCTTCCCAAGAATTTTAAGTCCCACCCACAATTGAAGTGACTCACCAAGAGGGACATTCGTATCTTCTGAACCATGAAGCAGTAAAAGCGGGGTATTTATCTTATCAGCACTAAATAACGGACTCTGATCAATATATATGTCTTTACGGTTCCATGGATAGGCATCCCCGGTTGCTTCAGACGAATAAATATAACCCCAGTATCCTTCTCCCCAATAGGAGCTAAGTGAGCTGATACCAGCATGGGAAATAGCACAGCTAAAAATATCCGTCCTGGTTTGTAAATACATAGTCATAAAACCTCCATATGAAGCTCCAATACAACCTACCCTGTCTTTATCAACAAAAGAATGAGCATCCATAAATTTTTCTGTTCCCTGAATAATTTCATCTGCAACAGTTATCCCCCAGTTATTTTGATGCCTGGATGAAAATTCCTGTCCAAAACCTATTGCTCCACTGGGTTGGGGGATGTATACAACATAGCCCTCCCCTGCCCATATATCCAAGGGGTATCTGCCACCAAAGCTTTTTTCAATTGGAGATGTTCCTCCATAGTAATTAACAATCAATGGGTATTTCTTGCCGGGATCAAAATTCCTGGGATAAAGAAAATAACCTCTTATCTTCCTCCCATCATCCATATTAAAGTCCCAATCTTCAGATTCTCCAAATTCAACGTGTTTATAATATTTCGATTCCGTATCATCAATTAAAACACTCTTCTTAGTTTTCAAATCCAAAATCCATGCTTTTTGGGGACTTGCCAGTTGGTTACCCGTAAAAACAGCATATGATGCATTTCCGGCAACATCAAAATTCCCAATTACTTCCGGTACAGTTTTCAATTGTCTGAATTCAGCATCTGATTTTTTCCATACAAATGCCCTGGAGTATATCTCATCAGTGGCACTTATGTAAATATTCCCATCAACATGACTCCAGCTTGCGGATCCTACAGAAGGATTAAATTCTGCTGTTAATGATTTCACAGTACCGCTTGACAGTTCATAAATATAAAGTTGTCCATCATAATTATTGGCAATGGGGTTCTGCCCAATGTTTTTTCCAACATCACCGAAACAATCTGGTCCGCCTGAAACTAACAATTTGGTTCCATCAGGTGAGAATTGTGCATAACCACCCCATCTGAAATCCTCCCATAAGACACGTACCTCCCGCGAGTCAAGATCCATGAGATACATATTTTGTAAGGAAAAGGGTCGCTGGGTGGGGTTTAGTTTATTTGTGCTAAAAACAAGGTACCTGCCATCATGACTTATATCGTTCAGGTAGGTGCTGGTTTCTCCAAAAGTCAGTCTTTCACTTACCCCCGAGGCTACATTGTACTTGTAGAGATATATTTCCTTCCTTGTTGAGAAAGTACGATTTCCAAGTTCATTCATATATAAAAGTGAGGACTTCTCTTGTGGTTTACCCGATTCAGATACACTATAGATCAGGAAACTTTCATCATCTGACCACTGGAATCCTGACAATTCCTCCACATCTTCCAGCACGGGGTATTCCTTGCCCTTATCAAAGTCATATACCCATACCGAAAATCCTTTCTCTCTTTTGCTCCTGTAAAATAGTTTTTTTCCTGCCGGCATCCATGAATACCCGGTAGTTCCCGCCTTTCTAAAACTTTGAACAATCTTACCACTTGCCACCTCCTTAATTTCTGTCCAGGTATTCACCTTCCCGGTTTCCTTGTCCACATTACTATAGATTAGTGCAACCAGCTCGCCATCAGATGAAATTGATGCCGAAGCCAACTTTGTACCCTCAAGAAGATGGTGGATATTCATTCCTTCTGCAGGGGAAACACTCACAAGGGGCTGTGAATCTTCATCATCCGAAATTTTAGCTTTTATATACCATTTATCATTATCCCCCGATACATACATAGATTTAACTATTACCACAAACTTTCCAGGTTCAAGATCCAGAGTTGATTCTGAAACATTTGGTTTTTCGGCTGTGGCAAGACTGTTTTCCGAACCAATTTCTTTGCCATTCAGAAAAACTTCAAACATCTGCGGACTTTCCACTTCCAGCGTATAGCTATTTAATCCGTCTGATTCTATATAAAAGGCATTATAGGAGATTTGAAATTCTGCTTTTTTGTCTGGTTTTATCTCTAAAAGCCCTTCATTGTTGGTTTTTTTGATTTTCCATTTGCTACTATTATTGTCTTCCCAAAGTATAGTGGCACCTTCAACAGGCTTCAGATCAATCAGGTTTAAATATGAGTTGCCAAGTACAAACTTTTCCTGGAAGTCCTCTTTTTTCAAATTCTGGCCCTGAATATAAGCCGGTTTATAAACTTTAAAAGCCTCCGAAGTAAGCCATTTTTTCACATTTATCTCTATGCCCAATGCATAAGAAGAAATACTAAAGAAAGCAATTAGGAAAATAATTTTTGTTTTCATGTCCAAATAGATTTATAATTGATTTAAACTCAAAAGTATGAAATTGAATTTGATTTTATTAATCCTTAAGATTCGGAATAATAATTATTGAGTTTGTTATGAATTGGCAAAAGCTAAAACTTCGGCAATAATTATTGATTTTCAGGATGAGTCTCCGAATAAAATATACTAATGCAAGTTATAGTTTAGTCCCATAAAATAGTCTCTTTGTCTAACAAATAGTAGGTATTCATAAAATAGTTTGTAAAACAGATAAAATAATTTGTAAATTAATAAAAACACAAAACTTCGAATGATATGAAAAAATCAATCTCTATTTTCTGGTTTATGTTGATTCTCCTTTCAGCAACAAAGTCTTATGCCCAGACTGATTATCCTACCAATGCTTTTGGCATTCAGGATCTTTTCCGAACCTGGAATAATCGCACTCAATCCTACTCTGGTCCGGCCCTTGCGCTGGCAACCATGGCTGATCATAGTACTTGTTCATGGGGGAATTCTGGAATGAAAGATCTCTCCAGTGAACCTAGAATGCCTTTTAATAATGATCAGTCCTATAGTTATGCGTATATCACAGAGCGATTCTGGAATGATATGTATCAGAATATTGATACGGCAAACTTTCTACTCGCGGAAATAGGAACTACTATAAATTTTGGAACCGGTGGAGACTTCAATGAGTTTGCCATAGCATGGGCTCATTTTAACCGTGGTATTGCATATGGCTATTTAGGGTTAATATTTGACAAAGGATTGCTTTATACTGCTCCTGATGTTGATAAACTATCTCTTCCCTTTTATCCATTTAGTGATATTATTGAAAGTGCTTTAGACGACCTTGAGATTGCTGCCGCAGGCTTTGATGCTGCCACAGGTCAGGATCTTCCAGATGGTTGGATTAATGGGATTTATTTCTCAAACTTTGAAATGGCTGAACTTTCCAGGTCATTTATTGCACGATTGCTTACATACTCTGCAAGAAATAGCAGTCAGACAATTGATTGGGCCAGAGTATCTGCGAATACTCAAAACGGCCTTCAAACTAATCTTGAACCAGTAATGGTTAACAATATATGGGAAAATGACCTAATGGGTTACATAGGTTATCCTAGCTGGCTGCGAGTCGACCACAGGATTATCAACCTTATGGATTCCAATTATCCATACCGCTGGCCTTATGATAATACCAGTTGGGACACACCCGGTGGAAATGACCCCGGGCCCGCTACGCCTGAAGATCAACGACTTCTTTCTGATTTCACATTCGACGCAAGCAATAATTTCATACCCTCAAGGGGCTATTATCATTTCAGCCATTATCGTTATTCAAGATATGATGATTATATGAATAATGCCTGGACAGGACCTTCTTCTATTTTTAGTTCCTGGGAAACGGATCTGCTTCTGACAGAATCATTGGTAAACTTAGGAGATAATGCAGGAGCAATATCTATCCTTAATAATCCGGCGAACCCTCGAATAACCAGAGGAGGCTTAGCTCCTTTGAGTGGTGGTGAAACTACCCAGGAACTCCTCGAAGTAATTTTTCATGAAAGAGATGTGGAACTCATAGGCACGGGGATGGGTATTACTTTTTTTGACATGCGCCGTAAAGATGCCTTACAAAAGGGAACTCCCCTTCATTTCCCGGTACCGGGAGCCGTTCTTACTGCACGGAGTGAATCATTATATACTTTTGGAGGAGAGATAAATGCCGATGGTTTAAATACTGCACTTGGCGATAAATCATGGGATGATGGTTTCTATTTTACAATTGAAAAAGGCTCTTGTGATTATGGTGTAAATGACTGGCAGATTACCATGGTTCCTCCATTATCTAATCCGCCGTATGAATATTCGATCGACAATGGCGCGACCTTTTCGACAAATAATGTATTCACCGGCCTGGCAAATGGCATGTATTATATGCGTGTTAAAGACAACCTGAATGACACCTCTTTTCTTAAAACAGTTGACCTGGATACATTAAAGATGAGCCTTAAAAAAAGTTACAACTCATGCTATCAGGAAGATAACGGATATATATCCGTTACAGTAAGCGGAGGTATTAAACCATATTCCTATCTATGGAGTAATGGTGAAACAGGTAATGTTATTTCTAATGTTCCTCCCGGAATATACAATCTCACAGTAACAGATGCCATAGGTTGTTCATTTTTTGTTTCTGATACTATCTATGAAGAGGCAGAGATTATTACCCCGGATATTCATGGGCCGGCTACCGTGGAATATTATTCAAAAGATTGGTTTTGGGTAACAGAAACTGAAGGTGCAGAGTATTTCTGGGACTGCCAGGAGGGTCAAATTCTTCAAAATTTGAATGATTCGGTACTGGTTCAGTGGATTAATCCTGTAGATTCAATCCATATTTCTGTGAGGGCAAGTATAAACGGATGTTATAGCCTTACAGAATCGTTGACCATTGCTCAGGGATCAATCATGCAAAACAGCCTATCCCTTTTCAATGAATGGCTGAACACGGTGGAATCATATTATGGTCCAGGAATGGCTATGGGAGTTATGGCAGACCAGCATACCTCTTCATGGGGTAATTCCGGGATGAAAGATCTTTCATCGGAACCGAGAAATGAATACAACAACAGTCCAAGTTATTCTTACTATTATCTTACTGAGAGGTATTGGAATAGTTTATACGAAGTCATCCATCAATCCCGGGATATCCTGCTTCAACTTGATAGTATCCCTGATGATCCTGATAATCCGGAATACAAAATCATGATGGAAGCATGGGCTTATTTTAATCTGGGAATTTCTCATGGTTACCTCGGATTAGTTTTCGACAAGGCTCATATAATTGATAAAAATACAGATTTGAATAATCTCTCTTTCAATACATATACTGATGTTGTGGCTGCATCAGTTTCATTTCTTGACCAATGTATAGTTCTATGTAATCAGAATAACTTCAGTCTGCCAGATGAATTCTTGTCATCAGAGATATCTATTGATAACTCGATGCTTGAACAAATGGCAAATTCCATGGCTTCCAGACTATTGGTTTATCAGTCTCGAAATCAGACCTTGAACACATCTCTTAATTGGGCTGCTGTATTAAATTATGCTAACAATGGGATCTCTTATGACCTCAATATTCTGTACGAAAATTATTCATCTGCAAATATTACCAGGTATTTAAATTTACCTGGGTGGTGTAGAATCGATTACCGGATTATCCATTTGATGGACCCTGGTTATCCTTATCGGTGGCCGGATGATAACGTTTCGTGGGATACCCAGGACGGACTAGACCCTATGGAAGCTAATTCAATGGATGCCAGGCTAATCAATGATTTTGAGTACAATCAGACTGTTCCGTTCCATCCTGATCGGGGATACTACCATTTTAGCCATTACCGGTTTAAAAGGTATGATGAATATGTTAATAGTTCTGCTGGCCCAAAGCCAATTTTCCTGAAAGCAGAACTGGATCTGATCATGGCAGAAGCTTACCTCAATATGGGGAATAATGCTGCGGCTGTTGACATCTTGAATAATGGTTCCAGGATAAACCGAGGCAACTTACCTGCACTAACCGGTGGGGAAACGAATCAGGAATTGCTGAAAGCAACATTTTATGAGCGTGACATTGAACTAATTTCATCATCTATGGGGATTGGTTTCTTTGACCTTCGACGCAGAGATATGCACCAGAAAGGGACACCCCTCCATTTTCCTGTTCCTGCCACAATACTTAATGATCTTGGGGAAGAAGTATATACATACGGGGCAGAATTCCGTGCTGACGGGTGGAATACTGCGGATGGCACTCAGGCATGGGATAGTGCCATATACATCAATATTGACAAGGAGGCATGTGCAGGTACGGATAACTGGATACTCGAAATTGAAGTAACAGATGGTTTTGCTCCTCACCAATATTCAATTAATGGAGGTTCATACCAGTCATTGAATATTTTTACCGGCTTAACTACAGGGGAATATATCATTGCGGTTATGAACAGCAAGGGAGAAGTTAAGACCAAAGAGGTTTATATTGAGGAACTGGGTGCTGATTCTTACCACCAGGATATTTGTTTTGAATCTGAAGGTGGTGGTATAATATACTTATATATTTCAGGAGGAATCCCAGCTTATTCTTATCTATGGTCTGACGGGTCGACATCAAGGGATCTTTTGAATGCACCATCTGGTATATATACAGTAGAGATTACCGATGAGGTTGGATGTTCAGTTTTTATTGAAGATACCATTTATGATATACCCGAAATCATTGTTTCGCCTATTTTAGGATCGACACAGGTTGACCCGGGAAGTCAGCAAATATATTACGTGGAACCGAATGAAGGAGCTTATTTCTATTATTGGGGGGCTTATGGAGGCAATATTGTTGGTTTTTCAGGTGAATATGATGATTCTGTTACAGTTACCTGGGATAATCCCATGCCTGATTCAGCATACATATTTGTATTGGAACGTAATATACAGGGATGTTCTAGTGAACGGGAATACCTATATATTAACCTTCCTGAGCCCGATTTGCATTTCGTCCCTGTATGGGAAGGGAATGGAGTGGATCACATGAATTTCTATGCCGTAACAGCCAGTCTTGATGAAGAAGATCTGCAACCAGGAGATGAAATTGCTGTATTTGATGGTGATTATTGTGTTGGAGTCGGAGTGATTGAGGAGGTGCTGGTTGAAGGGGTAAATTATCTCTCCTTTGTAGCTTCAAAGAATGATGCCGTCTTTCCGGTTGTGAATGGATTCACACCAGGTAACAATGTCTCATTCAGAGTATGGGATGTTTCAGAAGAGAGGGAGATTGACCGGGTCAATGTAACCTATTTAACCGGAGATGGAACATTCAGTATTGGAGGTAGTGCTACATTCCACCTCTCGGCTAATTCACAGGTGGAACAGCTTATCAGTCTCGATAACGGATGGAATATTATGTCCTTTTATATGATTCCAGACGATTTGACCATGCAAACCATCTTGCAAGCATTAATTGATGGAGGATCTCTTATCAAAGTGCAGGATGAAACCGGCCAGGCTATCGAGAATGTCGTACCTATCGGGTGGATATACAATATAGATCAAATGGCCAATACAGAGGGTTATAAGATCAAGGTAAACGGGAATGTTAATTTATCATCTACTGGGTTTGAGGTTGAACTACCATACAATATCCCTCTGGATGATGGATGGAACATTATGGCTTATCCTGCAATGCAAAGTCAATCGGCTATTTCTGCACTTGACCTATTGATAAATGAAGGAAGCCTGATTAAGGTTCAGAACGAGCAGGGACAAGCTATTGAGAATGTTGTTCCTATCGGGTGGGTAGATAATATCGGAAATTTCGTTCCCGGGGAAGGGTATAAAATTAAAGTTAATCAGAATACTTTAATTACTGTCAATGCTTCGTTCAAGAAATCGATGCATGTAAAAGGTTCTCTGCCTACACCAAAACATTTCATTCCGGTGTGGGATGGTAACGGGCTTGATCACATGAATTTTTATGTTACCTCTGCCACCCTTGGGGAAGTTCCTTTAAAAGTTGGGGATGAGATAGGTGTATTTTCCGGTCAACAATGTGTTGGCTATGGTGTGGTAACAAGAAATAATCTTATATCACTGATCGCCTCACTGGATGATCCCACCACACCAGAAAAAGATGGATTTGAAGAGGGTGAAAGTATTGAATTACGTGCCTGGATTGCTGCCAATGACCAGGAAGTACCGATGATAGAACTGGTCATTGTACCAGGTTACCCATCATTATTCGAAAAAATGGGAACCACCGTGCTTGAAGCCCGATTTGATCCAACAGGATTGCTTCAGACAACTTTGAGTATCTATCCAAATCCATTTACTTATAAGACAAATATCACCTTAATGCTTGGAAATACTTCAGATGTCAGTTTAAGTATCTACAATATCATGGGTAAGAAAATCACCAGCCTTGCAGATGAAACTATGCCTGCCGGAACTCATACTTTTGTATGGGATGGCACAGATGGTTTAAGTAATAAGGTTGCGCCAGGAACCTACCTGCTGAAAATTATAGCAGGTGATTATGTGAAAATTAACAAGTTGGTGATTAAATAATAATATATAACACATCAAATTGTAAATTATAAAATGCAAATAGAGTTAAGGGCTGCCACCCTTAACTCTTAATACTAATAAAATTATCAAAAATCATAACTTTATTCTCAAATAATTCATAACCACTATAAAAAATTTAACTATGAAAAGGATTTTGTTAATAGCGGCATTGACCCTGGTGAGCTTTCATATTGGTATAAATGCGCAATCTAATACTGAACGATTAAAGCAAATAATGGATGACTGGAATAAAGCATACATTGATGCCTGTTTCAATAACAGCTCTGCAAAGGAGTTTGGTTATAATCTGGGCACGGATGTCAAGATGGATTCATTGATTGAGCTAAATTATACCTATGAACAAGGAACAGCAAACCTCATTGATTCAACAAAATGGGTTTATTACTCAGAGCAAATCTGGGACCAGGAAGATAGAATCATTGAAAGAGTGCTATTTGTTATGAATGATCCAGGAGGAAGAGAAGATGTTATAAAGATGGAGTTTACCTATACTGTCAACAGTGTAAAAATTTTATCTCTGTTTTATAATCCAGATACTCAAATCTGGGAGGTGGATATGGGTGAATTATACGAATATAAAGATGGCTTATTAGTCCGATATTTAGAATTATTTGATGATGCCATTGAAGATAGCCATCATTATTATTATGATGAACTTGGTAATGACACCCTGTATATTGAATTTCAACATTATAACCAGGGGATTGATTCAGTTCCAATGAAAAAATTAGCATACACATATAATGAGAACCAGAAAGTGCTGGGAAGTAGGTATGGCTGGAATGAAAACACAAGCACCTGGGATTATTTTGGAAAGGACGAGTTTGAGTATGACGAACTTGATCGGCTAGATAGTTCAACTCTTTGGAACTGGGATGGGGCAAATTACAATCTGACTATTCTAACTGATTACAGTTATGTGAATGATAATATAATTGTAGAAGAGACTTACACCGGGGTTTATAAAAATATTATTCACAAAAATTCCAGTGGTATCAAGACTTTTGAGCAATTTTATGAATGGAATGAAACAGCTCAGCTATTCCTTCTTTCCTCGGCGGAGTATTATTTCATTTCAGAGAAAGAACCTGAATTACCTCCTCATTTCATACCGGTCTGGGAAGGTAACGGGTTAGATCATATGAATTTTTATGCTCTGTTTGCGATACTGGATGATGTTGATCTCCAGCCTGGAGACGAGATTGCTGTATTTGATGGTGATTATTGTGTAGGAGCAGCAATCCTATCTGAAGTACTTGTTCCCGGTCAAAACTACCTGAGTTTTGTCGTATCAAAAAACGATGCAACACCTCCGGATATTAATGGATATTCCCCGGGGAATGATGTAAATTTCAGGATCTGGGATGTAAGTGAAGAAAAAGAAATATCGAATATTCAGGTTGATTATGTCAGTGGAACAGGAATATTTAGCATTGGGGGGACAGTTTCATTTAACCTGACTGCCTTATCCACAATTGAACAACTTATTAGTTTAAGTGAAGGGTGGAATATTATTTCATTCATGCATGTAGCGGAAAATACCACCTTAATGGAACTTTTACAGCCATTGATAGACAACGGAACATTGATTAAGGTGCAGGATGAAACGGGTGCTGCCATTGAATATGTTGAACCCATCGGCTGGGTAGATAACATTCAAGGTTTCGATCCGACTGAAGGATACAAAATCAAAGTTAGTGGAGACGTGGATCTGACCACGATAGGATTACCAATTACCGGGCCCTTTGAGATTCCGTTGGTTGAAGGATGGAATATCATCAGCTACCCACTGAATAGTGAACAAAATACACAAACAGTCCTTGCTGATTTGATATCTGATGGAGCCCTGTTAAAAGTTCAGGATGAAACGGGTGCTGCCATTGAAAATATTTTTCCCATCGGCTGGGTATTCAATATTCCCGTTTTCAAACCCGGGGAGGGTTATAAGATTAAAGTGAGTAAAAATACCTCCATTATATTCAATGAACCATCAACAAAATCATTTCTATACAATAAGCCAGCAGAAACAACAAAATCAACACATTTCAATACTATTTGGACCGGTAACGGGCTTGACCATATGAACTTCTACATTACCAAAGCAACCATATCAGACCTTAATATGCAAGCTTCTGATGAAATAGCTGTTTACGATGGTGATAACTGTGTTGGAGTCGGGGTCTTAACGGAAGAGATAATTGAAGGTCAGAATTACCTGACATTTGTTGCTTCAAAAAACGATGCATCTCCACCAGATATTAACGGGTACACACCCGGGAATACTGTCTCTTTCAGAATATGGGATTACAGCGAACTGATTGAAATTGTTAATATTGAAACCACCTATCTTTCAGGTGAAACTATCTTTACAGTAGGCGGTACCTCTTCCCTGAAAGTAAATGGTATTCCAAATGAAGCCCCGGTTATTACAGGACAGATGGTATTATCCACTCCAGAGGAAACACCGAAGGATTTAGAACTGACAGATCTAACTGTGGTTGATGGAGACAACATCTATCCTGATGATTTTACCCTTTCAATTAATCCGGGTGATCATTATTCAGTTAATGATCATACTATAACACCGGAAACCGACTTTTATGGAGATCTAACTGTTCCTGTAAAAGTAAGTGATGGTCTTGCTGAAAGCGCACTATTCAATCTTACTATTTCTGTAACCAATGTTAACGATGTTCCGGCTTTTACGTCGTACCCGGTCACAGAAATTAATGCTGGTTCACTATATACTTACTCTATCACCACTTACGATCCTGACCTGGAAGATGTAATACAAATAGGACTGTCAGGAACAATACCCACCTGGTTGTCTATTACAGATCATGGTGACAGAACAGCTACTTTGAGTGGGACACCAACCAGTAGTGATTCTGGAATACAAGAGATAATCATTTCTCTTACCGATGGAATAATTCCTCAATCGGTTACACAAACGTTTAACCTCAGTGTAATAACCGGGATCTTTAATCCAGAGACCAACTTCAGTATAAAAATTTATCCGAACCCGGCTGATGAATTTATCAATGTTCCAATAGCTGGTCTTTATAGGAAAGGTATCCTGGTAATATATAATATCCGTGGTGAAAAATTATTTAAACAGATTATTAAAAGTTCTGTTTCAGAAGATTTACTGATTAACATATCTGATTTAGCTAAAGGATCTTATTTCATAACTATTTCAGACACGGAGAAGGTATCCTATGGGAAATTTATTATTCAATAAACTGACATTTAAATAATCCCGGTTTAGCCGGGATTATTTTTTTCAATTCTTTGTAGCGAGAACGGGAGTTGAACCCGTGACCTCATGATTATGAATCATGCGCTCTAACCAACTGAGCTATCTCGCCATAATTTTGGCCTGCAAATATACAATTTCATTTTAAAACCTTAAAGAAATTCACAAATAACAATTTTCAATACACTTTTCTATATTCCATTTTTTATTACCCCTTTTTTGTTTATATTGCAGATATTCCTTTGTATTTTCATAGCAGAACTAATATATGAAAAAAAAATTCGAACTTGAGTATTCTATAAATACCTCTCCAAGGGTCATCTTCTCCAGACTAAGTACTGCTGGTGGACTTTCTGAATGGTTTGCCGATGATGTGCATGTAAATGGCAAGATGTATACTTTTGTCTGGGAGGGGACTGAACAAATAGCTGAAATGATCCTTAAGAAAGAAAATCATTTCACCAGATTCCACTGGATTGACGATGAAGATCCTAAAGCTTATTTTGAGTTTCGGATTCATATCGAAGAACTCACAAATGATACAGCCTTACTGATCACAGATTTTGCTGAAGAAGAAGAGTGTGCTGATGCAAAAGAACTTTGGGATACACAAATTGGCAACTTAAAACATATACTTGGCCTTTAAGAAATTACCACTGCAACCACCTGTAATATACCTCAAGCTGTTTTTAAGTCATAAGGATGAAGCGATTGCACAGATATTTGGTTAGATCCTTTATCGGACCTCTGGTTCTTACCTTTCTTATTGTGCTTTTCATAATGGTAATGCAGTTCCTATGGAAATACATTGACGACCTGGTTGGTAAGGGCCTGGATTTCAATACTATTGGAGAGCTGCTATTCTATTTTGGCCTGAGTTTTATCCCCATGTCCTTACCCCTGGCAATTCTACTGGCTTCCTTGATGACCTTTGGTAACCTTGGGGAAAATATGGAACTTACAGCTATAAAATCTGCAGGGGTTTCACTTCAAAGATTTTTAAGGCCACTTGTTATACTGGTTATATTTATCAGTATTGCCGCATTTTATTTTTCAAATAATATCTTACCAATTACCAATCTTAAATCAAGGGCATTGCTTTTTGATATACAAAGGCAACGCCCTGAACTTAATATTCAGGTAGGTCAGTTTTATAATGGCATTGAAGGTTATAGCATAAAAATAGCTGAAAAGAATTATAAAACCAACCTGCTGATGAATGTCCTGATTTACGATCATACCGAAAAAGCCGGGAATATTTCTGTGACATATGCTGATTCAGGATACATGCGCATGACCGCAGATGAGCAAAACATAGTTCTTACACTATTCAATGGCTACTCCTACACTGAATCCCAGGATGGTAAAAGCAGGAGGAAGAGAATGAAAGACAAATCTTACCCTCAAAGAAAAGACCAATTTCAGAAAGAAGTTATCATATTAAAACTTACCGGATTTGGATTAAACCGTACTGATGAAGATCTTTTTAAGAGCAATTATTCCATGTTAAATCTGCAGCAACTTGAAAACGCAACAGATTCATTGTCTGATATTCTTGTAAAAAGAAAAGAACTTACAAATAACACTTTAAGGAAAAATCAGCTCTTTGTAGGGGTGCAAAGATTAAAAAAATTTCACAATGATTCTACACGGAAACCCAAGGCTAAACACTTTGATACTACTGCATTTGCACCAAAGAAAATATTGAAAACTTTGAACCAGAGAGAACAGGAATCCTATGTGGACAGGGCTCTTACAAGGGCCAGATCAACAAAGAGTTTCATTATCACATCAAAAAACACCATCCTTGCCAAAGAAAAGCGAATCAGGAGATATAAAATTGAGTGGCACAGAAAGTTTACCCTTTCTTTTGCCTGCTTTATATTTTTCTTTATTGGTGCTCCTCTGGGAGCTATTATTCGAAAAGGAGGACTTGGGATGCCTGTTGTAATTTCTATATTATTTTTTCTCTTCTACCACATCACTTCAATGTCGGGTGAAAAATTCGTACGTCAGGATGTACTGGATCCCTTTACCGGAATGTGGATTTCTTCCTTCTTCCTTTTGCCCATTGGAGTCTTTCTCACAATTAAATCTACCAATGATTCAGCCATTTTTAATATTGACAATTACCTGGAATGGCCAAAAAAAGTACTTGCCAGATTTCGGAATATGAATTCAAACTCCAAATAAGTGAAGGGGCTTGAACCATGAAAATCCTCCAGATCTGCAACAAAACCCCATACCCTCCAAAAGATGGAGGATCTATGGCCTCCTGGATGCTGGTTAATGGTCTTGTCTCACAGGGCGATATGGTTCACATCCTTACGATAAATACCCAAAAGCATTATGTAAAAAATCCCCAAATACCCTCCCACATGAGGGAAAAAGTTTCTATAAGTCCAATTCAGACTGATACCGATATTAAATTATTAAGCCTTGTTCAAAATCTACTGTTTTCCAAACTCCCCTATAATATCGAAAGATTCTGGTGTGAAAGATTTAACAATGAATTAATTTCAATCCTGAACAGGCATCACTTTGACATAGTTTTGCTGGAAGGGCTGCCATTGGCTCTGTATATAGAAACTATCCGCAAACATTTTGCAGGGAAACTGGTTATGAGGGCACATAATGTTGAGCACAAAATATGGGAAGGACTTGCCAGAAATACGAGTAACCTTCCAAAAAAGTATTACTACAGCTTATTAGCTTCGAGAATAAAAATATTTGAATCTTCATGCCTTAATAAATATGATGCCTTAATACCGATTACTGAAGCTGACAGCAATTGTTTCAGGGAAATGGCTTATAAAGGGCCTCTTTTTACATTTCCTTTTGCTTTAGATCCAAAAGAATACTTGCCAGAAACCAATGCGGGTAAAATTGAAAATATTATTTTCCTTGGGGCTCTTGACTGGTCACCGAATATTCATGGTTTGAGATGGTTTGTCAGAAAAGTCTGGCCGGAATTGAGAAATTCATTTCCTGAACTTATCCTGCATATTGCAGGAAGAAATCCATTAAGGCAGGTGCAAGAAATAGTAAGTGCTCCGGGAGTTCAATTTCATGGAGAAGTGGAAGATTCCAGAGAATACCTGAAACTCGGCCAGATCATGATTGTTCCATTATTTTCAGGAAGTGGAATGAGAGTGAAAATATTGGAAGGTATGGCAGCAGGCAAGGTTATAATGTCCACTTCTTTTGCCCTTTCAGGCATTCCTGCAAAAAACAAAGAGCATCTTTTTGTGGAAGATACTGTTCAGGGATTTATCAAACAAATTGGGACTTTAATCTCTAAACCATCTTCGGCTGAAGCCATAATTAAAAATGCACAGAGCTTTATCCATGAAAATTATGATATTTTTGTATTAAGTAAGAAACTGTCGCATTTTCTCAATTCCTTGAATTCATGATTTGGAAAATATTTTTCTGGGTTTCTGTTTTAGCTCTATTCTATAACTACCTGATTTATCCATTCATCCTTATGGTTGCGAGTCGCGCAAAAACAGGGAACCAGGAATTTTACACCAATGAGAAAAGCTTTCCTGTTGTATCCATTCTTCTTGCTGTATATAATGAAGAAGACGTACTGGAAGAAAAAATGAAAAGTTTGTTT
>JAUVKW010000029.1 GCA_030596025.1 Bacteroidota bacterium | reverse complement strand
GAATAGGATGTTGTTCTAATAGTAAATAAAGGTCAGGGATAAGCTTTTTACATTCCAAAGCTCCAACGGAAAAAAACTGTTGATGAATTTGCCAGTGCATGTCAAGTAACTCTTCAATGAAAACTTCAATATCTCCAAAGTGGTGATAAAAAGAGGCCCGAGACGACCCTATTTCCTTGCTTATTTTATTAATGCTCAATTTATCAGGACCATATAAGGCAAAATGCTCATAGCCTTTTTCAATCCATTTTTGCTTGAATCCCTGCGACATAGACATAATCGACTGTTTAATAAAATATAAAGTTAGCGATTACCTCCTTCTTCTACAATTGTACTAAGCTCAAATATTGGTGTGGTAGAGATATTCCACCAATTGCTAAATCAACATTGTTTTTTCTTTTTAATATTTTGCTCAAATGACATACTGTAATTTTATTATTATTATTAAATTGTATTATTAATTTTTTACAAATAATATATTTCATAATTTATGTCACAACTTCGGCGATTTACCACTGGTGAGGAGATTGCAAATTCAATTTCCCATGGTATAGGATTCTTTTTAGCAATTGCGGGACTGGTTATTTTGCTGGTAAAAGGATATATGTATGGAACAGCATGGCACCTTGTAGCATATTCAATATATGGAGCTACTATGATCCTGTTGTTCCTGTCATCAACCATCAATCATTCTCTCCGTTTTGGGATAAAAGCAAAAGATATATTTCATAATATCGACCAGGTAGCAATTTTTCTTTTTATTGCCGGAACATACACAGCCTTTGCACTTACTTCTTTACGGCAACATGGAGGCTGGATCATTTTTGGAATAGAATGGGGGCTGGCTCTAACCGGATTAGTAGTGAAATTTAGTATTCCCAATAAATTTGAACAGGGGGTAAATATGTTCTACATAGCCTCCTTTGTGATAATGGGCTGGTTGGTCTTATTTTATATTCGCCCCGTCATAGATCAGATGTCTGCCAGGGCCCTGGTTTTGCTGGTAGCAGGTGGTTTGTGTTATACACTTGGGATTATATTCTATAGGACAAAAAAAATCCCTTATGCTCATTTGCTCTGGCACATTTTTGTGATTGGAGGTGGCTTTATTCACTGGTGGGTAGTATTTAGATATACACTGCCTGATTAATGAGTAAAGGAAGAATGGAATTATTGCAATTAAAAATCAAGATAGAATATTTTCAGTTTACTACGTAGTATACTACGTAGTAAACTGAATTTAAAATTTGAAAAAAATAGTTTATAATACACAGAAAATGTGATGTATAAAGCCCGAGTTTAACATATTAATTCAACATTAATTGCACAAAACTATTTTAAAACTAAGTAATTATTAGTTCTGTAATTGCCCGGTATATCAAAAGAATAACTTTAATACTTTTCTATAAATACCATACAAAATGAAAAATCGAAAGAAAAAAACAGTTCACAGACGAAATTTTTTCAAGACCCTGACAGCAGGGGGAATTGGAGCCATTCTTATACCCGAGTCTGTAAAAGCTGCGTCTTTTCCTATTAAGCAGGAAAATGAAAAACCCAAAACAAATATCGGGGATGCAAAAAAATATCCACGCAATGAACACTCTATGCCAGGAAAATATCCTGCTAAAGTGGTTCGTGTAGATCATGATAAATGTGTAATTGATGATAAATTGCAAGCTGATGCTGCCTATGAAATGCTTGAAAAAGGCATGCTTGAATTAACAGGATCAAAAAATTTAAAGAAAGCCTGGAAGCAGTTTGTGGGGCCAAAAGATATTATTGGATTGAAGGTGAATCCTGTTGCCGGGAAAACACTTACCACAAGTCATGAAGTTGTTCAGGCAGTTATTTCTCAACTCGAGGACGCAGGGATCCCACGGAAGAATATTCTTATCTGGGACAGACGGGAATTTCAATTGCACGAAACAGATTATACCGGTGAAAATTACCCGGGAATTAAGATCATAGGTACTGAACAAAAGGATGAAGATGGTTCATTTTATGGAAAGGATGGAAAACTCTATGGTGAAAAGATGATTGATAAAGATTGGTATTATTGGGCCGATGTGAATGGAGAGTATGATGAATATACCATACCCTATATGGTAAATGGGGGTAAATATTCATATTATAGCAAAATTGCTACCCAGATGGTGGATAAAATAATCAATATCCCCATTCTTAAAAATGCCGGGTCTTCGGTAACCTTATGTATGAAAAACATTGCTTATGGTGTGGTTTCAAATACCTCCAGGTTACATAAGAACTTATGGGCAGAAACTACAGCTGAGGTATGTGCCTTTCCTCCTGTTCGTGATAAAGTTGTATTGAATATTGTGGATGGCCTAAAGGGCTGTTTTAATGGAGGTCCGGGTGCCAACCCCCAGTTTTTTACAAATTATAAAACCATGCTTCTCGGTACAGATGCAGTTGCAGTCGACAGGGTAGGATATGATATTGTAGTTCAAAAAAGAATAGATGAAGGCCTGCAAACAGAAGAATCTGCAAAAGGCAGGAATTTTTTGAAGCTGGCTGCAGCACTTGAACTTGGAGAAGCAGAAATAGAAAAAATTGACTTGAATAAATTTGAGCTTTCCTGAATGAAATATTTGTTTAGCATATTCTATTTGTTTCAAATATCCTTTCTGGGGTTTACACAGCAAGAAGTGCCCAAAATTACTGCGGAAGACATGGAAGGGCTTGAAATTCTAAATTCCAGGGAGTTTACCGGGAACGCATTATGGGGATATATTAACGGTGGTGCTGATCTATACCTGGAATATGGATTTGACTTTTTGAAAGTGGATAATTTGAGATTAGAGAATCTCAAACAGGGAGACCAGGAATTTACAGTGAATATTTACCAAATGAAAGATGCAGCTGCAGCTTTCGGAATTTTTTCAGTTTCCTGGTTTAATTGTATTGGAGTATTCCTGGAACACAATATTTCATGCCTTACTCCATACCAACTTCAGTTTGTGAAAGCCCAATACTACATTTCTATTATTAATGAAACCGGCAATGCTAAAGCCTGGGAGATTGGACTGAAACTTGCCCGGATTATTTCAGCAAAAATTGAAGGGAATGATTTTGAGGTGCCTGAAGTTTTTCAAAAAAGGGAATTTGATGGAATCCACGGACAGGCCAAATTTATGAAGGGAAGACTGGGACTTGAAAACGGCTTTCCTGCATGGTCAGGGTACTTTGAAAATATTAAAAAATTCCAGGTTTATATGTTTGTTGTAAAAAAGAAGGATTCAAGAATCCATATAGCAGAAATGGTTCTTGAAGATAAAATATTTGTTGAGCAACTATATAGAAACATAGGTCTTGAGTATAGTGATCCTGTAAAAGGAACTGTGAGTTATTCAGCAGATAGGAAGAGGTGTTTGCTTTCGGTTTCAGGAAATAGTTTTGTGTTTTTTGAATCAACAGATGCGCCAGAGCAAATTTCGAACTATCTTCGCCTTTTTCAATAAGCAATGAACTTCCTTGTTAGAAACTAAGGTGTTGATTATGAGAAATTATATTTCATGTTGAACTCAGGTTATTTTATCGTGACAAAGAAGCATTTTTTATACTTGATTTTATTTTTCATCCTGTATAATACCTATAGCCAGATTCCGTCTGGGTACTATAATTCTGCAGGAGATTTGACAGGCGATCAATTAAAAACCGCCCTATATAATATCATTAAAAATCATACAGAATTTCCTTATTCTTCTTCGGGAACAGATGTTTGGGATATTTTGAAGGAAACAGATAAGGATACTTCCAACTCTTCAAATGTAATCCTCTTGTATTCAGGGTGGTCTGTAAATGCAGCACAGGAATTCAATAATGAAAACGGATGGAACCGGGAGCATGTATGGGCAAAATCAAGGGGGGATTTTGGGACAAGTCCCGGTCCGGGAACAGATGTTCATCATCTTCGGCCATGTGATATTACAGTAAATGCCGAAAGGGCAAACAGGTGGTTTGATAATTGTGATATTCCCTATTATGACGGAGGTGTAAATACAGGGTCATTTACCAGCAACACCAGTTGGGTCTGGCAGCCACGCAGTGAGATAAAGGGAGATGTGGCAAGAATGATCTTTTACATGGCCGTTCGTTATGAGGGAGAAAACGGGGAACCCAATCTCCAGCTTATTGACTATCTACCGGCAGATGATTATACAAATGACCCGGTACATGCTAAACTCAGCACCCTGCTTGACTGGCATTTGGAAGACCAGGTAGATGATTTTGAAAGAAACAGGAACGAGGTAGCCTATGGCTATCAGAAAAACAGAAATCCTTTTATCGATCACCCGGAATATGCAGAGATGATCTGGAGTACAGCAAGCAATTCTGAAAGCCCGGGATTTTATCCTTCCACAATTTCAATATATCCTAACCCTGCCCACGACCTTGTCTATTTTAAAAATTCCGGCAAATTTACATTTGACCTGTACTCCCTGACCGGAATAAAGTTAAAATCAAGCAGTGAAGACAAAATGTTTCTGGATGAACTGGAATCAGGTGTATATTTTTTAAGGGTTTCAGACAAAAAGGGAAAAATTGTAGAGGTGAAAAAATTAATTAAGAAATAAGAAAGAAATGAAAAGAATAACTTATGCAATCCTGATGCTAATTGTTCTTTCAGGAACTGCCTGCCAGAATAAAGACAGCGGCTTTATTGTTTTTGATGATGAAAGAATTGAATATATGGGGCGGGTAGGAATGAATGATAGGGGATTTGCAGAAATTTACTGGCCCGGATCATCTATTAAAATAAATTTTGAGGGAACCGGAATTAAAGTGTTGCTTAAGGATGAGCATGGTAAAAATTATTTTAATGTGATCATTGATGAGGATAGTATTTTAATTTTAAAGCCAGACACTTTGCAAAAAACATACACCCTGGCTGCAGGACTTTCCCCGGGATTGCATACAGTAGAACTTTTTAAGCGTACTGGATGGAACAGAGGAAAAACCTTGTTTTATGGATTCAAAACCGGTAAGAAAACAAAAATTCTGGATCCAGGCCTCAAAAAAGAAAAACGCATAGAGTTTTATGGAAATTCTATTACTGCCGGTTATGCTGTGGAAGATTATTCAGGAAATGATTCTCGCGATAGCACCTTCACAAACAATTATAGAAGTTATGCAAGCCTTACAGCAAGGCACTTTAATGCTGAATATTCTTGTATTGCCAGGGGTGGTATTGGCATTATGGTAAGCTGGTATCCTTTGATAATGCCGGAAATGTATAATCGTCTCGATCCTGAAGATGAGTACAGCTTTTGGGATTTTTCAAGATTTATACCAGAAGTGGTGGTGGTAAATTTATACCAGAACGATTCATGGATTGTTGAGTTGAATGAATACGAAGAGTTTCAACATAGATTTGGAACAGAAACACCGGATGAGAATTTCATAATAGATTCTTATTCCGGATTTATACGCTTATTAAGAACTAAATACCCTGAATCGCATATTATTTGTATGCTTGGGAATATGGATATTACAAGGGAGGGATCTCCATGGCCCGGCTATGTTGAAAAAGCAGTTGCCGGTATGGAAGATGAGAAAATATACACCCTTTTTGTTAAATTTAAGCAAACCCCCGGTCATCCCCGAATTGAGGAACAGGCAGAAATGTCAAATAAACTGATTGATTTTATTGAGGAGAAAATTACCTGGTAAGTATATTCAAATCTGATTTAAATTCAAGAATATCACCAGGTTGACAATCCAGCACTTCACAAATTGAATTTAAGGTAGAAAACCTAATTGCTTTTGCTTTCCCCTTTTTTAATATCGAAAGATTTGACATTGTAATACCCACCTTTTCTGATAGTTCAGTTAAGCTCATTTTTCGCTTTGCCAGCATTACGTCGAGATTTACAATAACTGCCATATCTATATTGTTAAGTCTTTTTATTCTAACCAGTCTTTGGAAGTTCTCAAATAATAGAATCTGGACTTTTACAGTAATTATTGCACATGTTTTATACGATGGTATTCAGGTAGCGGTTTTATTAATTACTTATCCACAATAAATTTCTAATAAGCCTTTAAATAATATATAAGTATATTTATCACATATTGGAAGCTTGAAAAAGCATCTTAATGAACTATTTGATTAAACTTAATACCTCTATTATGACTATTTCCAGAACTTTTGATCTTCTTGACCGCTATGCAAGTCAATTTAATCGTGACAATGTATTTAACATAAAAGAAAATGGTGAATGGAAAGGATATAGTGCGACTGAATATATCAGTCTGGCGCATACTTTTGCATATGGGCTTATGGAATTGGGCTATAACCAGGGTGATAAAATAGTTACAGTTTCCAACAATCGCCCGGAATGGAATTTTGCAGATATGGGTATGGCCATGCTGGGAGTTGTACATGTGCCTGTTTTTCCTTCATTAAGTATAGATGAGTATCAATATATTCTGAAACACTCTGAAACAAAATTGGTAATTGTATCTGACAAAACCTTGCATAAACGACTGGAAGCTGCGAGTAAAGGAGTTCCCGGAGGGATTGGGATTTACTCTTTTGATAAACTCGAAGGAGTGAAAAACTGGAAGGAAATTGTAGAGCTGGGAAGTAAACATAAAGATAAACACCTGGAGAAACTTGAGGACAATAAAATGAAAATAAAGGAGGATGATTTTGCCACTTTAATTTACACTTCAGGTACTACCGGTGTTGCAAAAGGAGTGATGTTGTCGCATAAAAATATGGTAAGGAATTTTCTGGCTGCTTCGGAAATATTTGGGCTGGGGCCTGATGATAGATACTTGAGTATTCTTCCATTATGTCATGTTGGGGGACGAATGGGGAATTATCAAACCCAGTATTCCGGAAGTAGTATTTATTATGCTGAAAATATGGGAACCATTGCGGTCAATATGAAAGAGATAAAACCGCAGGGTTTTGATACGGTTCCAAGAATCCTGGAAAAAATATTTGACAGTGTTGTGGCCAAAGGAAATCAACTCAAAGGGATAAAAAGAGTCTTATTCTTTTGGGCTGTTCGCCTGGGATTGCGTTACGAACTACCAGAAGATAGCAGCTGGTTTTACAAAAAGAAACTTGCCCTGGCAGATAAACTGATTTTTTCTAAATGGCGTGAAGCACTGGGAGGAAATATTCAGATGGCCGGATGTGGGGGAGCAAGCCTTCAACCCAGGCTGGAGCGCGTTTTTTGGGCCAGTGGAATACAGATTATTAATATGTATGGCTTGACGGAAACATCACCAATTATTACCATTAACCGACGTAGTAAACCTAACATTAAACTAGGATCTGTAGGTACATTGATTGATGGAGTGGAAATGAAAATTGCCGAGGATGGAGAGGTATTATGTAAAGGACATAACGTAATGTTGGGCTATTACAATGATCCTGAATTAACTGCTCAGGTTTTGGATGAAAATGGCTGGTTTTATACCGGTGATATTGGCCAGATCCTGGAAGGGAAATATCTGGAAATTACAGATCGGAAAAAGGAAATATTTAAGCTCTCAAGTGGAAAATTTATTGCACCGCAGATTATTGAAGGAAAACTCAAAGAATCAGCTTTTATTGAGCAATCAATGGTAGTTGGAGAACAAGAAAAATTTGCCAGCGCCCTGATAACTCCAAATTTTAACTATTTATCTGACTGGTGCAAAAAAAACGACTTCCCCTGTGATGAAAAAGATAAATTATTTTCTCACCCAAAGGTAAAAGATCTGTTTAATCAGGAAATTAAACAAATAAACAAGAAATTAAACCAACACGAGAGAATTTCACGTCATCAACTGGTTCCTCACACCTGGGGGCCTGATTCAGGAGAACTTTCACCAACACTCAAATTGCGCAGAAAGTTTATTCTGGAAAAATATGCGGATGAAATTGTAAAAATTTATGTTAAAAAAGCAGTTGTGTAGACTGCTGATTTCAATGATTATAAATAAAGTAATGGATTGCTGAGAAAAAAATGCCTGGAGGCAAGGGATGGTATTATAAGTTTTGGAGAAAAAGCCTGGAAGATATGAACTATGATGTGATTGTTATTGGAGGAGGTCTCGGGGGTTTGACTGCCGGAGCAAAATTAGCGAAAGAAGGAAAGAGGGTACTTTTGCTGGAGCAACACGATCGCCCCGGAGGTTGTGCAACAACCTTCAAGCGTAAAGACTTTACTATGGAAGTGGGCTTGCATGAGATGGATGGCTTGCATGCAGGAGATATGAAAACCCGGATCTTTCGTGACCTGGGAGTGATGGACGAGGTGGTGTTTCTTAAGGTTCCTGAATTTTACCGTTTTGTAAATGGACGATATGATGTGACAATATCTCATAAGCCGGAAGAAGTTCAGGAGGCCCTGAGCAAGATTTTTCCCAATGAAGAGGAGGGCATAAAAGCTTATTTCTATCAGCTGATGAATATTAGAAAAATCATTAAACAAACGGGAGATCAACCTGAAAACACAATCGGTGAATTCATGGATTCTATTATTAATGATGAGGATCTGAAATTAATACTACTAGGGAACCTGGGTTATTTTCACGATGACCCATATAGCCTGTCATTGAACTATTATTCCATGGCTCAATCCAGCTATTACCAGGGAGGGGGAAACTTTATTCAGGGTGGTTCCCAGGTTTTATCAGATTATTTAATGAAGGTAATTTCAACCAGGGGGGGCACAGTGCTCCTGAATCATTTTGTAAAGGAAATTCTGGTGGAGGATGATACTGCTGTTGGAATCAGGTACCAGTCACTAAAACAAAATGAAGAGGAAATTAAAATTGCCCATGCAAGTGTTATTGTTGCTAATGCATCCATTCCTCAGGTAGCCCACCAACTTCTTCCAAAACCCCATGGAGAGCAATGCATTAATGAAATGAATGGTTTGGAACCGGCAGCATCATTGCTGACAGTTTATTTCGGATTTAACAAGAAGCTAAAAGATATTGGGAACCAACATTATTCAACATTTATTTATAACGAATCAATTAATAAACTGGCAGATATTCGACCTAATAATCATGCTGATTTTAATCAGAGGAGTTTCACTTTTGTTGATTATTCCCAGATCGATTCAAAACTTGCCCCCGATAATAAGGCTGTAGGGGCTGTATGTTGCATTGATTATACAGCTGACTGGGAAAGTTTAAATAAGGAGAATTATAAAAAAAGAAAAGATCAGGCTGCCCAGGCATTTATTGACAGGCTTGAAAAATTAATTCCCGGTTTCCGCAAGGCAGTGGAATATTACGAAGTAGGAACAGCAAGAACTGTTGAGCGCTATACCCTTAACCCACAAGGTGCAGTGTATGGATTTGCCCAGACTCCAATCCGAGTGAAAACAACTATTAAAAATCCTTTGACAAACCTGTATTTTGCATCTGCATGGACCCAAACAGGCGGGGGTTTTTCCGGTGCTATTTTCAGTGGCTATTTATGTGCTATGGAAGTGATTAGAAAAAGATAATTTTAGGTCCTTGGATTAAACAGGGAATTTCCATCGTTAAATTTTCGTTCCAGCAACATATCAACCATCTGAACACCATTCATCATGCTGCCATATAATCCATGGGCAAATTTTGGTTGATAGAGGTTTTCAACAGGAGTCTTAAAAGGCAGACGCTTGGGTCCGAATTGTGTTACAATTGATGCCATGTCGTATATACTTCCTGTGGGTGAGCCGGAATAGCGGGAAAAGGTAGCAGGAGTGGAAATGTCTTTTACCACAATATGCTGGCTTAAGCCGGGAATAAAATATTTTTCTGCTATATTGATGAAAAAATCTCCCCATCGTTCTTTTTCAGCCTTATATTTTTCAGGATCATTTTTACGCCATTCCAGCCAGTTGCTTATTCCAAAAGGAGTACATCTGATAGTTATAGTATTTTTTGCACCGGTGGTAAGTGATGGACAAATAACTGCTGCATGGAAACAATCTTCAGAAAATGCATTATCTCCTTCAATGAATCCATTAAACAGCTTTTCAGAAGTTCCAAGTCCGGTTGATACAACATTATAGGGGTAGTCAAGATCCATTCCGGCCAGATCAATCTTATCGTCAAGGCCCAGGGCAATATTTATTGATGAGGTTGACATAAGGGTATTTTCTAATTTTGTTATATATTTTGGAGTCAGGTTTTCGTCTCCTACAAGTTGCCTCATTGCCAACATTGGATCGATAGTTGTGACCACCTTGTTAGCTCTTATTACTTTATCGTCTCCTTTAATTTTAACACCTGATACTTTATTATTCTCAACCACTATTTTTTCAACTTCTGCATTCAGGCGAACCTCACCATCCCATTTCTGAAAAAGACGGGTCATATTTGCCGGGAATTCATCAAAATATCCGTATGGTCTGAAACATCTTGTCATAGAAGACAACATTGCTCCTGTGGCATAGATTGAAGAAGCTCTGTCAGAAGGAACACCTGAAAATGAGGTGAAAGTCTCCATAACCTCCCTGAGTTTGGGATTTGAAATTTCAAATTTGTCGAGCAAGCCGGAATATGTACGATTGAGATTTGCTATTACCCTGGGAGCTTTAAATGGGGTAACAAGAGTGTCTTTCAGAGTTGGAATAACCTTCAATTTTCTTACCTGCGAAAACATCGAGATAGAGTAGTTCATCAGTTTTTCAATCTTGTCAGCATCATCAGGGAATTTGGTCTTGAGGTAGCGGGTAAAATTTTCAGGTCCTGCAGGAATTTTATATTCATCAACTTCATCTCCATGAACCACAATACGTCTCATAAAATCTTTTTCATACTTCTTTAATTTTATCTCCAATCCCAAATATTCCATCATTTCAATTATATCAGGAAAAAGCTGCGTTGTTTCAAAAACATATTCTCCTCTCTTGAAAGCGGTACTATAACCACCGGGATAGGGATTTTTATCAATTATCAGTGTTTTTTCGCCTTCAGTATTTTTAAGCCACATAAGCCCGGTGGCTAAGCCGCTAATTCCTGCACCAATAATAATCAGGTCGTAATGATCACTGCCCGAATAGTTAGATGTTATCTCATCTTTGGATAAATTGATCTTGCTTGCCATTTGGTTTGTTTTAAATGAAACAATATAGTAAGATAAGGTTTTTCATTAAAAGTTCAATTTATTGTTTGAAATCCAGGTAGGGTAAAACCTTATTAATACGGATATATAGTAGTAAGGATATCTATTTAAGCTAAAAGATAAGTGCTGAAATAAAACTTTCAATATATATATTGAAATTCGTTCTTTAACATTTATTAAATTTACCTTGTTAACAAGATTGATAATTCTACATTGACAAAGGAAGATTTCAAAGAAGTATTTGAGAGGTATTTTGATTCTGTAAGAAGCTATATTTATTACCGATGTGGCGATACAGAGCTTGCAACGGATATTGCACAGGATGCTTTTATGAAGATATGGGAAAAGAATTTACCATTTGACTTAAAACAAAACAAGGGACTTTTATACAAAATTGCAGCAGATTTGTTTGTTAGCTATTACAGAAGGCAGAAAGTTGCTCGCAGGTATGAAAAGGAGATATCTTTTGATTTGGCATGTGAAGAAACCAGCAATCTGATCCAATACAAGGAATTAAAAGAAATTTATGAAAAAGCACTTTCAAGACTACCCGAAAAGCAACGAATAGTTTTTATGATGAGCAGGCAGGAGGGATTGAAATATATAGAAATAGCAGAGCGGCTTAACTTAAGCGTAAAAGCAATAGAGAAAAGAATGACTCTGGCATTAGCATATTTAAAGACAGCATTAAAAGTATAAATGGCAACTAAAGAACATAAAGGAGAGCAGGGATTTGAAAAGATCTTGCCGGGAGGCATGGAAGAAAAAATGAATATTCCATGGGAAAGGACTAAAGACATGGTCTGGGATGACCTGCCGTTGAAGTCTGAAGACAGTCTACAGGGAAGTATTTTTTTTAGAGAGAATCTTTGGCCAAAATTTGCTGTTGCAGCGTCACTGGTTTTTTTATTGGGTATTACCGGTGCGCTGAGGTTTTACAAACAAACTGTAGAATGTTTGCCGGGAGAACATTTAAGCCTTGTTTTACCTGATGGCTCCGATGTTGAGCTAAATGCCGGTTCGGAGTTAGCATATTTCCCTTATTGGTGGCGATTTTCAAGGCATTTGGAGTTAGATGGAGAGGCATTTTTTAATGTCCGGAAGGGTAAAAAGTTTGAGGTTGTTTCTGAAAGGGGGAAAACCCGTGTGCTAGGCACGAGTTTTAATGTTTTGTCGAGGGATGATCAATACCAGGTGACTTGTTTTAGTGGTAATGTAAAAGTGGTTTCAAAGGATAATAAAAAATCTGTGGTCCTTGAGCCCAACCAGATGGTAATTCTTGATGAATCTGGAAAGTTACTTATACAGAGTTCAGAAGAATCTTTTAGTACTTTTAACTTCAGGGAGAATAGTTTTATTTTTACTTCTGTTCCTTTAAGTGAGGTACTTATAGAAATAGAAAGACAATACAATGTTTCAATAGATACACCTGAAATATTTGATTACTCATACACAGGAAATTTTGAGAGATTCGAATCAGTTGAAATGGTTTTAAGCCTTGTGTGCAAGCCATTTGGATTGATTTTTGCTGAAGTATCAGAAAACCATTATAGAATAGGGAAAGAGTAGTTTGAGAATAAAAACACTCATCATTATTTCGATCCTGCACCTGACAGGATCGAATTCTTTTTCGCAAGGCATAAGTATTGAGGCAGACAACGAACCTCTAAGCCTGGTGCTTATCCGTGTAAGGGATTCGTATGGATTGCAGTTTTCTTTTGACGACCGATTGTTATTTAAATACAGGGTCACCTTATCAGGTTCATTTTCCTCTTCAGATGAAGCAATAAACGCCCTTATAAATGATTTCCCTTTATCATATGAAAAATCAGGTGATGTATACTTAATTTATGCAAAGGAAGCTCCGCGTAAAAAGAAAGAATTTCTTATTTCAGGACAGGTTCTGGATAAATCATCACTTGAAACTCTCCCATTTTCACATATAATCATTAATGGAAGAGGAATAGTATCTGATTTCAAAGGTACCTTTTCCTATGTTTCACGCACTGACAGCATATTCAAAATGAAGGTTTCCTATCTTGGCTATTACATTCTTGATACGCTAGTGCAGCCCGGTGCTAATCATATACTTTATCTTAAGCCATCAGTAATTGGGTTGAAGGAGGTTAGGATTGAAGGAGAGATTGTTGAACGTTCAGGCCAGGTTGGTGAAGCTCCGGGAACTATGCGCTTGAATCATAAAATCGCAAGGCGTGTACCAGGAAATGGGGATAATTCAGTTTTTAATTATCTGCGTTTACAACCTGGCATACTTGCTGCAGGCGAACAATCGGGTGACCTGATTATATGGGGGGGGTATGAAGGGCATAGCCAGGTTTTGTTTGATGGATATACAATTTTTGGCTTAAAAAATTTCAACGATAATATTAGTGCTGTAAATCCTTATATGGCTAAAGACATTTTAGTTTTAAAGGGTGGATATGGAGCAGAATATGGTGAGCGTGTTGGAGGTATAGTAAATATTTCAGGCATTGATGGTAGTCCGAAAGATCCATCCCTGGATTTTACTATAAACAATATGACCATAAGCGGAAAAGCAAGTCTTCCTTTATTTGATCAATCCTCACTGGTATTTGCCTTTCGCCAGACCTATTATAATCTGTACGATTCAGATGACATTGATCTTTTTAAAACTAAACCTCCGGCCAGCCTAACAGATATGGAAGTTATACCTGATTATACTTTTCGCGATTTTAATTTAAAATATTCGGGATCAACCAAAAATGGTGATAATTATTTTATAAGCCTTTATGAGGGGAGAGATAATTTTGCCTACAAGATTGATCATGAGGTGGATTTAATTGAAATCAATAGAAGATCGGAAGAACAAAACCGTCAAAAAGGAGGAAGTGTTTTTTATGGGAAGAACTGGAAAAACGGATTTCATTCCAATTTATTGATTAGTTATTCAGGACTTAACAGAAACCTGCTTCTTGACCAGGAAATCACCAGGTCAACCACAGGACAATTACTTTCAAAAAGAGATGAACTTATAGAAAGTCACATACAGGAAGTTGGGTTTAAAAATCAGAATCAATTTGTAGTTTCAGAAAAACACCAGGTCGAGGTAGGTCTTGGTTTTATTTATGACGCTGTTGATTTCAAAAAAGACTCATTTGACATTATTCTTAATACAAATCAAAAATACGGACAACGATTAAATACATATGTAGAGGATGAAATTGTGGTAAATAACACAATCAGGATAAAACCAGGTATAAGAATTGACTATCCCCTGAACATTTCAAAACTTTACCTTCAACCCCGGTTATCTGTTTCAGTACAGATTGATAAGTATTTAAAGATACATGCAGCCTGGGGACTATATAACCAATTTGTTTCTATGGCTTCTGAAGTTGATGAATACGGCAATTACAGGTATTTCTGGACTGTATGTGACAATCAGAGCATTCCGGTTCTTAATTCTCGACATTGGGTGGGAGGTTTTAGCTATCAAAGAAAGAATTTCACTGCCAGTATAGAAGCTTATCATAAGACTATTGAAGGAATTACCCGGTTTATTAATACTAACAGATTTTTTGAAAAAGGGGTGTATGAAGGGTATGGTTATTCATATGGGATTGACCTCTACCTGAAGCAGATGATCAAAAAACATGAATTCTGGATTTCCTATTCACTTGGGAAAGCTGAAGAAAGTTTCCCATACTTCAGAAGGGTGGAATACTTTTATGCACCCCAGGATCAAAGGCACGAGATAAAATTTGCCGGCCTGTTTGATTTATACCCTTTTTATATTTCTGCTAATTATGTTTACGGATCAGGATTTGTTGATCTGTTTCGTTCTTTAGATCCTGAAAACAGACATCCTTACAGCAGGTTGGATGCATCTCTGGTTTACAGGTATGATAAAAAAAATTATCATATGGAAGGAGGTATTTCTGTTCTGAACCTGTTAAATACTGAGAATATAAAATATTCTAATTTTATTCGTGTACCTGCAGACCAAACCAACACCATAAATATACATGCAGAGGCTGTTCCTTTCACACCAACGATTTATTTAAACTTTTCTTTTTAAAAAAGTAGGGTAAACTCATTAATGATCGGTTAAATAGTAAAGCGACTAAATTATTAGTTGTATTAACCGGAAAAGAAATTAATGTTTAATAAAACTTTTAGATTATGAAAACAAAAAAATGGAATCTGATACTTGTTATGTTTTTAACAGGTTTATTCGTATTAAGTTCATGTGAAAAAGACACTTCTGTAAAAATTAGTGAGGCAGACATATTGCTCGCTGAAGAAGATGCTCTTACAGAAACCTTATATGGTGATCTGATGGAATCTGTTGATAATGCCTTATCCCTTGTGGAAGACCAACTGTCATCAGCTGGTCTCAAGTCTATGCTGGTTTCTAATGACTGCCCAACCATTACTGTTGATAAGCCTGATACCACAAGATGGCCAAAGGTTATAACTATAGACTGGGGTGAAGGATGCGAAGGGTTTTATGGCCACACCCGTAGTGGAATGGTAAAGATAACACTTACAGGATGGATGCGCATGCCGGGATCAACGAAAACAGTTGAACTTTTCGACTACTATATAAATGGTATCAAGGTTGAGGGTACTAAAACCACTTCAAATGACGGAAGAAACAACAATGGTAATTTAACTTTTACATCAGTTCTTGAAGGTGGAAAGGTTATTGTACCGACAGAAGAGGGAAATACCGTTGAATTGACCAAGGAGTTTACCAGGTATAAGGAATGGGTTGAGGGTGAAGATACCAGGAACTTTTTTGATAATGTCTTCTATATCCTGGGATCAGCAAGTGGAACAAATTTTAAGCAGGAAGCTTATAACAGAACTATTACTTACAGGCTGGAATGGGCAGCAAGTTGCAGGTTCATTAAGAGCGGGACAGTTGTAATTGTTGTGGGAGATAAACTTCCAATAACCCTTGATTATGGTGACGGAACCTGTGACAACAAAGCAACTATTACAATAAATGGAGAAACCAGGGAAATATTGCTAAAGCACAGGCACAGAAATCAAATAAGACTTTACCCTTAACATTTGATTACATTTGAAAAAACGTCCCGCATACCGGGACGTTTTTTTTTGATACATACTACGTTCACAGAAGTTTTTAAGTGATTTATGCTGTATTTTTCAGGCATTCTTTTTTGAAAAGGTTTTGCTCAACTATACAACCACAATTGATGCTAATGCAACCAGGGCATGCAAACAACAGGATAAAACGATGAAAACCTTACTTTACCCAGATAATCCTTCTGATAATAATTATATTTACTAATCATATAACGAGTTGGGCACCATAACCAAAGACTATATAATAATGAAAGTGATAATATTTGTTTTGTTTTTTCTCTCTACAATTAGTGCTTACAGTCAAAAGGATAGATTGATTGGTAAATGGACTAATGGATATGAGTTTTTCTATAGTGAAGTGTATAATGATAGTTTAAAAGAGGAAAAATAAAGAACACGATTGCCCAACAAAAAATAAACGCTATTAAAACGGACGTTTATTCAAAACCTTAGACGAAATGCTCACTTCGGGGCAAAATATGCAAGTTAAAAAAGGAGGAAAATGTGTCAATTATACCAGTTTTTGAAATAGGTTTAATAATCTTCCTGGTAGCACTTGTTATTACCATATCAGTTACTTTTTTTGTTCGGACTACTCCAACTGATAAACCTTTCACCAAAGGACCCTACCCTTACTCAAGGCATCCTTTTTATGTAGCACAAACCTTGATATTTTTAAGCATCGCCATAGCAAGTGCTTCTTGGGTTTTTCTAATGCTTACAATAATAATGGGAATATTTCACCTGATATTTGCGCCTGCAGAAGAACAATATTGTCTTAAAAGGTATGGAAAGGATTACGAAGAATATATGAAAAGGACACCAAGATGGATAGGAATACCGAAATTGGATAATTATGAAGAAGTTTAAAATAGATTTAAACATTGATATCTTTATCGAACCCAATTAACCAAATACGCTCCAAACAATGAAAAAATTTGTATTCTACTTCCTTCTGGTGATTACTATTATAAGTTGTAAAGACACAAAAAAAGAGATCCCAAAAATCGATTCCGGATTTACAAACTATATTTCCGGATTTACAAGTGGAGTTATTTCAGTTAATTCAAACATAAGTATACGTTTGATGGAGGACCTCTCTGAAAATCTTCGGGAGGAGATCATTGACCAGGAACTATTTGAGTTCAAGCCATTAATCAAAGGAAGTATAATCTGGGTAGACAAAAAAACAATTGAGTTCAGGTCTGAAGGAATTTTAACTCCTGGCACTGTGTATAATGGCAAATTTCATTTGTCAAAACTATTAGAGGTTCCCAAACATCTTAAAAACCTGGAATTCCGGTTCCAGACAATGCAGCAAGCAGTATTTGTAAATTTTGAAGGTTTAAAAAGTATAGATGAAGAGAGTTTGCAATGGCAACAACTAAATGGAAGTCTGAAAACAGCTGATTACGCCAATATGGAGTCTGTTGAAAAAGTATTGGAAGCTTTTCAAAATAAAAAAAGCTTGAAGATTAACTGGAATCACGGAAACGAAGGCAAGATACATGAATTCTCGGTTGACAGTATTTTCAGGTCTGAACAGAAAGAAGAAATTGTATTGAAATGGAATGGCAAAATAGTTGGCAGTGAAGATAAAGGAGAGGAAATTGTTGATATTCCCCCATTGGGAGATTTTAAACTAATGAATCTACAGGTAATCCAACAACCTGATCAATTTATAAGCCTCTATTTTTCCGATCCTGTTAACCGTAATCAGGATATTCGCGGTCTGATTTATCTGGAATCCGGAGAAACTGTAAAATTAGAGATAAATGGAAGCCAGGTTAAAGTTTATTCAACAACCAGGCTGCAGGGGACTCATACCCTGGTTATTGATGAGGCTTTGAGAAATAGTCTTGATTATGATTTGGTTGAAGGATATAAGCGAGATATTGTTTTCACAAGTATTAACCCCGATGTAAGCCTGATAGGCGATGGTATTATTTTACCTGGAAATAATGGATTAATTTTCCCTTTTAAGGCTGTGAATTTAAGGGCAGTTAATGTTAAGATCATTAAGATTTTTGAAGAAAATGTAGCCCAATTCTTTCAGGTAAATCAATATAGTGGTAACAGGGAGATGAGTAGGGTTGGAAGGATCATCCTTAAAAAGGAGATTGCTCTTACTTCAGATAAACCAATTGATTACGGAAACTGGAATATTTTTTCACTTGATCTTTCGAATCTCATCGAAACCGAACCGGGAGCAATATATAATGTTTCAATTACATTTGATCGATCACAATCCCTATATCATTGTCCGGGAGAGATTAATGATGAGGATAAGTTAACTCCCTATAAAGAAGATCGGGAATCGGATCGTTATGATGAGCCTCCTTCCGGTGGGTATTATTATGATTATTATGAGGATTATGTGTGGAGAGACAGAAATAATCCATGTACTGATTCTTATTTCATCTATAAACGGAGCAATAATAATGCAAGCCGAAATGTTCTGGCCTCGGATTTTGGCATAATAGCTAAAGGAGGCAATGGGACAGATCTTTTTATTGCAGTAACTAGTCTCCTTTCTGCCGAACCAATGTCAGGTGTTAAGGTGGCGGTATATAATTATCAGAATCAGCTTATGGTAGAAAAGGCGACTGATAATAAGGGGATAGTGAATATTCCATTGGACAGTAAACCCTTCTTACTCGTGGCAAAACAAGGAGCTCAAAGAGGATATTTGAGGTTAGATGACGGATCTGCATTATCGATGAGCATGTTTGATGTAGGAGGGAATAAAAATGTAAGAGGAATAAAAGGCTTTTTATATGGCGAGCGCGGCGTTTGGCGACCAGGAGATTCATTATATCTGACTTTTATCCTGGAGGACAAGAATAAAACCTTGCCAACAAATCATCCTGTGAGGTTTGAACTTTATACCCCGGAGAATCAACTTTATCAGAAAATAATCAAAACTACCTCATTAAATGGAGTATATGATTTTCGTACAGCTACTGAAGGTGATGCTCCAACCGGAAACTGGCTTGCAAAGATTAATGTTGGAGGATCAAGCTTCACAAAAACGCTTAAGATTGAGACTGTAAAGCCGAACCGCCTGAAACTAAACATTGATTTTGGTTCTGAAATACTAAATAAAAATTCTGCCAGGGGAACTCTTAATGTAAAATGGTTACATGGCGCCATTGCCAGGAATCTAAAAGCAGATATTGAATTGGATCTTAGTTCCACAAGAACCTCTTTCAAAGAATATATTGATTATGTTTTTGATGATCCTGCAAAAAGCTTTGAAGCTGAAGCTGAAATGATTTTTGAGGGGAAACTGGATAGTTTGGGGAATGCCTGGTTTAGGCCCAATATTAATGTGGGTAAGGAGGCACCAGGGATGCTTCGTGCCTTTTTCAAAACCAGGGTTTTTGAGAATTCAGGAGATTTCAGTATAGATCGATTTTCAACTTTATACTCTCCATTCAAGAACTATGTAGGCGTTAAAATGCCTGAAGGTCCGGGATGGAATGGCGCACTCTATTCGAATGAACCAAACCTGATCTCCATTATCACAGTTGATGAATCAGGAAATCCGGTGGATGTAAAAGACCTTAGCATTGAAATATATGATGTGAAATGGAGATGGTGGTGGGATAGAGATGAATATGATAATTTGGCATCTTATGTTAGAAACCAGAGCAGAAATCTTATAAAGAAAGACAAAATAAGCACGATAAATGGTAATGCTATTTATGAGATGAAGTTTGATAAAAATCTTTGGGGAAGAAAACTCATGCGGATCACTGATCCTAAAGGAGGACACAGCACTGGCAAAACATTTTATCTCAGTTATAGAGGTTATTGGAGTAGTCCCGGCCAGGATAATCCCGGTGGTGCGGAAATGCTGACATTTACCACGGACAAAAAAATATATAAAGCAGGAGAGGATATAAAAGTTTATCTTCCTGAATTTCAAGAAGGCAGGGCATTAATAAGTATTGAGAACGGATCAAAAATTCTTGAGACATTTTGGGTAGAATCTAACAGTAATAAGCAATTTACCATTCAGGCTACCAGAGAAATGGCTCCCAATGCTTTCATAAATATATCCTTGATACAACCACACAAAAGAACTGGCAATGACCTGCCAATACGATTGTATGGAATTCAAAGTGTAAACGTGGTGGATCAAAATACAGTTCTTCAACCAATTCTGGAAATGCCGGATGTATTAGAGCCCGAACAGGAAGTGGCAGTAAAAGTGTCTGAAAAAAATGGAAGGAAAATGACCTATACCCTTGCCGTTGTGGATGAAGGCCTTCTGGATCTTACACGGTTCAGAACTCCTGACATATGGAACAGATTCTATTCTAAAGAAGCACTCGGTATTCGTACCTGGGATATGTATAAATATGTGATGGGGGCTTTTACCGGGGAAATGTCCGGACTTCTCTCTATTGGGGGGGATGAATTTATTAAGCAGGATGATAAGAAAAATACCAACCGGTTTAAGCCAGTTGTCAGATTTTTGGGCCCCTTTGAATTGAAAGAGGGTAAATCTAACAGTCATAGTTTCACGATGCCTAATTATGTTGGATCTGTAAAAACTATGCTTGTTGCCAGCTATGATGGAGCATACGGGAAAACAGAAAAAACCACTCCGGTAAAAAAGCCATTAATGGTTCTGGCTACCCTGCCACGGATAGTTAGCCCTACAGAGACGGTAATTTTACCGGTAACTGTTTTTTCTATGGATGATCAGCTGAAAAATGTGACTGTGGAGGTTAGAACCAATAATATGTTCTCGCTTGAGGGACCTGCAACACAGAAAATTTCATTTAATGAGCAAGGAGATCAAATTGTAAACTTTACTCTCAAGGTGGCCAGGAATATTGGTGCCGGGAGAGTTGAAATTATTGCCAGGAGTAAATCTCATGAAGCCAGTGATCTCATAAACTTAAAGGTAAGGATGCCAAATCCCCGGATCTCTATAGTTATAGATGATATGGTGGAACCTGGTAAAACATGGAAGACAAAATATGATGCTGTGGGCCTGGCTGGTACAAATAATGGTGTAATAGAGGTTTCTGCTCTGCCACAAATGAATCTTGAACAGAGATTGAAATTTTTAATGGAGTATCCGCACGGGTGTATTGAGCAAACTACTTCGTCGGTTTTTCCACAGCTATTTTTATACAGGTTTATCGATCTTGATTCAGAACAAAAGAATAAAATTCAGGAAAACATCACTGCAGGAATTAACCGGATCAAATCCTTCCAGATCTCAAATGGGGGATTGACCTACTGGCCCGGATCTTATTATACGGCCAGTGAGTGGGGCACCAGTTATGCCGGACATTTTATGCTTGAAGCCAGGGCATTGGGCTATAAGCTTCCCATAGGTTTTATTGATAATTGGGTAAAATATCAAACCAGGAGAGCCGGCAGCTGGGATCGTGAAACCGGTTACTTTAGTTATAGAAGAAGTAATGAAATTAATCAGGCCTACCGTTTATATACACTTGCATTAGTTAAAAAACCGGCACTCGGTGCCATGAACAGAATGAGGGAGATGAAAAATCTGTCGGTTAGTGCGAAATGGAGACTTGCCGGGGCTTATTTGCTCATAGGCAAAAATGAAGTAGCTGAAGACATTGTTTCAGGATTAACTTCATCAGTAGAGTTTTATAGAGAACTGTCTTATACCTATGGGAGCTCATTTCGCGATCAGGCAATGATCCTGGAGGTTATGACCCTGATGGATTCAAATGTAAAAGCTAAAAAGTTGGTGGATGAATTGGCTGAAAAATTTGGTTCGCAGGAATGGTATAGTACACAAACAACAGCTTTTGCTTTATTGGCAATTGGCAAGTTCCTCGGTGAACCCGATGCTTCAGGGGGAGTTGAATTTGAGTGTAGTATTAATGGAACGAAAAAAGAGATTTCAACCAATACCCCAATTGCTCAATTGAATTTACCTTTCGATGGAGAAAAAGGCGGTAATATCTCTCTGAAAAATACAAGTAAACGAACTTTGTTTATTAATATTCAATTGGATGGAATTCCCCTTACAAACGAAATAGCAGATGAGGAGAATGATCTTAAAATGTTTATACGCTACCTCAATATGGAAGGGAAGAAAATTGATCCGACTGAACTTGAACAGGGAACCGATTTTATGGCTGAAGTTCAATTAGTTCATCCGGGCATCAGAATGAATTACAAAGAAATGGCTTTGACTCAAATGTTTCCTTCAGGATGGGAAATTAGAAATGTCAGGTTGGACAATATTGATCCTTTAAAATTAAAAGATAAACCCAGGTACCAGGATATCCGGGACGATAGGGTTTATAGTTATTTTGATCTTGATAAGAGGGACTCAAAAACCTTTGTAGTGATGCTTAATGCTGCTTACCTGGGAAAATTTTTCTTGCCGGCAGTATATTGTGAGGCCATGTATGATAATAGCATACATGCAACAAAAGCGGGGAAATGGGTTAAGGTTATAAAACAGAAATAGATATTTTCATTTGGCTCTTTCTCATGCTGGTAACATGAAATGGATAGATAAGAATAAATACTGGTTGATTGGTATTATAGTATTTGCCGGAGCATTTCTTTTATTGCCTGTTGTACAGTTCAATGATCCCACAAACACAGTGCTTGTAAACACACAGGGGGAGTTACTATCAGCCAGGATTGCGGAGGATGGTCAATGGAGATTCCCTGATTGTGACAGTGTTCCCTACAAGCCTGGTCAATGTATGCTTTTTTATGAGGATGAGTATTTCAGGTCTCATCCCGGAATAAATCCGGTTTCACTTCTAAAGGCTCTTAAAAAAAATATAAAAGAGGGAAGAATTGTAAGTGGGGGCAGTACTATTACTATGCAGGTTGTTCGCCTTTCAAGGAAGGGTAAGCCTCGTACTATTACACAGAAACTTATAGAAATGCTCCTTGCAAGCCGCCTGGAGTTTAGCCTTACAAAGGATGAAATTTTTCAATTGTATGCTTCTCATGCTCCTTTTGGAGGGAACGTTGTGGGTATTGATGCTGCTTCATGGAGATATTTTGGAAGACCGGCAAACAAACTTTCATGGGGAGAAGCAGCTACCCTGGCTGTTCTCCCCAATGCTCCATCACTTATCTATCCTGGGAAAAATCATGACATCTTGCTGGAAAAAAGAAATCGTTTGTTAGATAAGCTGAAAAATAAAGGTGTAATTGATCAGACAAGCTGTAATCTTTCGAAATCAGAACCACTTCCGGACCGACCTGTTGCCCTGCCGCAAATTACTCCACATTTACTTAACCGGGCAGAGAAAGATGGATACAAAGGGAAACGATGCATAACAAGCATTGACTTGGAACTACAGGAAAGACTTGTAAGTCTGGTACAGAGACACTACCTTCATTTAAGTCAGAATGAGATTCATAATGCCGCCATTTTGGTTCTTAACATTCCGGAGAAAAAAGTAATAGCATATGTTGGCAATTCTCAGGCAACCGGAGAGGAAACGGGAAGTTATGTTGATATTATCACTTCTTCGAGAAGTTCCGGGAGTATTCTAAAACCTCTTTTGTATACCTTTATGCTTGATGAAGGAACCATACTCCCCAATAGCCTGGTTGCTGATATTCCAACACATATTTCTGGTTATACTCCCCTGAACTTTGATTTATCCTACACCGGTGCGGTTCCTGCAAGTACAGCCCTGGTGCGGTCTTTGAATATCCCTGCCGTCAGAATGCTGCGGGATTATGGTTTAGAAAAATTTCACTCAAAACTTCAAACACTGAAATTTTCATCTATTGGCAATGCCTCAAGTCATTATGGTCTGACATTAATTCTGGGGGGAGCTGAAGTGAAGTTATGGGATTTATGCCGGGTTTATATGGGAATGGCAAACAGCCTGAATAACATTCAAGAGTATGACTACAAGTATGATCCGGAAGAATATGCAGATCCGGTTTATGTAATAGAGAATGAGAGTTTCAGTTATAAGAAGCAGCATAATCAACAGAAGTTATTAAAAAATGGAATTATGAGTGCTGCATCTATCTGGCAATGTTTTGAAACCCTTACTGAACTGGAAAGACCTACTCAAGAGGGATTATGGGAACAATTTTCCTCCTCAAAAAGGATCGCATGGAAAACCGGAACCAGCTTTGGATTCAGGGATGCCTGGGCTATAGGATTAAATCCGGATTACCTGGTTGGTGTTTGGGTAGGTAATGCTGACGGAGAGGGAAGGCCCGGTCTTACAGGATTGAATGTAGCAGCTCCCCTGATGTTTGATGCATTTGGCATGTTAAATACTTCGGGTTGGTTTATTCAACCATATGATGAGATGCTTGAACTTGAGATCTGTGCAAAAAGTGGTTTCCGGGCTGGGCCAGATTGTGATGATGTCATTACACAAATGGTTCCCGAAGCCTGCACAAAAATGGAGGCCTGCCCTTATCACAGGATTGTACATCTGGATAGGGACAGGCAATTCAGAGTGAATAGCGACTGCTATGAAATTGACGAGATGGTAAATACATCCTGGTTTGTTTTACCACCGGTTATGGAGTGGTATTATAAAAAGAGGAATCCTCATTATCGATCCCTTCCACGCTTTTCACAGGAATGCAGAGAAGGAGATGAACATCCGATGGAGATGATATATCCAAAGGAAACCAGGCAGGTATTTATTCCAAGAGACCTGGACGGA